>JBOHNC010000427.1:0-11717 GCA_050730415.1 Planctomycetota bacterium
GGCGATCCGCGCGCCGACCTGCGCGCCGGACGGCGGGGGGATGCGCCGCGGCAAGGTCAGGCCGTCGGTGAGGTCCAGACGATCGACCAGGCTGTAGTGAACGTGCACCCAGCGCCGGGTTTCCGCTCCGCCGATTACATCGACCTTGTGCCGCACGCCGGCCGGCAGCAGGATGAGGTCGCCCACCTGCGCCTCGACCGGCGCCTCGCCCGCGACCTCCAGCCGTTCCGCGCCCTGTCCGACCTGCGAAAACATCAGGCCCGGCAGCGACCGCCACCCCGTCGAATGTCCCTCCGGCAGCCGCGCGATGCCACCGCTTTGGTATTCGAACCGCAGCGATTCCAGCCCCAGCGGCTCCAACCCGCCCTGCATCCGCATGCCTCCCTCGGCTTTCTCGTTTGCCTTTTCTCGCGCTTCCCGGTTTTGGTTTCTTCCCCGAAACCTCGTCATTCCTGTGTGGCTCTGTGTCTCGGGGGGGAATATTTTCTAATCGCCGAAGGCCAGGTAGGTCGTGTTGACCGAAATCACCGGAGAAATCTGCGTGGTGGGCAGCGTGATCGTCACATCGATTTCCTTGCCTGGGGCGGGCGGTGCATCGGTCGTGCCGTTGTTGCGGCGGAAATACAGACGCTGCGTGATGGTTTTGCCGGTGTCCGGGTCGCGACATTCGACCGTGCATTCCAGCGCCGCCAGCAGGCGCTTGCCCTTGTTGGCCACCGTCAGGTCCAGTTCGTAGCCGTGGGCCACCGGATGGCCCATGTAGGGATAGCCGATCAGGTCGGAATAGTCGTCGATATCGCGCTGCGACTGCTTGCGGTCGGCGTCGGTGAGTTTCGCCGGCGGCGCCGGCACGCCGTAGGTCGGCGGCGGCGCGAGATGCTCGTTGCCGTTCGGGCCCACCGGTCCGGTTGACCCATTGGGTCCGGTCGACCCGCTCCCCGCCGTGCCGCCCGCAGCGCCATTCGGCCCGGTCACCGGTCCGCTGCCGCCACTCCCACCGCCGGCCGCAACCATCACCGCGCGCGTCAGGTCGCTCAGCCGGATCCGTTCCAGCACGCCGCGGTCGCGGTCGAGCACAAACAAGGCCCCTGCCACCAGGCTCGCGCTGAACCGGCCCACCGTCCGCAGGCTCCCGGCCGGCGCGGTTTCCAGCCCCGCGAAGGCAAACCCGTAGCGCTGGCCTTCGGCGGTGACCGTTTCCACCGTGCCGGTGCGGGTGTCGAGTACATACACGCCGGCCGCGGTCGCGAACTGTTCGAAGTTCCACGCGGCATGCGCCGTCGCGCCGCCCGTACCGGTCGAACCGGCTCCCGCGTCAGGCGTTCCCCCGGCCGGACCGCCGTCGCCGTCGCCATTGCCGCCGGGTGTCGGCGGTCCGCCCGCACCGTCGCCGGCCATCGGGGCCGTCGGGGTCGTTGGGGCCGGCGGTGTCGCCAGCAGTGCCACATGCGCTTTGGCGTTGGCCGGCAGGTTCGGCGCCGGCACGGTGTCCGGCGTGGGGTGGGTGACGGGGGTGCCGGGTGCAGCGGGCAAAGCGCCCGGGCCCGTTTGAGCGGCCGTGAGCGGCAGCAAAGCCGTCCACAGCAGGCCGGCGCAGAGCGCTCCGGCCGCGCGCAGGGATGCCATTGAGGTTGATTGGCATTTCAAACGATTGCCATATGATGCAGGCATCCCGAACTCCTGATTCGCCTGAAACAGGTTTTTGATTGTATCTGAGATTCGCAACCCACGGTCCTGGGGGCTGAGGGTTTCAATTCCAGGGAGGTTCCCCAACGATGTCAGCTGTCTACAAAACCGAATTCCCCGACTGCAAGCTGCTGGCGCGCGGCAAAGTTCGCGACGTCTACGACCTCGGCGACACGCTGCTGATCGTGGCCACCGACCGGCTGTCCGCGTTCGACTCCGTGCTGCCCGACCCGATTCCGCAGAAGGGCATCATCCTGACGCAGATGTCCAAATTCTGGTTTGAAATGATTTCCGAGAAGATGAAGATCGAGCACCACTACATCACCACCGAGATCGCCAAGATGCCGGCGGTGCTCCACAAATACAAGGAGGTGCTCGAAGGCCGTTCGATGCTGGTCAAGAAGACCCAGGTGCTGCCGGTCGAATGCGTGGTGCGCGGCTACCTGGCCGGTTCGGGTCTGAAGGAATACGAGCAGTCCGGGTCGGTCTGCGGGCTCAAGCTCAAGCGCGGCTACAAAAGCGGCAGCCGGCTGGACGAACCGCTGTTCACGCCTGCGACGAAGGCGACCGAAGGCCACGACGAGAACATCAGCTTCACCCGCGCCGCCGAGATCGTCGGCGGGGACGTGGCCGAAACGTTGCGCAGGTATTCCATCGACATCTACCAGATGGCGCGCGACTTTGCTCTGACCAAGAACATCATCATCGCCGACACGAAGTTCGAGTTCGGGCTGTTCGAAGGGCGCGTGATCCTGATCGACGAAGTGCTGACGCCGGATTCGAGCCGCTTTTGGCCGAAGGACAAATACACGCCGGGCAAGGTCCAGTTTTCGCTCGACAAGCAGTTCGTGCGGGACTACCTGGAAGGTTCCGGCTGGAACAAGGAACCGCCCGCGCCGCCGCTGCCGCAACACGTCATCGACAACACGATCAAGTGCTACAAAGAGGCGCTGACCGCCCTGACCGGGAAAGCGCTGTAAGGCGCCGGGTCGGGCCCCGGGAACGCCGGTCATCAGACCGGCCTCTTCGTCCAAACGGTCCAATCGGCTCCGCGCCCGCGCACATTCCCGGGAACGCCGGCATCCTGCCGGCTCCGGCTCTTCGCGCCAACGGCGCGAGGTAACAAAGCCAGGGGTTGCCGGAGGTCATCCGCAGGCTACCCCTGGTGCACGGTCGTCAGACCGCCCGCGCGGGCTGAGGCGGTGTTGCACCCTCCCCGTTCTCCCGCGCGGAACCTCGCAGGCGACAGGCTGAAATGCATTCGCTTCGTTGAGCGCCGGATACGATCCCGCGCGAGGGAAGGTCGTGTGGGTGGTTCTGCTTCGGATCGCGCGGGAGCGTTGCAGCGCACCGCATTCCCAGCAGACGGGTTCCGCGCTGCGCACTCCAGCCGTCTACTGGGCTATGCATCTGCCGCGCCTCCGGCGCTAAAAGCATCACGCGGGCGACGGCCTTGTGGCGTGGCCTCAAGAACGGGGGAAAGCCGGGGCTGGAAAACAAAAAAGCGCCAAAAAAATGTGGGTCATGCACAGGTCATCAAACCGGCTTCTTCGTCCAAACTGTCCAGTCGGCTCCGCGTCCGTTCCCGGCGTTTCTCGGATCAGAAGGTGCGGCGATCGCGGCTGCTGGGGATGCGGAGCTTTTCGCGATATTTGGCGACGGTGCGGCGGGCGATGTCGATTTTCATTTCGTCCCGGACGCGGCGCATGATCGATTCGTCCGACAGGGGCGCCTTGGCGTCCTCGGCGCCGATCAGATTCTTGATGAAGTTCATGACGGCGGTGTTCGAGTGCGCTTCGTCGTCGGCGCCGTTGCCGTCGGCTCCATGACTCCCGTTCGACCCGCTCGCGGTATTCCCACCGGCCTCCGCGCCGGTCTCGCCGTCGCTCTCGCTGTCACCGTCGTCGGCATCGCCGGCGGCGGACGCGTGGGTGCTGAAGCCGGAGGTGAAAAAATCGCGCATCCGGAACAGGCCGTGCGGCGTCTGGATGTATTTGTCCATCAGCGCGCGGGAGACGGTCGAAACGTGGGCGCCGATGCGGTCGGCGACTTCCTGCATCTGCAGCGGTTTGATTTCCGAGTGGCCTTTTTCGAAGAATTCGCGCTGGCGGTCGAGGAGCACTTCGGTGATTTTGCGCAGCGTGTTGTAGCGCTGCCAGATGGCGTCCTTGAGCCACCGGCCGTTGCGGATTTTTTCGTTGAGCCACTCGCGGGTTTTGCCTTCGAGGTCCTTGCGGGGGCGGAGGACCGCTTCGGGCTGGCCATTGGTGCCGTTGTGGCGGCGGCTCAGCCGCACGTCCTTTTCGACGAAATCGCCGCTGAACTGGATGCGGTCGAGCAGCGTTTCGTCGGCGATGTGGGCCACCCAGCGTCCGTCGATTTCCTCGACCACCACATCCGGCACGATGCGCCGGCTGCGCTGCTCGCCGAACATCAGCCCCGGTTTCGGATTAAGGCGCGTGATGACGATGCGCGCGGCCTTGATGTCGTCGATGTCGACGTTGAGCGCCTTGGCGATTTTGGGCAGGCGGTTGGCGCCCAGGTCGTCGAGGTGCTGATCGACGATCTGCTCCTCGAGCGTCGTGTCGCCCTTGATGCGGTAGAGTTGCAATAGCAGGCATTCCTTGACCGAGCGCGCGCCGACGCCGGCGGGGTCAAGGTTCTGGACGAGGGTGAGGGCTTCCTCCATTTCAAGATCGTTGGGCGAAGGATGGACCAGCGGCAGGCGCTGGCCCTGGTGAGCGGCGCAGATGTTGCGGGCCTGGCAGAAGAATTCGCGGTTGTTGCCGGCGGAGACGAGGCGTTCGAATTCGGCGCCCATGACGACGCGGAGTTTGGAGGCGACGGCGCGCTGGGCGATGGCGCCGGCCTGGTCGTAGGCTTTCAGGATTTCCTGGTTGAGCATGTCGGAAATGGCGGTTGATTCGGTATCCATGACGCCGAGCGCCAGGGAATTTTTCAGGCTCTCGATTTTTTTCCACGCCGGTGTTTTGCGGATGGTTTTGCGGCCGAGGCCGCAGCGTTCGTCGAGCACGCTTTTGAACTGCTTGTGCAGCCGGGTCCAGACGCCTTCCAGGCAGCTTTTGTACAGTTCGTCGAGGTAGTGGGCCAGCTCGCGCGTGTCGAAGGCGAAGCACATTGGCAGATCGATGTGCAGCCGGCCGTCGCGGCCGAGATTGCCGACGATGAGTTCGGCCAGTTCCTTCAGCCGGTCGCTTTCGTTCAGCAGGTGAATCTGGAGGGTGAGGGCGTCTTCGAGGGTGGTGGCGAGCGCGGCGGTGTTGTTCATCGCCTCCATTTTGCGTTCGGAGGCTTCGTAGTTGAGCCGCCCGCCGCCGCCGCCGCCGTAGTCGCTGTCCCACTCGGGATCGGGGGCGTCGAAGGATTTGAGTTCATTTTCGTCGGAGGCCTGGGAGCCGGTGGGCAGTTCTTCGGCGGCGGCGTCTTCGGCGGCGCCGCGCGCTTCGTCGGAACGTTCGGCGGCGGTGGTGGGCAGGCCGCCGCCTTCGCCGGAGAGTTCGGCCGGGAGCCGGTCTTCGCCGCCGGCTTCGCTGGAACCGTTGCCGCCGTCGGGCCCGACCAGGGGTTCGGCGCCCTCCTGGCCGGTGGTTTGATGTTCCTTGTATTCGGGGGAGACTTCGGGGCCGGCCACCGGGCCGCGTTCTTTGGCGGCGGCCGGGTCGTCGACGGTGATCTGGTTTTCGCTGTCGTCGAGAACGAGGACCGGGTTTTCCATGATTTCGCGGTCGATGCGTTCGTTGAACTCCTGCGTGGGAAGCTGGAGGAGTTCATTCGAAAGAATCTGGTGGATGGTGATTTTCATCCGCTGGTCCATGACCAGCCGTTGACTCATCATCGCTGCGAAACCCCCTGTAACCGTCACCCACCACCGGCTCTAATTAGATAGAAGGAAACCCCTATTTCAACTGAAGACTGGCATTAAATTTGCATTCAGCCTCGGAATGTCGCGCCCAGCGTGTCATCGAACGGCAGCCGATTCTGCAGCGCGGTGGCCAGGGTGGAGCGCTGGGCGAAGGCGACTTCGGCGCCGATCGGCAGGCCGCGGGCGATGCGGGTGACGGTGACCGGGAAGGCTTGGAGCGCCTGCTGCAGGAAGCGAGCGGTGGCTTCGCCTTCGGCGGTGGCGCTGGTGGCGACGATGACCTCCCGCGCCGGCTGGCGCAGCCAGGGGAAGGGCGCCAGCGTGTCGCGCAGTTCGCCGGCGGCTGCTGCGGCGAGCTCCGGCGGCGGTTCGTCGCGCAGCGCGGCGGAGGCGCGGTTGAGCGCCTGTTGGGTTTCCAGGGCCGCGTCCTGTTCGGCGCCTTCGGCGGCGGCATCGGCCGCGGCCGTATCTGACGACCTTGGCGGCTGGATCGGTGCATCGGCCGGCAGACCCGGGTCGAACGGATCGTCGCTGCCCAGCCGACCGGCGACGCGGGCAAGCAGGCCGTCGATGGTGAGGTCTTCGGGGGTGACGCCGGCCAGCGGGGAGATGCGGCCGAGCAGCACATGGTAGCTGCCGCGGTAGACGCCGGAGCGTTCGAAGGCGGCGATATCGGCGGCCTGTTCGACCACGCAGATCAGGCCGTGGTCGCGGTGGGGATCGGCGCACAGGGGGCAGAGCGTTCCGGTGCAGTGCGTGAAGCAGACTGCGCACAGCCGCATGCGGCGGCGGAATTCCAGCAGGGTCTGGGCGAGGGCCTCGGAGTCGACGACCGGGCGGCTCATGAGGTGAAAAGCAATCCGCTCGGCGGCGCGAGTGCTGATGCCGGGCAGGTCGGCCAGTTGGCGCACCAGCCGTCCGAAGAGTTCGCCTGCATTGCCGCCGCCGGTCGCCACGTTCCATCCTTCCCTTTGATCCGCCACGGCGTGCCTACAGCCCGGGGATGTCCATGCCCGGCGGCAGCACGCCGCCCATTTCCTTCTGCAGAATTTCCTTGAAGGCGGCTTTGGCCTTCTGCAGCGCCTGGTTGCAGGCGCCGGCGATGAGTTCCTGCGTCAGGTCGATGTCGGGGGTGTCGCGCAGCAGGCTGGGGTCGATTTTCACCGACAGAATTTCCATCGCGCCGTTGGCTTCGACGGTGACCAGTCCCGCGCCGGCGTCGCCCTGGACCTTGATTTCGGCCGCCTGGCGTTTGATCTCCGCCATTTTTCCCTGGAACTGCCCTGCCATCTGCAGGGCTTTCTTGATGTCGCCCAAACCTCCGAACACCGTGCAGTCTCCTCCGGCCGTCGGGCGGCCGCCTTCCTATTCTACCGACCGTCCCCGTCGCCAGCGTCCTTCTGGGGCGGCGGCCGGTGGTCCACGATTTCTCCGCCGAACAGATCGAGCGCGTTTTCGACCGCCGGCGACAGCGGCGGCGGTCCGTTCGGCGCGCCGCCGCCGGGGCCAGATTGTTCGTGCGCCGCCGAGTCGTTGCCCGCGGTGGCCGGCAGCGGGCCGGAAGACTGGGGGCGGAGCACCTGATGGCGGCCCGATATGGACGCTCCTTCCACGCCGCCGCGGAGGGTCAATGTCCACTGGCCCCCGAGGGTTTCAGCCAGGCGGGCGAGCAGATCCTCCGCGCCGGCTTCGAGCGCGCGGCTTTTCTGCGGACTGCCGTGGCCCAGCAGCACCACCAGTTCGTGACGGTCGTCGGCGCTCTTGACGAACAGCCCGTTGGCGTGGATGAGAATGTTGCGCAGGTTGGGCTTGAATTCGACGCCGAGCGCGGCCAGGACCGATTCGCGGGTGTAGCCGGCGGCGATGCTGCCTTCCACGCCGCTGGCGCCGGAGCCGCCGGCTGGGGCCGGGCGAGCGCTGGCAGGCGCAGTCGGGTGCGGTGCGGCTGCCGGGGTCGGTCGAGTTCCGCCCGGTGCGGCCGCCGTGGGCGCAGCGGCGGCCGTAGCGGCTGGCGCGGCGGTGGAATAGGAACGCGGGCGCGTGTTGGGGTTCGGTCCGCCGCCGGCATTGGGGCCGCTCGAACCGCCCGGTCCGCCCGCCGAACCGAATCCGCCGGGGCCACCGGTTCCGCCGGGGTTGCCAGCGGTGCCGGGACCGCGCTGCGGATCGCGTCCGGCAAAATTCGCGGGCGGAGCCGATCGCATCCCACCGGGAGGGCCGCCGCCTGCGAGTGTGTTCGGCCCGGCCTGCGGCGGTGGGCTGTTTGCAAATCCAGCCGGTTCGCGCAGCACCGCGGCGAGGTCCAGCAGGTCCGGCAGTTGGCTGAGCTGGGCGACGGCGGCGTCGAGCGCCATGCGGGGGTAGGGGGAGAAGCGCAGTTCCTTTTCCACCTGCTGCAAAATCTGCAGCGCGGTCAGCGTGTAGGCCGGCGTCCAGCGCAGGGCCTGCGCTTCCAGCGCCCGGCCGTGGTGCTTCCAGACCACGAGGTCAGGGTGATCGGGCCCGAGCGTCTTCCACATCATGATCGCGTGGACATATTCGATCAGGCCGTTCAGCAGGTCGCCCGGCTGCGCGCCGCCGCTCAGCGAGCGCGCCACCGCGCCGAGCGCCTTGCCGAGGTCCTGGGCCTGCGCGCCGTCGATGATTTCGCTGAGCGTCAGGTCGCTGATCGCGCCGGAGAGGTCTTCGACCGCGGCGCGGGTGAGTTTGCCGGCGCCGTAGCAGATGGCTTGGTCGAGCAGATTCTCGGCGTCGCGCAGGCCGCCCTTCGCGGCGCGGACGATCGCGGGGATGGCCCCGGTTTCGCACTCGATTTTTTCGGCCGCGCACAGCCGTTCCAGCACCGCCGCCATGTCGGCCGGCCCGATCAGCTTGATTTCGTAGCGTTGGCAGCGGGCGATGATGGTCGCCGGTAGCTTCTGCGGGTCGGTGGTGGCGAAAATAAATTTGACGTGCGCGGGCGGTTCTTCGAGGCTTTTCAGCAGCGCGTTGAAGGCGGCCGTGGAGAGCATGTGAACTTCGTCGATGTAAATGATCTTGAAGCGTGAGCCGGTGGTGGCCTGGGCCAGCGATTCGCGCAGGGCTCGGACATCGTCGACGGAATTGTGCGAGGCGCCGTCCATTTCGAGCACATCAAGGTCTTCGCCGGCGGCGATGGCCAGGCAGGAGACGCATTTTCCGCACGGGGTGGGCGTCGGCGTGTCGCTGGCGCGGCAGTTCAGGCTCTTGGCGAAAATACGCGCCAGCGTGGTCTTGCCGCAGCCGCGCGGCCCGGTGAACAGGTAGGCGTGGCTCAGGCGATTCAGCGCGATGGCGTTGCGCAGCGTCTGGGCGACGCCGTTCTGACCGACGACTTCGTCGAAAGTCTGCGGGCGGTAGCGCCGCGCCAAGGCGACATAGCCTTCCTGTTGCGGCACCGCGACGTTCCCCCCTGTTCAGCCTGTTCGGCCCGTGTGGCTTGGTCAGCCTGCTGGTCCGGCTCGGCCGTTTCCGCCAACCCGTTCGGCGGAGGTTCCATTCTAGCCGCGAAAGCGCAATTCCAAAGCCGCCAGCGGGCGGACGATCAGCGGCGACCGCGCCGCTTTGGCGGTAGCGGGGGACTTTCATCCCAGTTGGGCGGAACAGGGTAGTCGTCCGGATCGTCGCCAAGGTTGGGCGGTGGTGGATGGCCGAAATAGATGCGCAAAAGCAGCCAAAGGCGCTTCAGATCGGAGCCCGTCAAAGCGAGGGTCACGATGGCAACCAGGCAGCCGGCCAGGTAAAGAACAAGCAGGCCGGCGATGTCCAGGCGGCTGCGGCCCAAGGCTGGAGCGATGAATTCGGCGGTGGCAGCGATCGCTCGAAGGGTACAGAAAACGCCGGCCAAGAGACTGAAGCCGTCCGCCGCAAGAAAGACCAGCAGCCAGCGCGTGCTCATGAAGGCGTACAGGTAGAAACCCAAGATGGCGGCGGCACCTGCATACTCACAGGCGGCCACGGCCGGACCCTTGGTCGCCGCGGTCTAGGAGAAAATCTGGACGAAAGAAGGCAACATGGCCAGGATGGGCGCGCCCGCGCGCAGCCAGTCACCCCTGCGGAACGGCGGTCGCTCCGGGTAGCGGGGGCGGCGCATGTAGGGACGGAACCGGTTGGGCGAGGGCGGTGGCGGAAGCGTCATCGAAGTGGGGGAACTCCGAATGCCATTGTAGCGGCGGCCGCGGTGGGGGGCTTTCGGGAGCTCTGAGGCCGACCTGCACCCCGGGCCGCAGGGACCTTCATGCTTGGCGCTTTTCGTTCCCGCCCTGATCCCAGCCGGCGCGGTCTTCGACGCCGGTGTCTTCGCGCACCGGCCCGCGCCGTTGCAGGGCTCGCCGCCAGCGCCACTGCGTCCAGGCCGCCCGCACGCTCAGCCATGCCACCCCCGCGCCCAGCAGCACGAAGGCAGCACCGGTCAGCGCCGCGCCGGTAAACAGCACGGCGTTGCCGGTCGCGCCGAAGGACGTCGCCATCCACCACGCTTCGTTGGCCGGGAGCAGCACCGCCCAGCCGACCGCCACGACCAGAATCGCCGGCCACAGCACGGCGCGCAGCGCGAAGTGCGGCAGCCAGCTCAGGAAGTACCCGCCGGCGAGCGCGCCGAGCATCCAGGCGATCAGCCCCCAAGTATCGATGTGGCTGAGGTAGGGATCGAGCCGCGCCTGAGAGTAGGCCACTGCGCCGGCGCAGAAAAACGGCAGCGTGGCCCACTGGAGCCGTTGCCAGCGGCGGCGCAGGAGGACGAAGGCGCGCGCTTCCGCTTCGGGCATCAGCGGTTCTTCTTCGCCCTGCCAGTTGGCGGCGGAGGCGGGAGGTTGCATCAGCGCGGTGACGGCGGCCGATTCGGCTTCGGGCGTCGGCCGGCTGCGGCGGTCGTGGCGCCGGACGAACCAGCCGGTTGCGCCGAGCGCCAACAGAAACAGGAGCAGCGGCACCGGCTGGATCGGCTGCGGCGCGGCGCGGTACAGCCGTCGGATCAAAGGTTGCTCGGCGGTGCGGATGTTCGGCGGCCCGCCGGCGCGCGCCGCGAAGGCCAGCCGCGCCAGCAATTCCTGCGCGACCGGCCGCCGGCCGCCGTGCCAGGCGGTGGGGCTGGCGCCGTGATCGAGCAGCCACAGGGCCGTCGGCGTCGCCACCGTCAGCGGATGCGACCCGACCGCATCGCCGACGCCGCCGTACCAGATGCCGCAGGCCCGCTCCAGCGGCGTGTGGCCGCTGTCGCCGGGGACGTCGACTGGCACGCCGTGCTGGGCCAGCAGCGTCGCCAGCGCCAGATCGTGCTGTACGAAAAGCGCGATCGTGAGCGGCTGCAAGGCATCGGGCAGCGGCTGCCCCTGCGTGTCGCGGGTGGCGGGCGGAATGCCGGCGTCGATGAGCCCCTTCACGAAATCGAGCGGGCAGTTCAGCGCCAGCGCCAATTGGGTGGCGTTCAATTCGAGCCGCCGACCGGGCTGCGGGCCGTTCGGGGGCAGGTCGAGGCCGAAGGTGACCGCGGCCAGCGACGGGTCGGCCGTCAGCAGCCGGTGCGCCCAGGCGCCGTCTCGGCGCAGGATGGCTTCGGCCAGCGCGCGGGCCGCCGGATCGTCGGGAATCTGGAGCGGGATCCGATCATCGCCTGCTGGCACATGCTGTGCCGCCGCCGCCGGGGGAGTGCAGCCGACCAGCCAGCCGGCGACCAGGAGCGGCCAGGCCAGAACCCACCCCGTTCTCCTGCGTCGGCCGCGTGGCGCCGGCTCGGCGTGCGCTGTGTTCCAAGGCTCCATGTCCAATCGCTCCGCCCGCAGCATCCCGGCCCATCATACTCTGCTCGTGCGGACCGGACGCGTTTCCGCGCTCGGCCGGCCCGGCCTGGGAGCGCCGGTCATCAGACTGGCTTCTTCAGCCCAAACATACATTCGGCTCCGCGCCGACGCCTACCTCCGGAGGCACCAGCTTCCCCCTGGACTCGTCCCAGTCCGGCCCCGGCGCCTGCCGCTGTCTATTTCCCAGCCTGCCCGGCCCGAACCGACATCTGAAGCTAGTGTTCTGTCATGTCTAAAGATTCGGGTAGAGGGACTTCAGTTTGACGCGGGCGTTATCGACTGTGAACTGCCAGTCAACGGATCGCTGATGGTCATTGGTGTAGTCGGCCCAG
>JBOHNC010000428.1:0-1928 GCA_050730415.1 Planctomycetota bacterium
CGGACAGCCCGCCCGCGCCGCCCGCGCCGGCTGGCGCCTCGGGATCGGCGGGTGCTTCGGCAACCGCCGCCGCGCTGCACACGGCGCTCAAGAAATACTTCGGCTTCGACACGTTTCGACCGTTGCAGGAGGCGATCGTCAGCGATGCGTTGGCCGGCCGCGACGTGTTTGCGTTGCTGCCGACCGGCGGCGGCAAATCGCTGTGTTTCCAACTGCCGGCGCTGCTCAGCCCCGGCCTGACGCTGGTCGTCTCGCCGCTCATCGCGCTGATGAAAGACCAGGTCGATCAGCTCCAGGCGGCCGGCGTGCCGGCGACCTTCCTGAATTCGACGCTGAAATATCCGCAGACGCGCGAACGGCTGCGCGAGATCGACGCGGGCGCCTGCCGGTTGCTGTATGTCGCGCCCGAGCGGCTCATGACCGAGGAGTTTCTGGAGCGCCTGCACGGCTGGCCGATGGCGCGCATCGCCATCGACGAAGCGCACTGCATCAGCGAATGGGGCCATGATTTCCGACCCGAATATCGCCAGCTGGTGGAACTGCGCCGCGCGCTGCCGGAGATTCCGTTCATGGCGCTCACCGCCACCGCCACGCCGCGGGTGCGCGCCGACATCGTCAAGCAGCTCAAGCTGCGCAACCCGGGCGTCTACGTCGCCAGCTTCAACCGGCCCAACCTGATCTACCGGGTGCGGCCGAAAAAACAGGCCGCGGAGCAGGTGCTGGATTTCGTCGAGGTCCGCCCGGAAGAATGCGGCATCGTGTACTGCCAGTCGCGCCGGTCCACGGAGGACCTCGCCGAACGGCTGGCGGCCGAAGGCGTCGCCGCCAAGCCCTACCACGCGGGGCTCGACCCCGAAGAACGCACCGCCACGCAGGAAGCGTTCCTGCGCGACGAGGTCCGGGTGGTTTGCGCCACCATCGCCTTCGGGATGGGCATCAACAAGGCCAACGTGCGATTCGTGGTGCACTACGATCTGCCGAAGAACATCGAGGGGTACTACCAGGAAACCGGCCGGGCCGGCCGCGACGGCTTTCCCGCCGAATGTCTGCTGCTGTACAGCCGCGGGGACTTGGTTAAACAGATGCGCTTCATCGAACAGAAGGAAGACAAGAAGGAGCAGGCGATCGCGCGCGAACTGCTGTACAAGGTGACCGACTACGCCGACCATCCCGGCTGCCGGCGGGTGCCGCTCTTGGGGTATTTCGGGGAGACCTTCCCGGAAGGCAACTGCGGCGCGTGCGATGCCTGCCTGGAAACCCGCGAACGCTTCGACGCCACGGTGCCGGCGCAGAAGTTCATGTCTTGCGTGTATCGGTTGAAGGAACACAGCCCTGACTTCGGCTGCGGCATGCGCTACATTGCGGGGCTGCTGACCGGGGAAGCCTCCACGGTGGCGCTGAAGTGGCAGCACGATTCGCTGTCCACCTACAACATCGGCGGGGAACGCTCGGTGGAGCAATGGTTGGCGCTCGGCCGCCAACTGGTGGCGCTGGGATACCTCGCCGAATCGCAGGAAGGCCGCTACCCGCGCATCGCGCTGACCGCCGAAGGGCTGCGGGTGCTGCGCGCCCGCACGCCGATCGAACTGACGCGGAAGGTGAAGGCGGGAAGCAAGAAGCAAAGGATGCCGCAGTCGGGGAAGCAGCAGCCGGCGGTCGGAACCTCGGCGACGGCTGCGACACCTGCGTCGCCCGTGTCGCCCGTGTCGCCCGTGGCGGGCGCCGTGGGCGGGCCGGTTGCGCAGGCTGCCCCGAGCGATCGGGCCGCGGAGGAGGATCGAGCGGCAGCGGTTGAACCGAGCGGCCCGGCGAGCGAGAACGAATTGGAGGCCCCGGACGAGGCGAACGAACCGAACGAACCGGACGAACCGGACAACGTGGACGACGTGGACGAAGTAGACGAAGTGGACGAAGCGGGCGCGCCGCGG
>JBOHNC010000429.1:0-1963 GCA_050730415.1 Planctomycetota bacterium
GGTTCGGCCTGCGGGGCCGGGCGGCGGCGGTGTCGGCGCGGCCGTGGGAGCCGCCTGCCGGGCCGGGTGGACCGGGTGGGACGTGTGGGACGGCTGCGTGGAGTGCTGTTCCAGCGGCCCGGGCGAATCGGGCAGCAGCCGCGGCTGCTGGTTCGCGGGCGCGCGTTCCATCGATTCCTGCTCGCGGCGCAGCCGCTGGCGCGCCACCGCACCGGGCGTCGGCAGGTAGGGCGTGGCGAGGACTTCCAGAATGTCTTCGACATCGCGCACCAGCGTGGCGCCATCGCGGATCAACGCGTGCGGACCGCGCGCGAGCGGCGTGTCGGTGCGGCCGGGCAGCGCCAGCACGGTGCGGCCTTCCTCGTTGGCGAACCGCGCGGTGATCATGGCGCCGGAGCGTTCGTCGCCTTCGACGATCAGCGAGGCGCGGGTGAGCCACGCGATGATCCGGTTGCGGCGCGGAAAATGGTCGGCCGCGGCGGGCATGCCGAGCGGAAATTCGCTCACGACGGCCCCGTGCGCGGCGATGGCCGCCGCCAGTTCCTCGTTTTCGGGCGGGTAGATTTGCAACAGCCCCGAACCCAGCACCGCGAGGGTGCGCCCGCCGCCGTCGAGGCCGCCCTGGTGCGCGGCGGTGTCGATCCCGCGCGCCATGCCGCTGACCACCGTGAGCCCCTGCTGGCCCAGCGCCAGCGCGAACTTGCGCGCCTGCTCGCGGCCGTAGTGGCTGCAGCGCCGCGTCCCGACGATCGACAGACCGTTGCCGTCTTCCGCCTCCAGCGTGCCCCGCACATACAGGATCAGCGGCGGATCCGCGGTCTGCTGCAACAGCAGCGGGTAGTCGGGGTGGTAGTAGTGCAGCAGTTGAATGTTTTCGTCGCGCGCCCGGGCGATTTCCTCCCGCGCCATCGCCATGTCGCGCTGCGCGACGATCGCCTCGGAGCGCGCCGGGCCGATGCCCGGAATCGACTCCAGCCGCGCCGCCGGCGCATTGAGCACCGCGCGCGCCGAACCAAAGGCCGTTTCCAATTTCTGGTACAGCCGCCAGCCGATGCCCGAGGCCAGGTGCAGCGAAAGGATTTCGGTCAGCTCGGGCAGTTCATCCGGCATGCGGGCGCCTTCAGTCCTATTTTTTGGCCGGGCTTTGGGCCGGGCTTTGGGCTTGGTTTTTGGCTAGGAAATTGCGACGGAGTTCCTCGATGTCCTTGCGGATCGAAAATTTCGCCGTGGCCGACATCTTGTCGATGAACAGAATGCCGTCCAAATGGTCGATTTCATGCTGCAGGCAGCGCGCCTTGAGACCCTCGGCGTGGAGGCTTTGCGGCGCACCCTCGAGGTCCATGTATTCCACCTCGATACTTTCCGCGCGCCGCACGCTGCCGTAGATTTTCGGGAAGGACAGGCAGCCTTCTTCGCCCTTGACTCCGCCCTTCTTGGCGGTGATTTTCGGATTGAGCAGCACCATCGGCTGGTCTTTTTCCACGCTGATGTCCATCACATGCAGCCGCAGGCCGACCCCCACCTGCGGCGCCGCCAAGCCGATGCCCGGCGCATCGTACATGGTGTCGAGCATGTCCTGAGCGAGCTTGCGCAGATCGTACCCGGCGGCTTTGCCGGTGCGGATTTCCTCGGCGGTGAGCACGCGGGTGCGCTTCATCAGGACCGGCGTGGGATACAAAACAATCGGCAGAATGGCCATGGATGCCTCGATGCAACGCCGCGCGGGAGCGATAAAAAAACGGGCGGTGCACCGCACCTGGCCGCCGCTCCCGCCGCAGATTTGTATCTTACTCGGTCGCCATCAAAAATCGAATCCCCCCTGAGACCACCGCGCGCCGGCGCGGCCTCTTCGTCCGATCCGTCCCTTCGGCGCCGGAAGTCCACCCATTCCCCTCAAGTGTCCGTGGCTTTGGGGCACGGGACGCTGTCCCGTGAATAAAAAGTGCGCGCGAAGCTCGCTCCC
>JBOHNC010000430.1:0-4618 GCA_050730415.1 Planctomycetota bacterium
CTTCCGCAGGCTACCCCTGGAAGCGGCGGCGTGCGCCCAGAACCCTGAAAGGGTTCTGTATAATGTAACGGTGGACATTTACTTGGAGGCGTTGATGCCGCAATCACTTTCCCAAATTTACCTTCACATCGTATTTTCCACCAAAAATCGCGCGCCTCTCCTCTCGGATGCCGACCTGCGCAGGCAACTCCACGCCTACATCGCCGGAATCGCCAAGGTAAAAGAGTGTCCCTGTCTCCAGGTGGGCGGCGTGGCCGATCATGTCCACAGTTTTTTCGGCTTGCTCGAACGATTTCAGTTGCCGATCTCGTCAAGGAAATCAAACGGGTTTCCAGCCAGTGGCTGAAAGAGAAATCGCCTGACTTGAAGCTCTTTCAGTGGCAGACGGGCTACAGCGTGTTTTCCATCAGCCCCAGCCATGTTGCTGGCCTGGCCGCGTATATTCAGGACCAGGAAAAACACCACCGCAAGGTGTCGTTTCAGGACGAATTGCGACGTCTCCTCAAAAAATATGCGGTGCAATACGATGAGCGTTACGTTTGGGATTGAAGATACAGAACCCTTTCAGGGTTCTGAACCTATGCCTCAGCTTCCAGGGGTAGCCTCCGGAAGACCTCCGGCAACCCCTGGCTTCGTTGCGATCGCGCCGTTGGCGCGAAGAAAAAAACAGAGTCCTTTCAGGGTTCAGTGGCTTGGACGACGTCTTCCAGGGGTAGCCTCCGCAAGACCTTCGGCAACCCCTGGCTTCGTTGCGATAGCGCCGCTGGCGCGAAGAAAAAACATTCGGAAAAACGGGATAGAAACCGCGGCTTCGCCGCGGATTTTTTCCACGCGCCATCGGCCCGTGCCACTATGGCCGGCGACAGTTGGAATGGGGATTTCGCGCAGGGGTGATGGCGTTCATGGTTTGGTTTTGGGCGCCTTCCATTTCTGGAGGCGGATTACGTCTTTGAAGTTGATGCGTTTGATGCCGCGCTTCTCGACGATGGCGCGGGCTTGCGGGTTGAGCAACTGATCGCGGTCGGACAACCGGAAGTACACCGCCCAGTTGCGCAACTCGGTGGCGGTGTCGGAGCCGAGGAAGGTGTGCATTTCGGAACCCGGTTGGGCGGGGTGACCGCAGAGCATGTGGAAGCCGGGTTTCAGATTTTCGAGGTAGTTCAGGAGCCAGGGGCCTTTTTTCTCGACCGGCTGCGGGGAGAGCGCTTCGCCGCCAGCCACCGAGGTGTCGAACTGCACGGAGAGCTCGGGGCGGCCGGCGACGGGGAAGCGGAACGGCAGCCGGAATTCGCGGCAGAGCGCGGCGAGTTCCGCCACGTACGGGTAGATCGTGCCCATGTGGGAGTCGAGGTGGGTGGGCTTGAGGCCGGCCTTGTAGACGGCCAGCACCTGCGCGCGGGCTTCGGCCAGCAGTTCGGCCGGCAGCATGGCGCGTTGGGCTTCGGGCTTGGTTTTCGGCAGCCGGCCGTCCTCGCCGGCCAGGCTGGGCAGGCCGGTCAGGGAGGCCCAGCGATAGCCGTCCCATTCGGCGTTGAAGGTCAGGTGGACGCCGAGCGGGATGGCGGTTTCGTGCGCCAGCGCGACCGCGTGGCCGAAGGACGGGCAGGGGGCCATCAGGGTGGTGGTGGTGAGCAATCCCTGCTGGAAGGTTTCAACGATGCCCGCGTTGATGCTGGGGGACATGCCGAAGTCGTCGGCGATAACCACGAGGTAGATGGGAGCAGCCATGACGGGGAACCTCCTGAGGGGCAACGCCGGCGCGGATCCGCGGGCCGAAGCGCCCCCAGCCGCGCACCTGGCATCCTGACGCTTTTGCACGGAATGTACACCGAAACGGTGATGATAAACGCCGAACCCGCCTAAAATAGGTGCGTTTCGGGAGTTTCACCATGGCCACGTCCATTCATCCGACCGCGATCGTCGATCCCAAAGCGCAATTGGCCGACGACGTCGAAGTCGGACCGTACGCCATCGTCGAGGGCGGCGTGAAAATCGGCGCGGGCTGCAAAATCTGGCAGCACGTCTACATCGCGGGCAACACGACGCTGGGGACCAACAACCAGATTCACCCGGGGGCGATTGTCGGCCACACGCCGCAGGACCTCAACTGGACCGGCGGGCCGAGCCAGACGGTGATCGGCAACGACAACGTGATCCGCGAGTACGTCCAGATTCACCGCGCCAGCAAAAGTGGCGGGACGACGCGGGTGGGCAACAATTGCTACCTCATGGCCGGCGCGCATGTGGCGCACGACTGCACGATCGGCGACAAGGTGATCATGGCCAACCATGTGCTGCTGGCGGGCTATGTGGAAATCGGCGACGGCGCGTTTCTGTCCGGCGGCGCGCTGGTCCATCAGTTCACGCGCATCGGCAAGCTGTGTATCCTGCAGGGCAAATCGGCCTGCGGCATGCACGTGCCGCCGTACATGCTGGTGGCGGGCATCAACGAAGTCCACGGGCTGAACATCGTGGGGATGAAACGCTGGCCGGGCCTGTCGGCGGAGGCCAAGGCGGGGATCAAGGAAGCCTACCGGCTGCTGTACCGGAGCAACCTGGCGCCGCCGGAAGCCATCGAGCAAATCGCGGCGCGGCAGCCGGTGCTGCCGGAAGTGCAGGAAATGATCCGCTTCGTGAAGCAGGTGCTCGACGATGTCGCACCCTATCGCCGGGGTCTGTGTCCGGCCATGCGATCGTATCCCACGCGAAGCTGAATCGGAAGCTGTTTCAAAACCAGGGCCCGGGCGGGGGCTTCAAAAGGGGGCGGCGGGGTATGGGCGACCAGGTTGTCATCGACGAAACGACGATCAAGGAAGAAGCGAAAAAGTTCGGGTACTACGACGCCGCGAATCGATTTCGGCTGCAATGGCCGGAACTGATGGCGTTTCTGCGCAACGTTTTTTTGAGCCTCGGCATCACCGACATGAAGCTGGAAGGCATGGAGGATTTCGCGCGGATCGGGCTGGAAATCCGCGCCGGAAAACATGAAGTCGCCAACCGCATGAAGGGGATGGTGGACAAGATTCAGCAGATGGAAGCGACGATCGGGCAGTTGAAGCCGCTGGTGCCGCGCTGCCATGAATTGGAAGGGCAACTGGCGCAGCGGTCGCAGCTTTCGGCGCAGGACGCCGAACAGCAGCGGGCGAAACTGGCGGCGCAGGAGCAGGCGCTGGCCGCGCTGAACGAGCGGCTGGCGACGGCGGCCGACGAAGCGGCGCGGGAAGCGGCGCGCGCGGCCGAGGTGCAGAAGAATTTGCAGGCGGCCGAGCAGGCGCGGCAGGCGGCGGCGCAGCGGGTGACGGAGCTGGAAGCCAACGTTGGCGCCGGCGCGGGGAACCTCGAAAAGGCCAACGCGGAGCGGGCGCGGTTGCAGCAGGCGCTGCACGCGGCGCAGCAGGAAAATGCGAAACTCGCGCCGCTGGTGGGGCATTCGGCGGAGCAGGCGAAACTGCTGGCGCAGCGGGAGGCGGCACTGGCCCAACTCACGGCCGATTTGCAGACGCGCACGAAGGAGCGGGATGAACTCCAGCCGCTGGTGGCGAAAACAGCGGCGCAGGCGCAGGAAAACGAACGCTTGCAGGCGCAGATTGGGAAACTCAGCGCCGACTTGCAGGCCACGCAGGGCCATCTGGCGGGGCGTCAGCAAGAACTGGCGGCGGCGCAGGGGGCGGTCGGGAAACTCACCGCCGACGGGCAGGCCAAAGACGCCAAGATCGGCGAACTGGACGCCGCGCGCGCCAAGCTGGCGGAGGAACTCCAGGCGGCGGCGGCGGAACGTGACCGGCTCAAGCCGTTGGTCGGGACTTCGGCCGAGCAGGCTCAGCAGATCGAAAGGTTCCAGACGCAGATCGCCAAGCTGACGGCCGAATTGCAGGCCACGCAGGGCCATCTGGCGGGGCGTCAACAGGAACTGGCGGCGGCGCAGACGGCCAACGGGAAACTCACCGCCGACGGGCAGGCCAAAGACGCCAAGATCGGCGAACTGGACGCCGCGCGCGCCAAGCTGGCGGAGGAACTCCAGGCGGCGGCGGCGGAACGAGACCGGCTCAAGCCGCTGGTGGGGACTTCGGCCGAGCAGGCCCGACAGATCGCAGATTTTCAGGCGCAGGTTGCCAAGCTGACGGTGGAATTGCAGGCCGCGCAGGCGGACCTCACCGAGACGAAGGCCAACTTGGAGACCTCTCGCACCGCCAACGGGAAACTCACCAGCGAGGCACAGGCCAAAAATACGCAGATCGCAGAGCTCACCGCGACCGGCGAGAAACTCAGCGCCGACCTCAACGCGACCCGCGCCAGTCTCGCGACCACGCAGCAGGAACTGGCCGATGCGCAGGCAGCGGGCGGGAAGTTGAGCGCCGATGACCAAACGAAGGCGGCGAAAATCGCGGAGCTGGAATCCGTCGGCGCCAAGCTGGCGGCTGATCTTCAAGCCACGCAGGCCAAGCTCGCGGAGACCCAGGCCAACCTGGAGACCTCCCGCACCGCCAATGGGAAACTCACCAGCGAGGCACAGGCCAAAAATACGCAGATCGCGGAACTCACCGCGACCGGCGAGAAACTCAGCGCCGACCTCAACGCGACCCGCGCCAGTCTCGCGACCACACAGCAGGAACTGGCC
>JBOHNC010000431.1:0-10421 GCA_050730415.1 Planctomycetota bacterium
CCGGCCCTTCGTCGGCCAGTTTCTGCCAAGTGGCCCCGCCGTCCTGCGTTCGAAACAACCCGCCGATTTTCGATCCGTACGATCCCGCCAGCCCCACGTACAGGATGTTGCTGTCGGCCGGGTCAAGCGTGATATCCTTCGGCCACGGCATCGGCTGCGTCACGTTCATCGACTGCCAGCTTTCACCCCCGTCCTTCGAACGGTACACCCCCGCGCCGTGCTCCAGAAATTTCCGGTTGACCTGCTTGCCCGTGATCACGCAGAACAGCGTCCCGTCCGGATGCAACAGCACCCGGTACAGCCGCATGTTTTCCGCGCTGCCCAGCCCCTTGCTTTTGCTGACCCAACTTTTTCCGTCATCGGTCGATTTGAAAAGCCCCACGCCGTACACCGTGCAGTACAGCGTGCGCCGCCCCTCCCGCGATTTCGGATCGACCACAATCGAGGTCACTGGCGCGTCCGGCAGACCGCCGGGGGTCGGCTTCCAGGACACGCCGAAATCGGTGCTCAGCGCCACGCCGCCCGCGCCCTGGTCGCTGGCTCGCCGCACCACGCTGTTGGCGTTGGGAATGTCATGTACATTCGAAAACGCCCCCCAGATTTTGCCCGGCACGTTCGGATCGAATGCCAGGTCGTAGGTCGTGTTGCTCCACGGCGGCCGCTCGGTCTCGCTCCACCAGCGCCAGGTCTTTCCGCTGTCTTCGCTGCGCGCGAATCCAATGTCGGTGTAGCAGATGTAGTGGATGTTCGGCTTGAACGGGTCAATGAAATAATGCCACGTCGTCGTCACCACCAACCCGTTGCATTCGAACGCCGCGTCTGCCTCCGGCTTTTGCCCCGGCGCCAACCGCGTGTGCGCCGGAAACCAGCTCTTGCCCCCGTCGTGTGTGATATACCCTTCCATGCTGCCCACCCGGATCAGCGTGTTGGGATCATTGGGCGCAATCGCCGCGCCCTCTGCGCCTTCCTGATACGACTGGTGCATGACTGCCGTGTGGTAGTCCCAGTCGACGTTGTACTGGCCCTTGAACCGTGGATCCATGAACAGCGTCGCCCGCCAGTGCGCGCCGGCGTCGTCGCTGCGGAAAGCCGTCGGCTGGTGCGGCGGCCAGAAGCCCGTCGATGTGTTCATCGCATAGACGATGTTCGGATTGGCGTCGGTGGTGAGCACCCGCACATACTGCGGCACCTCGCCCTCGCCATATTGGTCGAATTGTTTCGTGTCGCGGTTGATGCCCTCGTTCATGATCGAAACCCAGCTCTCACCGCGGTCCTCGGATCGGTAAATCCCGCCGATTAACTGGCCGTCCGACAACGAACACCGCACCGAACAATACAGCCGGATCGTCGGCCCATCCGGTGCGGTCGCCTGACCCTGCGGCATTGTCGGATGCAGGAAAGGCGACGAGCCGCCGGCAAAATCGAGCAGCGGGCGCACCTTGGAACCGGCGTCCTCCGGCAGCCCCTGCATTTTCTTGACCCACCTCGCCCCGCCGTCGTCGCTGCGCCAGATGCCCTCGTCGGTCCCGATGAAACACACCCGGTGCGCCGGATCAAGCGCGCTGGTCTGGTCGAAACAAAAACCCAGCGCCGTCCCCGTCACGCCCGAACACGGATGAAAAGTCTGCGCGCCGTCTGACGACATTTCCACGCCCCGCCGCGTCCCGACCAGAAACCGCTCCGGCGCCGTCGCCATGAAGTCCGGCGGCCCGCCTTGCGCTCCACCCTCCGCGGTGCTCCGATCCCTGGACTTCAGTCCCGCGTCAATCGCGATCGCCCCCTCCAGCCCCCCCTTCAAATCCCCGATCGCCGACCACGTCCTCCCGCAGTCGTGCGAAACCTCCAGATGACCCGACCATCCGCTGGCCGCATAGATCGTGTTAAGATCGGTCGGCGACCAGCACGGACTGCAGCGCGTATTCCCGCCCAACTGCGTCCCGTTGATCATCCGCCAATTGTGCCCCCCGTCGGTCGTGATGTACGCGCCCGACATGTCGCAGTTCAACATCATTAGATTTGGATTCAGCGGGCTGATCGCCGGCGTGTACATCGATCCACCGCCCGACAATCCCACCGGCTGCCATGCCCCCGCCGTCGGCCCCGGTGCCAAAGGCGGCGATGGTGGCGCAACCAGCGTCGATTTCACACTCGGCGGAAGGCTCGCTTTTGCCGGACGGCTCGCGCCTCCATCAGGGCCCTGGACTGGCATCTGCTTTTCCCCCTTCGGCGCCGCAGCCGTTCCCGACTCGGCCGTTCCGGGCGCGCCCGCCACTGCGCCGCCCCGACCCGGTGGATGCACCGACGGAACCGCCGGTCGTACGCGCAGTCCCCACAGATACAGGAGCACCAGCACAATGCACAGCCCCGCCAGCGCACCTGCCACCGCCGCCACCATTCGGTTCATCGTTCCAACTCCTCGTTCCGCACCGTCTACACCGCCCGCACTGCAAATTCCGCCTGGATCGAATCGTTGGGCGACCCCGCGTCGCCTTGCCCGGCTCCTTCAGCCTTTGGATTTCAGGCTCATCCTTTTTTCCCGGGCCCGTGCCGTCTCTGCCCAAACCGCCTAAAATAGAATTGTAGGCAGCCTGCACCGCTTCGTTCTACTGCCGATTTCAAAGAAAGGTCACCGCCATGAGCTTCACGCTTTCCATCGGCGCTCCGGCGCCCGATTTCCACCTGCCCGGCGTCGACGGCAAAACCTACAGCCTCGCCGACTTCCAATCCGCCAAACTCCTCATCGTCATGTTCACCTGCAACCACTGCCCCTACGTGGTCGGCTCCGAAGACCGCCAGAAAAAACTCTACGCCGACTACCAGCCCAAAGGCGTCGCCCTGGTCGGCATCAACTCCAACGAACAGCAAGACCACCCCGGCGACTCCTTCGAAAACATGAAAATCCGCGCCCAGGAGCGCGGCTTCAAGTGGCCCTACCTGCGCGACCAGGATCAGTCCGCCGCCAAGGCCTACGGCGCCCTGCGCACCCCGCACTTCTACCTCTTCGACGGCCAACGCAAACTCCGCTACACCGGCCGCATGGACGACAATCCCCGCAACCCCGGCAAAGAAACCACCCACGAACTGCGCGATGCCATCGACGCCCTGCTCGCCGGCAAAGAACCGGTCCTCCCGCTCACCAACCCCCTCGGCTGCAATGTCAAATGGATCGGCCAGGACCACCACTGGATGCCCGCCGACGCCTGTGACTTGGTGTAATTGACACGGTGCTGCCGGCCTGCACAGGCGCACCCCGGCGATCCCCCCTTTCTGACCACGGAACTTCCCCGCTTCGAGTCACTTTCCCAACGCCCGCCAACCAACGAATTGGCACGCAATGTGTTGTAAATATATTTAGAAAGTGTCTGAACGGGGAATGTTCCCAATCGATCCCCGGTCAAAATAGCGGTTGCGGCGGGCTCGCGAAAGACCCGTCTCGCCGTGCAGCAAAGGAGACCACCATGAGCAGCCTGCCGAATGTCGGTACCGCCAATTTCCAGGAAGAAGTTCTCGACGCCACCCTCCCGGTCGTCGTCGATTTCTACGCCGACTGGTGCGGCCCGTGCAAAATGCTCGCGCCCGTCCTCGACAAACTTGCCGCCGAATACGCCGGCAAAATCAAGTTCGTCAAAGTTAATGCCGACCTCGAACCCGACCTCACCTCGCAAGCCGGCGTCACCGGTTTTCCGACGGTGCTGTTCATCAAGGAAGGCCACGCAGTCGACGGCGTCCTCGGCTTTGCCCCCTACCACGTGCTGAAGGAACGCTGCGAAGGCGCGCTCAGCGCCGTCGTCAAAAAGTAAAGGCCGTCACCATGTCCGTCGCACCGCCGCCGGCGTCTCCCCCCGCCGGCGCACAACCGTCGCACCCTGGTGCGCAGCCATCGCCAGCCGCTCCGCAGGATGCCGCCGCGTCGTCCGCCAAACTCGAGTCGCCAGCCCGTGACCTGCGCGCCGGCCGCCCGCCGCGCACCGGCCAAGGTGCCGGTCGAATCCTCTGGCGCCTCGCCTTCGGCGCTCTGCTCGGCGCCACGGCCGGCTTCGCCTATTATTGGTTCGTCGGCTGTGCCAGCGGCCACTGCCTGATCGGCGCCAATCCATTCCTCTCCGCCCTGTTCGGCGGCCTCTTCGGCCTCAGCATCGCCGGAACCCTCTTCGCCCCCCAATCCTGACCCCCGCTGCTCCTGCTCTATCCCGCGCCGCCGGCGCGCGTCCTGTTTTCCCTGTCTCCTGTTCCCTGTCCCCGCCCTGCTTCCCGCTGGCAATCTCCTCATGACTAGGTACCATACAAACAGAAAAGACGACCGCGGCGCCGCGGCAGGAGCGGTGCCGCAAGGAGACCGAACATGACCACACAACCAGCCCTCCGTGGCGCCCACACGGCCATCGTCACGCCCTTCGACGCCGCCGGCAAAGTCGCCTGGAGTGCCCTCGAAAAATTGATCGCCTTCCAGATCGACCAAGGCATCGACGGCCTTGTCGCCTGCGGCACCACCGGCGAATCCCCCACCCTCGACTGGGACGAACACGAAGCCGTCATTGCCCGCAGCATCAAGGCCGCTGCCGGCAAAGTGCCCATCATGGCCGGCGTCGGCTCGAACAACACCAAGGAAGCCATCGACGCCACGCGCCACGCCAAAGAAGCCGGCGCCGCGAGCGGCCTGCTCGTGGATTGCTATTACAACGGCCCGTCCTCGGGCGAACTGCGCGCCGAATACTACGAAGCCGTCGCCGCCGCCGTGCCCGGCTTCCCGCTGGTGCCCTACGTCATCCCCGGCCGCACCGGCTGCGCGCTCAGCGCCGAAGATCTCGCCCTGCTGGTCGAACGCCGCCCGCAATATGTCGCCGTCAAGGAAGCCACCGGCGACCTCGACCGCATGGCCCGCACCCGCGGCTACCTGCCCCAGCCCTTCAGCATCATGTCCGGCGACGACGACGTCACTCTCGGCATGATGTCCCGTCCCGACATTGCCGCGCAAGGCGTCATCTCGGTCATGACCAACCTCACCCCGGGGCCGATCGCGCAGATGGTCCGCCACGCCACCGCCGGCGAATGGGCTCAGGCCGAAGCGCTCATCGCCAAACTCACGCCGCTGTTCAAAATCATTACCGTTACCGTCGACAGCACCCGCCAGTTGAAAACCGGCAAAACGCTCACGGTGAAAGACAAATTCCGCAATCCTGCGGCCATCAAAACCATCATGGCCGGCCTGGGCATGAACGTCGGCCCGATGCGCGCGCCGATGGGCAAAATGAACGCGGCCGGCATTCAGGCGGTGCGCGGCGCCCTCAAGCAGGTCAACCTCGCCAGTCCCGAACTCCTCGCGCCCGTCGGCCGTTTCTACAACGTCGATATCGCCGCCAAAATCGCCGACGACAAAAACTGGGCCGCTCTCACACGCGAATACTAGGTTATCAAGCCGCACCTGTCGGCACCGCGTCAAATGGTCCGAACGCGCCGCCACGAAACCGGCCGCACCATAGGTTAGAATTCGTCCGGACGATTCAAATCCTGCTGTCGCTTTTCGTACTGCGCCATCGCCTCTGCCATCGCTGCATCCACCCGCGGATCGCGCATGTTCTTGAGCCTCTCTTCGGCGCCGCTCCTCACTACTGTGTTAGAAGCACGTCTTATCAACCCGATCAAGCCGTCCACCGCACGAGGATCATCAACCCTGCATCTGACCAGCGCGTAACCCGCGGCAGCTCGGACCGTGGCATCGGGATCATTCGTCAGTTCAATAATCGGCCCTATCGCGCGCGTGTCGTGCGCCGTGCCCAGCGCCCCCGCCACGCTAGCACGAATCTTGGGGTCCGCGTCTTTAGCCAGCGCGATCACCGACGCGAGCGCACGCGGGTCTTGGGTCGCGACCAATACAGAGGCCGCCTCGTAGCGCACATTGAAGACGGCGGTCGAGTCATTCACCAGCGCGATGAGCGGCGCGACTACGCGTGGGTCGCGAGTGCTACCCAGTCCTTGCAGCGCCAACGCGCGCAAATCCGGGTTCGTATTCTTTAAGATTACCAACAGCGGAGCCAGCGCGCGCGGGTCGTCCCATGCTCCAAGACAGCATGCGATTTGCCACGCCACCGGGTCATTCGGCTTCAGAAACGCCTGCAACTCCGACAGCGCGACGGTGAGTTCCTTTGGATCGTCGGAACGGTTCAGGTAGCGAAGAACCATCGGGATCTGTTCTGACAACTCATGGCCCGCATGTGGCCACAAGGCCAATAGCGGATCCACCGCGCTTGGGTCTCCTAGAGACGCCAATGCACTCACCGCTTGGTTCCGCAGGTCACCATCGGCCGCCGCGTCCGCGGCTACGGACAGCAGAGCCGTCACGGCGCGATGATCGCGGGATTCGGCCATCCCCGACATTGCAGCTGTCTGAACCTTTGGGTCCGGCTGGTGCAGCATGACAACCAGGGACGCGAACGCGCTCGAATGGTCTGTATCGTCAAGGGCCACGGCGGCATAGGCGCGGACGGTTGGGTCGGGGTCCTTCAGCATCGCCGTGACAATCGGTTCCAGGTCGGGATCGCCACTACACTTCAGGCAATTCAGCGCAGTTATGCGAACTTGGGAATCGTCGCTTTTGAGCTGTCGAGCCTTCGCCGCAGTCGCCCGCGGGTCATGCCGCGCGTAAAGCTCCGCGGCGATCCAGCCTTGCACACCATACCTGTCCTTCCCCTTCAACAGGTCGGCCAGAGCCGTTACCGCCCGCGGGTCGTGGATGGTGCTAAGGGCACTCGCTGCCGCCGACACCGTGAAGGAGTCAGGACCACTTAACAGTGGGACCAGTTGATCGATCACCTCCGGATCGCGCGAAAAATACAATGCCCCCACCACATAGCTCCGGTTGGCTTTGGACCCTTTCAGCAGCGTAAACAGCGCATGATCCATGTCCCGGCTGGCAATTTGCCTCAACCCTTCCGCCGCCGCCTCGTCAACCGATCCATCCGGATCGCGCAGTTGAGACAACAGCGGCTCGACAGCCTTCGGTTCCTGCAGCGCCCCTGCCGCCTTGCAAGCATGCGCCCGCACCTCCGGGCGGGGATCCTTGAGCAGCGCATTTAATTGCGCCCACGCCCGCGGGTCGCGCGTCGCACCCAAGCCCTCGGCCACCGCCCTGCGAACGTCGGCATCCTGGCTTTTCACGTAGGTGGCCAATCGATCCACCGCGCGTGGATCCCCCGAACTCCCCAGCAGCTCGACCAGCTCCTGCGTGCAGGCCGGCAGCGCGTTGGTTTCGAGCATTTTCGCGACGATCTCGAATACAGCCTTGCCCGACGGGCCGTATGCCAGCGTGTCCTTCCGCGCCGTCAACGCTTGCACCGCGCGGATCGCCACCGCCGAATCCGCGTCCGTCAGCCCCGTCACCAGCAGCGGATCGATCCGCTTGTCGCCCAGGTTGCCCAAATCGTACGCCGCCTCGCACCGCGCTTCGACATCTCCGGTCTTTAGTTTTTTGGTCAGATCGGCCAGACGCTGGTCGTCGACCGGCACCCAGATAACCACCGTGTCGCCGTGATATTCCAACGTGAGCTTCCCCGTCGCGGCCAACCGCTTGAGCACCTCGCCGACCTTCACCTGCTTTTGGTCCAGCGTGAAGACAAAAGTCTTGTCCAAAGCCGCCGGCCAGGTTCCTCCGGTCAGATCGAAAGGCAAGGCGCTCCGCAGGCCGAAACGATTTTTTAGATCATCCACGACCTCCGACAGGTAGGCCCGGTGATACACCGCATCGAATGGGGTATCCAAAATCCGTTGCAGTGCCTCGTTCGCGCCAATACCTCCCGCCGCAGGCGCAGCCGCCACCGAGCGGCCCGCACCAGGCGCCACCGATGGCGGCGTTGCGACCGGCTGCGCCGTGCCCACTGCCGAGTTCACCGTCGGCGCCGCGGCGCCCCGTTTGTGCGTCTCCACCACCGCGAGCACCACCAACGCCAAAACAATCGCGCCCGCCACCAGTTTGAAACTCACCGCGCCAGGAACACCAACTGCCGTCGCTCCCGATGCGACTCCCGATCCACTGCCGGCCGCCACGCCGGCCGCGTGCACCGCCTGCACCGCCTGCACGCCAAGTTGCTGCACCGCCAGCCCCAGCGATCCCGGCACCGCCGGCGCAGTCTGCCCCAGCCCCGCCACGATGACCGCCGGCACCGCGGTAATCCCCGCTCGCGCCAGTTTCCCCCGCAGCGATTCCAGCGCCTTGGCCAAGTGCACCGACACCAGCCGCGGCGAAATCCCCAGCACCTGCGCCGCCGATGCCTGCGTCATCCCCTGCTCGTGGCACAGCACCACCGGCAGCCGCTCGCTCTCGTCCAGTTCGCCGAGCGCGCGCCGCAGAGCGGCCACCATTTCGCGATCCGCACCGCGTTGTTCGTGATATTCGCTTTCCGTTAACATGGCCTGTTCCTCCCGTTGATGGCGGCGCACATCCGACCGCCGTTTTTCCCGAGCCGTGTTCACCACGACCGTGAAAAACCACGGCTGCACCTCATCGAGAGAAAGGCCTGTCGGCAGTTTCCCCAGCACCTTCACGAAGGCGCTCTGCACCACATTTTCCCGTCCGTCGCGTCGCCCAACACCCGCACCGCGACCTGGTAGGCCCCCCGGTACAGGCTCAGCAATCGCTCCACACGCGGATCGCTTTCGGAACCCCCGTCCATTTCCCAACTCCTGACTCTCTAATCATAAAGTGCCGCTGGGAGCGCCTTCGGAAAAACTTTCTGCCCGAACCCACATCCTTCTCCAAAAATTTTCTGCGCGCCAAACCCGCAACATAAGATAGCGATGGGTTGGCCGCAGCCCTTCGCATTACCGATACCCCTTTCTCGCGTTTGTTTCTTGCGCCCGGCGGGCGCAGACGATTCATAGCCGGAGGTGGAACCCCCGGATTGGAGGGTCGTGGCCAGGTTCCGACTCGCCACGACCCTCCCCAAAGGGGTTTCCTCGCGACCCGAGACGACCAGCGCGCCCCCGCCATCCCTCCGCGCGGAACTGCACCCGACCCCCCTGCCGATACCACGCCAGCGCTGGGAACGCCATGCCTCAATCCCGTCCGCAGTCCCGCCAAAAACGACCGGCGCAACAGCGCACGCACCCCCACCGCCATTCACCGCCGCCCTTCCCCATCCCCCAACCCGTTTCCACCACACCCACTTGTAATCTTTCCATAAAAACCACTTGACTTCCACTACATCGCATTATACTTTTAGGTGCGACTGGTCGCACAATTCAAGGCACGCCGCGACCCCGTGCCCCACGCCGGACCCCCCGTCCCGCGCGCTCCATCCATCCATCACCGTGCGCCTCTGATCTTGAGCCCTGCTTCGCAGGGCGCCAGAAGCATAGCCCAGCACTTCAGTGCTGGGTGAAAGAGGGCGCGTTGTTATTTTCCTCTTCCGCGCGATCCAAAGCGATGTCACCCTGAGGCGACCTCCCGCGCGGAACGTGCACGCCCGGACGCCAAAACGCATTCCCCGCGCTGACGCCGTTTGCGGTTCCGCGCGGTGATTCGCCGGCACTGCGCCGATCGCCTCGGGTCGCGCGGCAGAGGTTCCCGGCAACCATCTTCCTCTCCCAGCACTCAAGTGCTGGGCTATGCCTCTGCCGTCCTGCTGGCGCAGGACTCAAAACGGTCTTTCCTTCGCCCTTCATCCTTTCCGGAGCCCCTCCCATGTCCACACCCTACGAACCCGACGACCTCGACGAACCCCAAGAAACCTTCGGCCCCCAGCCCGGCGACCCGCCGCCCGCGGATCGCAACGCCTTCCACGCACCCCCCATCCCCGATCCCCTCGCCGATCTCACCCCCGAGGCCCTCGACCTCCTCCGCCAAAACCATTGGATGATCGATCCTCCCGAATACCGCGTCCCGCCGCTTCTCGACCAGCCGCCGGCCGACACCGCCGACTACCACCTCCCCGCCTCCTCCGCCGCCCCGCCCGACGATCCGCAAGTCGCCTTCGTCAATGCCCGTCACCGCCAGATTCAGCCGCTCTCCACCCTCGCCTGCCAGCTCATCGCCGCGCAGTTCGAAGACCAGCGCGTGCTCGAACTGCGCGCCCAGGACAATCGCTACGGAGCGACCCAACAAATCGTTGCCCCGGCCAACCGCGCCCGCCGGTTGCAACTGGCGCGAGCCCTCGCCTACGCCGCCAACGAACTCCGCCTGCGCGATGGCCTCTCCAACGAAGTCGTCAACCTGATTCACGAAGCCAACCGGCTGATCGCCCGCCGGCCCAATCCGCCCCGTCGCCGCCGCATCAGCGTCAAACGCATGCTCGAATTTCTGAAAACCTACGGCGCCGATCCCGTCGCGTTCTCAACCGCGGAACTCGGCTCCGCCAACATCCGCTTTTCCGTCCGCTTCGCGACCCACTCCCCCGACGAAGCCCATCCCGCTCTGGTCTACCATGACC
>JBOHNC010000432.1:0-4716 GCA_050730415.1 Planctomycetota bacterium
TCGATCGCCAGCACGACGAAGCCGTTGCGCGCCAGTTCCATCTGGACCGCCAGGTAGCCGGGATGGGTTTTGGCCTGGTTGCTGTGGCCGCAGACGAAAACGACCGCCGGGCGGCCGCGCCGGGCCGCCGGCGCTTCCGGCCGGTACAGCAGCGCGGTGACCAGCACCCCCGGGACGCTCTGGAACACGACCCGTTCGATGGTGACGCCCTCGTGCGACGAGCGGCCGAGAACCTGCGGGCGCGGCTGAGTCGGATCGATGGCGGCGGCGTCAAGGAAGGCGCCCTGCTTGATGCGCTTCGGCAGCGCCCCGATGACCGTCTCGATCAGGGCGCGCTTTTCGCGCTGATAGGCCTGCGCGGCGGCCGGCGCAGACAGCGCGGCAATCCGCGCGGCGTGGCGCTCGAACAGCGGGCGCGCCAGTTCCAGCAGGTCGCGGTTGAGCATCCCCCGGAAATCGAAGGTGCGGATATCGGCGAAGTTCTGATTCACGGCGTCCCGGGTCCTTCTGGGTGGGGGGAGGATGCAGAGCGCGCCGGCGCAGGCAGCCGCGCCGACACGCGCAAAAATCAGGGATTCAGAAATGCCTTGGCGAGGTCCAGATCGGCCTGGATCTTGGGCGGCATGGGGCCGTCTTTGGGCTTGAGCAGGTACTCGTACATCGCCAACCGGTCGACCAGCGACAGGTCCACCCAGTTCTTGGGGATGGTGACGCCGGAGGAGCCCTCGCCCAACTGAATCTGCTGGAAAGTCACCGCGGCCAGGCGCAGGTCTTTTTTGTCCGAGAGCTGAAGCGCCGGCGGCAGCGCGCGGTCGGCAACATTGTCCAGCACCGCCGGCTGCACGGCCAGCGCATGCAGCCGATCGAAGGCGTCCAGTTCGCTGAGCGCCTGCTTCGCATCGTCGCCCAGCGTGCCGATGCCCTTGATGCGGTCCATCACGTCGCTGATGTCCTGCTTGGCGGAAGTGGAGGAAATGTCGGACTTCAAATGCGCCATCGCCTTGGTGTGCGCGGCGTTGAACAGGTCCCGCGCCTTGCCGACGATGTGGGCGATTTCGGCGTCGGCCTTGGCCTGATTGGCCTGGTCGTGGAAGCGCTGCTTGTAGCGCGTCATTTCTTCGATGGCCTGGGAAAACTGACTGAAGCCGAGCGATATTTCGGCGCTCTTGACGGCGTTCTGCAACCGGCAGTCGGCCTCCGCCTTCACCGCGGCGATTTCCTGGTTGGCGTCGTTCACGTAGGGATTGCCTTTTTCCTTCTGGATGCGGGCAAGGTAGTCGTTGAAGATGCGCAGGCGCTGGTCGAAATCCTCCGGCGCCACGTTCTTTTCCTGGTCGCTGACGGCCCGGAATTCGGCCGACCAGGCGTCGGTCTGCGCGGAGGCCAGCGCGGTGGCGGCGTCGTCGCGCAGTTTTTTGGCCCGCGCTTCGAACGGCGTCCCGGGGAACTTCTGGAGGTAGCCATCCAGCGCGGCGATCAGCGCCTGCCCGGTCAGGCCCTTGCCCTGGAGGTCCCGCAGCTCGACGCCGGCCCGCGCGTCGCGCGACTGCGCCGCCAGGTCGCGAGCCTGTTTGGCCAGGTCGCTCTGGGGATGCGCCGCCGCGAATTCGACCAGCCGGCGCTCGAGATCGACATCCCCGGTGGACGCCTTGCCGTCGAATTCGGTCTTGAGCGCGTCGAAGTCGGCCTGGATTTTCTGCTGCGCCTGTTTGGCGGGATCGTCGCTCGGCGTCGTCGGCGATGTCGGCGTTTGCGCCTGGCCCGGATTGGGCGGCGGCTTCGGCGTGGGCGGGCCGCTCAACGCGGCCACGATCACGATCAGGATGATGCCGAGCACCAGCACCACCGCGCCGGCGATGACGGCCACCTTCACCCCGCTCATGCGCACCGCCGCGTGCCGGTCGGTTTTTTCCTCGTTCTCGACCTGTTCCCTCACCGCCCGGCGCTTGTGCCAGGTGCGCTTTTCCGGCGGCCGCACCGCCTGCATGATCTGCGAGTCCTCGATCTGGATCCGCTCGATGTCGGCGCCCATGCCCGAGCGCGCTTTTTCGATGTCGGCGATCACCCGCGTCATGTTCTCGTAGCGCTTGTCGGGGTTCTTCGCCATCATCCGCTCGACGATGAAACAGACCGGGTCCGGCACGTCCGGGTTGAATTCCTGGATCGCCGGCAGTTGCTCCTGCAAGTGCGCGCGGATCACCGACTGAACCGTGTCGCCGGTGAACGGCGTCTGGCCGGTCAGCGTGTGGTAGAACGCCGCGCCCAGCGAATAAATATCGGCCCGCTGATCGATCTCCCGGCCCAACGCCTGCTCCGGCGCCATGTAATGCGGCGTGCCCATGACGCTGTCCTTCGGCTCCTTCTGCCGGTCGTCGAAGTTTTTGGCGATGCCGAGGTCGGCGATTTTCAACACCCCGTCGCGCGTCAGCATCAGGTTGTCGGGCTTGATGTCGCGGTGAATGATCCCCTTGGCGTGCGCGTATTCCAGCGCCTTCGCCGCCTGCAAGGCGATGTCCAGCGCCTGCGTGACTTCCAGCCGCCCGTTTTTGCGCAGCAGGTCCTTCACCGACGGCCCGTCGATGTACTCCATCGAAAAGAAATACAGATCGTTCACCTTGCTCACGTCGTGGACCTGGATGACGTTGGGGTGGTTCAACTGACCGGCCGCGCGGGCTTCGCGGATGAACCGGTCGATGAACGCCTGGTCGTGGCTGTAGCGGGCGTTCAGCACCTTCAGCGCGACGATGCGGTCCATCGGCAGGTGCTTGGCCTTGTAGACCGTCCCCATCCCGCCCTTGCCGATGCCTTCAAGAATCTTGTAGCCGGGAATTTCCAGGTCGCTTTTGTACAGGCTGGCGTCGAAGACCTCGAGCACCGTGTCGCCGACCGCGATCTGGTCGCCGATCCGCAAAGGCTGCTTGGCCGAGATCGGCGTGCCGTTCAGGCGAGTGCCGTTGCGCGACCCCAGATCGCGCACGTACATTTCCTGCCCGTCGAAGAGAATTTCAGCGTGTTCCCGCGAGGATTTCGACTCCAAAATCTGGATGTCGCAATGGCTGCGCCGCCCCACCACCATGCGTGGGCTCACGACGGTGAATTCGGCGCCCTTGTTGCGGCCGGCTTTGATGATGATTTTCGGCATATTCGGCGAACCACGTCACGCTCGACCGGCCCCAGCACACACTCCACCTTCACGGCGCCGCGTTGATCACGTCGCCCACGGTGTTGCTGCGAAGGTCCGGATTCAAGCCTCCCTGATTTTCCTGGTAAATCCCGATTGCGCGCAGCTTTTTGTACCGTTTTTCCAGGAGGTCGGCCAGATCGAGTTTTTCGAGGTTGGCCAAGTGCTCCAGCACCCAGGCCTTGATGCGCTCGGCCGCGCCCGCCACATCCCAGTGCGCACCGAAGGGCTCGGGCAGCACATCGTCGGCCACGCCGAAGCCTTTGAGGTCCCGCGCGGTCAGCTTCAAAGCCTCCGCCGCGCGCGGCGCCTGCGTGGCGGTGCGCCACAGAATGGCCGCGCAGCCTTCCGGGCTGATCACCGAGTAATACGCCTGTTCCATCACCGCCAGCCGGTCGCAGACGCCGATGGCCAGCGCGCCGCCGGAACCGCCTTCGCCGATCACCACCGTCAGCACCGGCACGCGCAGGAGAGTCATTTCACGGATGTTCTCCGCGATCGCGCCGGCCTGCCCGCGCTCTTCTGCGCCGATGCCCGGGAAGGCGCCCTTGGTGTCGATGAAGGTCAGCACCGGCAGGCCGAAGCGCTCCGCCAGCCGCATCTTCTGCAGCGCCTTGCGGTAGCCTTCCGGGTGCGGGCAGCCGGAGTTGCAAATCGCGCGTTCCTTCACATCCCGGCCCTTGTGCTGGCCGATGAACATGAAGCGCCGGCCGCCGATGGTGGCGAAGCCGGTCAGAATCGAACGATCGTCGCCGTAGACGCGGTCGCCGGCCAGTTCCATCCAGTCGTCGCAGATGCGCTGGAGGTAGTCCAGGGTCTGCGGCCGCTGCGGATGCCGAGCCAGTTGGACGCGGTCCCAGGCGGTGAGCTGAGCGTAGACCTTCTTGAAGACTTCCTCGCGCTGCTTCAGGCCCTTGACGAGTTCGTCGCGGACATCGAGGTTGTAAGTCTTGGCGACATCGACCAGTTTCAGAATCTGGGTGTCGACCTCTTCGATCTGGCGTTCGACCGGCAGGTAGTTGCGGCTGGGCAGGACCGGCGGCTGAGCCTCGGCGAGCATCCGATTGATGTCGTCAAGCGCGGATTTGGGCGCATTCCCGGTGGCATCCATGCTGCTTGGTTCTCCTGCCCCCAACGATCGAAACGGCCGCAACGGCCCCAACGGTTGACGCAACCCCCCGAAATTCCCATGGCAACGGTGATACATAATCGTACCGTATTGGGGAGTGGCTGCCAAGACCGGGCCCAAGATTCCCAGCGCCGCCCCGTCCGACCACCCCGGGAGGGCACCTCCGCTGGGAGCGCAATAGGTGACACGAAGGTGTCCACCCCCGCGTGCAACCATTTTCGCGAGCGTAGCTCGCGATAGCACGCTCTGCGCGCCGAAGGCACTCAAAACTCCCGCGATCACCAGCAGTCCCGCGGCTGCCGCGATGCCTTTCACTGCGCGCCTATTGCCCGATAAGGCGCCGGCTTCGCCGGCATTTGTTTCACGGCGGACTGGTTGACCGGGGCGATCCGCGCTCCCAGCTGAC
>JBOHNC010000433.1:0-26058 GCA_050730415.1 Planctomycetota bacterium
GGCGCACGCCCGGCCGCCGCACAAGCACGGGCCGGAGTCTCAGTTGCCCGTGTTGCCGAACATCTTCGCCAGACCGGCGCGCAGCATCGAGCAGGACTCGTATTGCTTGAAGTATTCCACCAGCCGGCGGTTCTTCTTCGCTTCCTCGTCCTCTTCGGCGCCCGACAGCAGTCCCATCGGCAGCGCGACCGCCTTGGGGTCCTTCCGGCATTCCTCGAACAGTTCGCCCACCAGCTTTTCGAAGTTGGTGATCAGGTCCATGATCATGTACTTGTAGTGGCGGCCGATGATCGTCGACAGGTCGCCGATGTAGGACATGTACTGCCCGAGGAACAGCTCCAGCAGTTGCCCGCGGAAGTCCTCCTCGATTTTGTCGTCCCACTCGCGCTCAAACCCGCCGGCCAGGTCGATCTGCGCGTCCTGCAGGCCCCAGGTCGATTCCAGGCAGCGCATGTAGGTGAAGCGGTCCAGCTCCCCGTCGAACTCGTCCATCAACCGCTTGTAGCGCTCGCCGTAGTTCATCCCCAGCTGCTCGGAAATCTTGTCGATGACGATGTTGACCTTCGATTTGTCGGCCTGCTCACGCACCTTCGACTTGATCAGCGGCGGGATGAAGTTCTGGATCACCTCGGCAAACTTGGTGCTGAGCATGGTCTTGAACTTTTCGATCGCGTTGAGCTTGATGTCCTTGACCATCGCGTTCGGGTTGCGCGCCAGGTCGCGGTTGAAGGAGTAGTTCTTGATCAGCGCCTTGATGTTGCTGTCCAGTTCCTTGCGGACCTTGTCCATCCCCATCACGACGACTTTCTCGACCGCGCGCGGGATCACCGCCACTTCGTCGATGAATGCGTCCTTGGCCTTTTCGAAGAATTCGGTCACTTCCCGGCCCATCGTCTCGCGGTTGTTCGACAGCGCGCGGTATTTGGGTTCTTCGGGGCTGAGCAGGTATTTCACCGCGTCGTAGGCGCGCGCGGCGTCGATGTAGACTTCCTTCAGCCGGTCGTACTGGATTTCGTAGTCGAGGTATTCGATCAGCGCGTCGCGGAAGGTGTCCATCGCGCCCGATTCCCCGCTGGCCACGCCCAGGATCAGGCGCTTGAGGGTGGGATCGAGATCGCCCGGCACCGCCTGACGAACGCGGTCGCACCAGTCGTTGCTGGCCTGCTGGTCGCGCGCCTGCTTGTCGTTCAGCTTGCCCTTCTTCTTGCGCAGGTTCAGTTCCTCGCGCAACGCCGACACGAAAAATAGCTTGTCCGTCGACAGCCCGAAAGTCCGCATGTCCGCCATGAGCTGCGCCTTGTAGCCGCGCTCCAGCGAATCCTTGGTCATGTCGGCCACCGAGTTCTTGTCGAACTTGTTCATCACGATGAACACCTTCGACTTGATGTCGTTGCACTGGCTCGACAGCGTCGTCCACAGGTCCTTGGCGCTGCGGTCCAGCCCCTTCGGGTCGATCAGAATCAGCAGCGCGTCCGACTGGTTGATGAAATCGATCGTGATCTGCCGCTGCCGGTCGTTCACCGAGTCGATGCCGGGGGTGTCCACGAATTCCACGCCCAGGCTTCGCATCGCCGGCATGTTCTTGAATACCGTCACCGTTTCGATCAGCATGATGTGGCCGAAGCCGCGCAGCGACTGCGTCGCGGCGTCCCATTCGAAGGTCAGGTACTTGCCCAGGTCTTCCAGCCGCACGTTGGTGTTGGTCTTGCCCAGCCAGTTGGAAAACTCTTCCAGCGCATGCAGGAAGTCGGCCAGTTCCTTGCAGCTCTTCTGGATCGTCCCGAAGTCGGGATCGTCCTTGTACGCCGCCATCGCGTTTTCAATCGCCGCCTTGACCGTCGTCTTGGCCTTGGTTTCGCTGAAGTTCGCGATTAGGTCGTCTTTGTACTTGGCGAAAATCCGCGTGTAACGGCTGTTGGTGAAGATCAGCTTGAGCGCCGCTTCGGAGCTGAAATACTTCACCTCGGCGTGCTCGCTGACCCCCGGGTCGGGGTTGCGCACCAGCGTGATCGTCAGCGTGCATTCGCCAGCGGCGATTGACAGGAAGTCCGGCTCGCCCAGCAGCGAGTTGATCAGCGTCGATTTGCCGGCCGAGTACACCCCGCAGACCGACACCGTATAGGTTTTCTTGCTCAGCCGTTCCTTGGCGCGGATCAGGTGCGACTTGGGGACGTGCCGGTTCTGGAACTCCATGAAGTTCGTCGCCGCGCAGGGCGCCGGGCCTTTCCCGCCGTGATCTTCGATGATCTGATCGACGAGCATGTCCAAGCCGCCGACCAAATCGTTCAGATCCTTGCGAGCGGCATTCAGATTGATTGTCCGTTCCACCGTTACCCCTCCGTGGAGCCCGCCAAAGCGAGCCACCTGCCGACCCTCGTCCACTCCCCCCGTCCGAAGGCCGCCTTCCGGCGCCCCCATGACGGTGCCCCTCGCGACACGGTGCCGCGAACGAAATCTTGCGCTGCTGGGATTGGCCGGCCTCCGAAAAGCCGGTCCCATCCCCCCCTACCATCTGAGCCGCCCCATCGTGTGGAAGCGGCCCCGCCCTGTCACCCACCGGGTCGAGGCCCCGGCTTTTACAGCTAGGCTGTCGCTTCCGCCGGAGCGGGTGCGATGCAGGCTCGCAACGCCTGGCTGTACTCCTGTCCGCTCTGATGCCGCCCCGCGGCTTCATAGCTCAGGTTCTTTTCCAGAAATTCGTTGAGTTTCTTGATTTCCACGTTCTTGCGCGGCCAGTTCACATTCAGCAAGTGGAACTTTTCTTCGCGCTTCAGCTTGAGCAACCCCTCAAGGTTGTCGGCGTCGGCGTACAGAAGTTTGCGCGCCAGCACTTCCACCAGGCACACCGTCAGGCTGTACAGATCCGCCGCCGGACCGACCTTGATCCCCGCATCCGGGTTGACCAGCGCCTGCGCCGCTTCCGGCGAACGATAGGGGAAAACTTTTTTGAAGACATCGGCCGAGAAATTTTCCGCCTTGTAGATGTATTCGATCCCGAAGTCGTTCAGGATCGCCTGCACCTTGGTCGGGCTGGGCCGACGGACCAGCACGTTGCTGGCCTTGATGTTGCCGTGCACAAACCCGGCCTTGTGGACGTGGTCCAGCCCCTCGGCCATCTCCGCGAACATCTCGAGAATCCGCCCCGACAGCGTGGTGCGCATCAGGCTGCGCTCCATCGGGCGCACTTCCAGGTAGTCCATCACGATGTGGAACTGGCTCGCACCGGTGGCTTCGATCTTGCGGTAGAGCATGATCGTGTCGTGCTTGATTTCACCGGTGAATTTGTTGATTTCTTTTTTGCGCTGCGCGAGGTTGTCGTTGACCTGCTTGATCGCCCAGAATTCGTTGTTGCCCACTTTCGACAGGTAAACAGAACCCATGACGCCCGAGCCGAGCGTGCGTTCGATGTTGTAGCTGCCAATCTGTTTGGGTGCTTGGGACATTCAGAACGCCTCTGCAAAATTCACGAAAAATCCGTCGCCTTCAGGGGTTACGGTTATTTGGCAGATCGTCATGGGGGAAAATGGTCGCGACAATCGCCCGAGTGTCAAGCGCCTTTCGAATGACGGTCCCCGAAATCGAAAAATAATTGACGCGCCCCTCCCAGCGAAAACCGCCCCTCCAACCCCGCCCCGCCCGCCCCGCGCCGCTCCCCTCGTCGTTTTCCCCCGCCCGCTCGAACTCCCGGTATGATTAGCCTTTGTCCGAACTGCGTCTGACCAGGCGGCGTTGGCTTGCCGAGGCGCGGTCGATTCCCCGCCCGCTCAGGGCGCGAGGGCCCGTGGCGCAGCATGCACCCATTGCTTCAGGTCCTGACCGATCACCCGCCCCTGCTGTTCACCTTCGCCGCCCTGTTCGGCGCCGTTTTCGGCAGTTTCCTGAATGCCGCCATCTACCGCCTGCCGCGCAACATCAGCCTGCTCACCCGCACCCGTTCGTTTTGCCCCTCCTGCAATCACGATCTGGCCTGGTACGACAACGTCCCGATTCTCTCCTATCTGGTTCTACGCGGTCGCTGCCATTACTGCCGCAAACCGATCGGTGCCCGGTACCTTTTGATCGAACTGGTCACCGTCGCGATGGTCGAACTGGCCGTCTACCACTGCCTGATCCTGAACCCCGTCGCCCTCGGCTTCGCGGGTCTGCTCGAACTGGGTGTCTTCGGCCTCGGTTCGATCCTGCTCATCGCCACCGACATGGAAAGTTTCATCATCCCCGAGGAAGCCAGCCTCGTGCCGCTGGTGGTGTCGCTGGCGTTGGCGTGGTGGCTGCCGGGGCAGCACCTGTTGGCCGATCGCTGGGTAATGCTGCACACAGCGCCGGCGCCGGGCGGGAATTTCTGGACCGACCACGCCGCCAACTGCAACGCATTGATCGATGCCGTGCAGGGCGCCGTGCTGGCCGCCGCCACCGTCTACGGCCTGGGTGCGGTGGGCACCTGGTGGAAGCGCGTCGAAGCCATGGGCGGCGGCGATGTGCTGTTGATGGCCGCGGTTGGCGCGACCGTTGGCTGGAAGCTCGGCGTGATCACTATTTTCCTCGCCGCCTTCGTGGGCATCGGCATGTACATCGTCCAGTCGCTGTGGCTCTTGGTGAAAAAACGCGCCGCCGCCACGCCGCGTTTCGAACTCACCGACGAAAACTCCCCGCCGCCGGCCTGGTACGCACGGCTGCTCGACCGGCTGCATGTGCTGCCGATGGGCGTGCTGCTGCTCCTGAGCGACGGCGGGCTGTGGCTGTACGCGCGCGAGCGCACCCAACTGCCGGGCGCGAGCAACGAACTGCTCTTCGGCCCGGTGATCGGCGCGGCGCTGGGGACGTTTTTCATCCTGTTCCATTTCGTCCGCGCCCACCACGAAAAGCAGGGCACCTGGATCGATCCCCAGGTCGAAACGCAGGCCGACGGCAAGGAAGTCGAAGTCTACGACACCGGCCACGCCTACATCGCCTTCGGCCCGGCCTTGGCGCTGGCCGGGCTGGTCATGGCCATCTGGGGCCCATGGCTGATGCGCCTGATCGAAATCAAAATGGGCTGGCCGCCGCAGGCGCTCAGCAGCGTACTTCCTCACGTGCCCTTTTTTGGTTAACAGCCGCGCGTCGAATGGCGCGCACCGCCGAATGATCGCCCCGCCTCCACAGACGGCCACAGCCTCGGCACGCTGGCCGCGCGCCGCCGGGGCCGCGGGCGGGCCCGCCCGCTTTTCGTACAACCCGCGCCTTCGGCTCCGCGCCCGCGTGGCCTCCCGTCCGTGCGCCACCCGCCCTTTCACGGCGCTTGCACGGGCACATCCGATTCCAAAAAAGAATCCCGCCAGCCGAAGATTTTCGAATCGTCGGTGTAGATGTCGTCGCTGACGGTGGCTGGAGCGGCGGTGGGCGGAGCGTGAGGTGAACTCGCATCGAGCGCGCTCGCGCCGGAGGTTTCAACCGATGCCGGCAGATTCGAAAAAACGTACTGTTTGGCGTCATTTGCAATCATTTCTTTGGCGACCATTTCGCAGGTTAAAACATCGGCCGGCCGCGCGCTGGCGAGTTGGTCCACCACCAGTTCCCGGCGATCGCCAAACACCGGCGCGATTCCGTCGTCCGGCCGGTGGCCGGGATCGTAGGCATAGGTGCTGTACCAGGTGGGATCGGCGCGCGGATCGAGATTGCGCTGCATCGCCGCCAGCGTGCCGCTGTCCGGTTCCAGTTCGCGGGGCGAAAAGAACACTTTGGGATCGGTGACCAACTGCTCCTGCATCAGCAGCTTCAGCGCCAGGCAAGCCGGTGCGCCCTTGGGATGCCGCGCCGCGTCGATGTTCGGCAGCTTGCCATTCTGCATATCGGCCAGCGTCGGAAAGGCGCCATATTTTTTGTAATACAACGTCAGTGCGTTGCCCATGCCGCGGATCTGTTCGAGGTCTTTTACTTGCTCAGTCTCAGACGGGTCGCAGCCGCAGGTCGAAAAAACCGCCGAACCCATGATGATGGCGATAACCGCCAGGGAGCCGACAAACAAAATGATCGCCAGCCGCGATGTCCTGCGTTCGAACCGGTACATGGGAATTTCCTGCGCGCGCCCCAAACGGCCCTCGCACCCGTAGTATAGCAGAATTCCAATGTGAATTCCACGCCGCAGCCGGGGTCCTTATTTTCTTCCGCGCAGCCGGGACCGCGGGCGGGCACGCCCGCTCTTCGCCCAAACCACGCCTTCGGCTCCGCGCCCGCGTCGCCCTCCGCCGATGAGCCCCCCGCCCTTTCACGGCGCGTTGGCCGGCACATCCCATTCCAAATAAGAATCCCGCCAACCCAGCGTCCCCGAATCGTCCTGGTAGATGTTGTCCTGCACCGCGCCCGTGGATTTCTCAGCATGGTTGGAAAAAAGATACCCGCCCTCGGCAGTGGGATCGATTTGCCGTTCCTCCAGATCGCAGGTCAGTACATACATCGTCGGCCGGTGCGGCGAGCCTGCCATCGCTTGCGGTGTGGTGCCGAAAAACACCGTCGATTCACCTTGCTCGGGGCCATGCCCCGGATCGTAGGCGTAGGTGCAGTACCAAGCGGTGTCGGCATGCGGGTCGGGGTTCTTTGCCATCGCCGCGAGCGTCGCTGGCGTCGGCTGCACCGACCCCGCGCAGAAAAAAGCCTTGGGGTCGTCGACAAATTGTCCCTGCTCCAGGAGCTTCAACGCCAGGCAGGCGGGAGCGCCCCTGGGATGCCGCACTTCGCCGATGGTTTTGATGCCAGGAGCGTGCGGATCGACCAGCGCAGGGTACACCTCGTAGCGCTTCACGTACCGCATCATCGCGTTGGCGAAACGGTGCAGGTCCTTCGTGATGTAATACTCGCTGCTTTCAGTCTGGACCTGATGCCACGCCGTCGCCAAAATCGTGACCAGTATCAGCCCCAGCAAAATCACGAAACCGGCAACGGCCGAGCGCGAAAGTTTCTGCGCCATGGTGCGAGGTTGCTCCCTTGTTTGCGGAACAACCGCCCCGACCGGTTCACTCCGCCAGCAGCGCCAGCACGTCCAGCGCTTCGATGGCGGTCTTGAAATCGAGCAGGAACCGGCTGGCGTGGTTGCCGTTGAACGGCCGGTGGTCGAAGATCATGTTCAGCCGCAGCACGTAGCGTTCTTCCATCTGCCCGCTCTCTCCGCGCCGCATGCGCGGCAGCGCGAAGCCGGCCGAAATCATCGCCACCTGCCCGGGAATCACAAACGGCCAGCCGTCTTCCACGCCCAGCGTGCCGACGTTGGTGAGCGTGATCGCGGCGCCCTGCACGTCTTCGGCGCGGATGCGCCCTTCGCGCGTGGCGCCGGTCAGTTCATGCAGTTTTTTGCTCAGCGCCGGAAAATCGTATTGCTCCGCGTCGTGCACCACCGGCGTGAACAGGTCGTCCGACCGGCTCATCGACGCGTACCCCACCGACATGCCGGCGCGGTAGAGCAACTTCCGGCCGTCGCCGGAAAGCTCGCCGTACCATTCGCGGTGATTGCGCAGCGTCTTGATCAGGCACCACATCAAATAGTGATGGACCGTCGGCTTGTCGGTGCGGTCCTTCAATTTGCGATGTTCGCGCAGCATCTTGGTCACGTCCGCCTCGGCGGCCACCGCCGCCTGCGGAATGGTGGTGCGCGAAAGCTTGCACAGCGCGCCCACCTGCATCTGCGCGTGCGACAGTTCCTTTTCGCCGACGATGCGCGCCGCCTGCGCCGCCGGCCCGGTGTGCGGCGGCTGCATGGCCACTCCGCTCGCCCCGTGCCCCGCTCCGGCGTGGCTCGCGCCGCTGCCCGCCGCCCCGGCCGCGGTTTCAATCGTTACCAGCACCTGCCCAACGCTGACCACCTGCGCCGGATCGGCGCGCAGCGACAGGACTTTCCCCGCCACCGGCGCTTCAATTTCGTAGGTGCCCTTGTTGGCCTCCATTTCGACCAGCTTGCTGCCAGCCGTGACCGGGTCGCCGATCTTGACGTGCCACTTCACCACCGTCGCGTCTTCGTCGGTCGGCGACTGCTTGGGCACCACGACTTCGTGGCACTGCGCCGCGCCGGCCGGTGCTCCGGCCGCCTGCACGCCCTGCGCACCCCCGCCTGAATGAGTCGCATGCGCCGAACGCGCCGCATACGCCGAACCGTCCCCGTTGCCGCCGCTCGCCGCCATCGGCTCGCCGGTTTCGGACTCGAAGGCCCCCGCCTGCGCGGAATGCGCCGCCATCGTCGCGAATCCCGCCGCCGCCGCGCTCGTCACATTGGCCACCGGCACCGCCGACATCTGCGCCACGATTGTCGCGTACACCGTTTCCGCCGACGGCAGCACCCGCAGTTCCGACTCGTAGTGATAGGGAATGTGGTCGTCGCTGCGCGTCACCCGCGCCGGTGCGCACTTCAAGGCGCCGAACAGGTCGGGCATCAGGTCGGCGATGATCTCCCCGGCCATGCCGCAGGTCTTGCCGTCTTCGTGGACGACGATCAGCCGGCCGGTTTTGTGCACCGATTGGAGAATCGTCTGCCGATCCCACGGCACGATGCTGCGCAGGTCGATGATTTCCACCCGCACGCCGTTTTTCGCCGCGTTGGTCGCGGCTTCCTCGCACAGCGTCACGCCGTTGCCCCAACTCACCGCCGTCACATCCCGGCCCTCGCGCACGATTCGAGCGCGTCCAAACGGCACGCCGAAATCGGCCGCCGGTTCCGCGATCGCGTTGCGGACGCTGTGCAGCAGCGCCTTGGGATACAAAAAAAGCGTCGGCTGCTGGCAGCGCAGCGCGTAGCGCAAAAGCCCCACCGCGTCCGCCGGGGTGCTCGGCATCACCACGTTCAGCCCCGGCCAGTGCGCAAAGATCGCCTCGTTCGACTGCGAATGCCACGGCCCCAGCCCCGGCAGATACCCCCCGCACGGCGCGGTTACCACCACCGGCGCGTTCCACTCGCCGGCGCTGCGCCAGTACATCGTCGCCAGTTCGTGCAGCAGCTGGTTCATCCCCGGCCCGATGAAATCGATGAACTGAATCATCGCCACCGGCTGGTCGCCCACCAGCGACCGCCCCACCGCCGTGCCGATGATCGTCGCCTCGGCCAGCGGCGCGTTGGTCACCCGTTTCTGAAACTGCGTCGACAGCCCCTTGGTGACGCCAAATACGTCGCCCTTGGGGTCCTCCACGTCCTGCCCGTAGATCACCACCCGCTCGTTGCGCGCCATTTCCTGCCGCAGGCAGACGTTCAGTGCGGCCGCCATGGTCAGCCCGCCGCGGCGCTTGGGCTGCAAACCGGGCCGGTTGCCGTTTTCCTCGGGCAGATTCTCCGGCAGCGGCGGGAGGGCCGTGTTCAGCGCCATCTCCGGCGCAGGATCCTCGCCCGCCAGCACCGCCTGTGCAGCCGTTTCCGCCAATTCGTGATGCTTGCGCTGCAAGTCGTCGTACTGGCCGATCGTCAGCCGCCCGGCGGCGATCAGCGCTTCGGCGTAGGCCGGAATCGGGTCGCGTTCGAGAATCCGCGCCAGTTCGTCGGCCGACCGGTATTGGCGCTGGTCGTCGGAGCTCGAATGCGACCCGAACCGCTCGCACTTCACGATCAGAATCGCCGCGCCGTGCCCGCCGCGGACGTACTTCAGTGCCGCCGCCGATTTCAGATACACCTCCACCACGTCGCGGCCGTCGGCCAGATACACCGGCATCGACAGGAACGACCCGTCGCCGCCGCAGTCGGCTGCCTTCTGGCCGGCGGTGAGCGGCGCCAGCGAACCCTCCATCGTCCAGAAAGTTTTGCCCTCGGTGTGCGTCGAAATCCCGTAGCGGTTGTCGGCGATCACCGTCAGCACCGCCAGCCGGTCTTGCGCCGCTTGCGCCAGGCCTTCCCACGTCTCCCCTTCGCGCGTGCCGGCGTCGCCCAGCGAGGCAACCACGATTTCCGACCCGCCCCGCGCTTTGATCGACTGCGCCATCCCCACCGCGTGCAGCAGCTTCGATCCGATCGGGCTCGAATGACTGCCGATCCGCAAATCCGCCGCGCAGTAGTGGCTGGGCATCTGCCGCCCCTGGCAGCCCGGCCCGGTCTTCGACAAAAGCAGCCGCGCGCAGCGTTCGTGCGTCAGCCCCTTGGCCATCACCAGCACGCGGTCGCGGTAGTGCGGGTGCAGGTAGTCGTCCTTGCGCAGTTGAATCCCCAGCCCCGCCAAGCCTTCGTGCCCCGTGCCGGACATCTGAAAGTGGCCGATGCCGCGGCGCTTGAGCCCCTCGTCGTTTTCGTCGCCTTTGCGCGCTTGCAGCATTAATTCCAGGAGCGGCAACTGAAGGTTGGCCGGGATTTTTTGCACCGCCAGCGCGCTGGCTTTCGAAAGGGAATCGGGACGAGCATGGGGAGCCATTCGCGAGCCTCTTCTGGGCGGAAAATCGATTGCATGGAAGCGGAGCGTTTCCGGTCCATGATCGTACCTTGAATCGCAGCAGGCGACAAGAGCACGCCCGGCAAACTCCCGCTCCGCGCCCCCCTTCGCTCTAAATGGGAACGCCCCCCTGGGAGCGCCGGGCTCCAGCCCGGCTTCTTGGATTTAGTCTTTTCTTGCGCGCGCAGCGCGCACTCTTCTCTCAAATAAACTCACATGGCCCCGTTCGGGCTCCGCTCACGCCCCCTTCAGCACCTTGCGGGTCCGCGTCAGCAGCTCATCCTGCACATCGTCGATCGATTTCTGCCCGTCCAGCACCGTGAAGTGAAACCGCTCCGCGTACTCCAGAAACCCCTTCCGCATCATGTGATGGTAGGCGATGAAGTTGTCGTACAGATCGCGCGACAGCCCCAGGTCCAGGCCGGATTCCCAGTAGTCCAGCGTCTTGTTGTTCTTGAAATTGCGGTAGGCCAGCGTGCGCGGTTTCACATCCAGGTAGAACACCGCGTCCGGTTCGATCACCGGCCCGTACAGCGTCATCAGGTAGTCTTCGTCGATGCCGCGCAGCCGGTCGCGCAGCATCAGCGTGAACACGTAGCGGTCGCACAGCACGATGAAGCCGGCCTTCAGCGCCGTCACCACCTGGTTTTCGAACTGGTCGAAAAAGTCGGTGGCGTAGAACAGCGACATCGTCAGCCGCGTGAGCGTGTTGCCCTGCTTGGCCAGTTCCAACTGGTCGCCGACCAGCTCCGACCGCTTCAAGCCGATCTCGACGGTGAAGACACCGTCCAGTTCGAGCGCCTCGCGCAACCGGCTGATCTGCGTCGAACGGCCCGATCCGTCCGCGCCTTCGACCACGATCAGCTTGCCCCGCAGCTCCGACAGGTGCACCCGCGCAGGCGCCGGACCGTACAGTGTTTTGAATGCCATGCTGCCATCCTCACCCGGCCCGATGGCGTCTGCGCCCTGGACCGGCGGTCTTCAAATTCGGGTCAGGCTTCCGCTTCCGCCTCTTCCGCGTCGGCGGCCAGTTCCTTGGTGGGCACCGCTTCGCGCGTCGGCGGCGGCTGGCCCTCGGGATCGCTGTGCTTCTTGTGGAAGCGCTTCAGCTTGATCCGGTCGGACACAATCTTGCGCATTTCCGACTGCTGGACATCCACCGGCTGAGTTGCATCGATGGCGATCAGCCCTTCCTCATGGCAGATGTGCAGGTACTCGCGCGCAATCCGCGCCGAAAACAGCTTGTAGGATTCGGTCGGATCGGTGTGCAGGTTCAGGTCCATGCCGGCTTCGAACCATTTCAACTCCGGCCGCCCTTCAAGAATCCGGTGCAGCGCGATTTCCAACGGCACATGGAAGTACAGCGCGATATCCGGCTTCACCGCGAAGCTGTACAGGTTGCGCAGCCAGTTGCGGTTGCAGTCGCGCGCCGCATCCCGCGCGTAGGCGGTGTAAATGTACCGGTCGCACAGCACGATGTAGCCCGCCTTCAGCGCCGGCAGAATCTGCCGCTCGTAGCGGTCGGCGAAATCCGTGGCGTGGATCAGGCTGAAAGTCGTCGGCGTCAGAATGTGCTTGTTCTTCCCGCGTTTGGTCGCCGGTTTCACCAGCACCGAACTGTTCCATTCGGAAAAATACACGTTGTAGCCGCCGATTTCGAGCCAGCGCTTGAGCAGGTACATCTGCGTCGATTTGCCGCTGCCGTCGACGCCTTCAACGACGATCAGCTTGCCGGTGATTTCATTGCTCACCACCGCCGTGCGTGCCGCCAGCGAGGTGTACACCGTGTTCGTCTCTTCGGCCTCGGGTTCGTGCCGCTTGTGTTTCTTTTTTCCCGCTTTGGACATCGTGGTTCATCGCTTTCTTCGGAGTCAGGCGACCCAGCGCCGGTCAATTGAGTGTCCCTAGAATACAAAAGGAGCGAAACCGCGCCAGAGCCCGCCCGCCCGCCGAGCGCTCTTGGTCTAATCTTAATATTTCTATACCTCGCCCGGGTTCCGCAGAAACCAAATAGCCAATGGACGAAAACAATCTCCATTTTTTCTTCGTCCCGGTAGGGACGGTCCGAAGAAATCTAGCCCGGCACGAAGCCGACCGTAGGGGGGCGCCGTGCTGGGAAGCGATGGACGAATCCAATTCTCAGCCCCGGCAGGGGCGGCAGAGAAAGCCCCCAGCGTTTAACCACCCGCCCGCACTCAATCCACGCCTTTCCAAGGCCTTGCGCGCCTCGCCCCCCCGCCTCCCCGCCTCCCCGCTCACCCCTTCATGCCCGTCGTCGCGATCCCCTTGATAAACGTCTTCAGCGTCAGCAAAAACAACAGGATCAACGGCAGGCTGAACACCAAGTTCGCCGCCATCAGCAAATTCCACGGCGTCCCCCCGTGTTGGCCGTGGTAGTTGGCTAAGCCCAGCGCCAGCGTGAAGGAATCCTTGTTCACCAGGTACAACAGCGGACCCATGTAGTCGCTCCAGCACCCCAAAAAGGTGAACAGCGCCACCATTGCGATCGCTGGCTTGCTCAGCGGCAGCACCACATGCCACAGAATTTCCAACTCGCCGCAGCCGTCCATGCGCGCCGCGTCCAGCAACTCCTTCGGCAGCCCCAGAAAAAATTGCCGCAATAGAAAAATGAAAAATGCCGACCCGAACCACGCCGGCACCCACAGCGGTTTGAAACTCCCCAGCCACCCCAGCCGGTGGAATAGGTCGTACATCACGATCATCGTCACCGGGAAGGGGATCATCATCGTCGCCAACGTGATGATGAAAAGCGGCCCGCGCCCGGGGAACGGCAGGAACGCGAACGCGTAGGCAATGATCACGCTGCTCACCACGATCCCCGCCACCGTCAGAGTGCAGACAAAAATGGTGTTGAACAAATACTGCAAAAAATTCATCCGCTCCAGCGAGGCCGGAAAATTCTCCCACATCGGCTGGACATGCTCCTCCAGTTGCGATTTGGGCAGAATGTCCCACGCCAGGCGCTGGTCGGCGCCGGCCGCCTTGGAGCCGCTCCCGCCTGCCGCGCCGTAAGATTCCGTCGGCGTGGCTTTCTTGACCATGTAATCGCTCGCGGCGTAGGGGTGCTCCACCACCGCCGGCAGCCACACGAAATCGGATTTGTCGCCGACCGGGATTTCCACTCGCGCGAACCCCGCCGTGCCCGCCGCCTGCGCCGGCGGCCGTTCCGTCGGCAGCAGCGCCGGGTCGTGCAGCGCGCGCGGGAGCAGCGAAAAATCGGCAACGTCCACCGGTTTCGACTGCCCTTTCAGCGGCGCGCCCACCGGCGGATCCGCCTGCATTTTCACCACGTACCCGGGCGAACCGATCGCCGCCGGAGCTCGCGTCACCACCATCCGTTGGCCGTCGAGCTTCGCCAGCGTGCCGTAGGGCAGAAAGCGCGGCGGCATTTCCATCGTCTGCTCGTCCGGCTTCAGCGCCGTCGACAGCATCCACACCAGCGGAATCAAAAAGAAAATGCCGACCCCGCCCAGCGCCGCGTGCGTGAACCACGCCTTCGGCCCGCGCCAAAAAGTCATCGGCGCTTCGCCCGCGCGCGTGCCGCCGCCACCTGGTGCAGGTACAGATTCGCTACCGTCCGCCATAGTACACCCACCGGTTCGAAACCCAGTACGCCACCCCCGTGATCCCCAGGATTACCAGGAACAAAAGAAACGCCGCCGCGCAGGCATACCCCATGCGGTAGTAGCTGAACGCGTTGTCGTAGATAAATTGCGGCACGAACGTCGTGGCGCGGTCCGGCCCGCCGTCCGTCATCAGATACGGCAGCGTGAATATCTGAAAGGTCCCGATGATACTCATGATGATGTTGAACAGAATGATCGGCGAAATCATCGGCAGAATCACATGCCGGATTTTGTTCCACGCCCCCGCGCCGTCCAGTTCGGCGCTCTCCAGCAACTCCTGCGGCACATCCTGAATCTTCGCCAGGTAAATCACCGCCGCCTGCCCGATGCCCCACTGCGCGATCAAAATCAGCGCCCACATCGCCCAGGTTGGCGAACCCAACCAGTTTGGCGGCCGCGCCGCAGCCACCCCGTGCAGCCCGAACAGCCCGTTGTACAGGTTGTAAAAAGGTTGCAGTGCGTTGTTCAGCAGCCCCGCGTCGGCGTTGAAAATCCATTGCCACAACAGCGCCGAGGCCACCGCCGGAATCAGATTCGGCAGATAATACACCGCGCGGTATAGAAACTGCCCGCGCACCGGCGCGTTCAACAGAAACGCCAGTGCCAGACTCAGCACCACCCCCGCCGGAATCGACACCGCCGCATAAAAAAGAGTCTGCTTCAGCGCCATCAAAAATCGCGGGTCGCCGAGCAGCTCCGCATAATTCCCCAACCCCACATAATCCGGGTGCGTGCTGAACACCGACCAGTCATGAAATGAATAGTACAGGCTGGCGAAAAATGGGTACACCGTGAACAGACTCAGCCCGATCACCCAGGGCAGGATCATCGCCATGCCGGCGCGGCGTTTCTGGCCTTCCAGGCTCATCGGTTCCCGATCACTCCTCGCCCAGCGGATGATGATGCGCGCGGACCATCTTCAGCCGCCGTTGCATATCGACTTCCACCTCGTCCAGCACCGAAAACGGCGTGTAGGGCTGGCCGTGAGCGTCGTTCAGTCCATGCCGCAATTTGCTGAACGCGTCGCTCAGCTCCTGGCTGTACTCCGCCCAGATCGGCGTCTGCGGCGTAGAAAACGCATTCTCGCTCCGCGCCAGATCGGCGAACAGCTTGGCGTACCCGTTGGTGTTATGCGCCAGAAATTCCGGCGACTGCACCCGCAGCGGCGAATGCTTGCCCTGCCGCGAACACAGATACTCCATGCCCTCCGGCGTGTTCACCCAGTGGATGAACGCGAAGGCCTCCGCCGGATGCCGCGCGCCGTGCGGAATCTCCAGCGTGTCGCACTCGCATTCAACCACCGGCTGCCCGTGCGTATCGAACGCCGCCGGAAACGGCGCCACCCCAAATTGCATCGTCGGATTGTATTTGGCAATAAAGTTCACCATCCACACGCCCTGCATTTCCATCGCCACCTTCCCGTCGATAAATGGATTGCGCGGCGAATCGAAGTTGCCCGCGCTGGTGCGGAACGTGTCCAGGTCGGTCGCGTTGTATTCCTGCACGATCCCCTGAATCCACCGGTAGGCCGCCACGTTGCCCGGGTCGGTGGCGGTGATGTTGCCGTCCGCATCGAGCAATTTTCCACCGAACCAGTATCCCCACGACCACGTCCACCAGCCCGGTTCGCTCGGCATGAACCCCACCACCTCGTATTTGCCCGTATCCGGATCGCGATGCGTCAGCACCCGGTTGTAGCGATTCAGTTCGTCGATCGTCTGCGGCGGCCGGTCCGGATCGAGCCCCGCCGCGCGCAGCCGGTCGCCCTCGACCTTGAAAATGTCCTTGTTGTAGAACAGCGCCACCGACGCCGGCGTGCTCGGCAGCGCGTAAGTATGTCCCTCGAACTGGCACATGTCCCAGTACACCGGGATGTAATCCTTGCGCCCAAGATCGTATTGGCGACAGAAATCATCCAGCGGCTTCAGCGCTCCCTTGTCCGCGTCGCTGGCCAAGTTGCCCGAATACGACCCCGCCACATCCGGCGGAATCCCCGCCGCCGCCGCCGCCAGCGTCTTGGTGACGATGTCGCTCTGCGTCAGCAGATCGACCACGATCCGTTTTCCCTGCGCGTTCTTGAACCCGTGCCGGTTGAATTCGGCCACGGTGTCTTTCATCGCCTGGCCTTCGAAGCCGGTCCATTTTTCCCAGTAGCTGATGTGAATTTCGTCCGGCTGCGCCGTCGGCTCCGCCGAACGCCCCCCCGACAACCAGGTGGTCGCCGCGACGACGGGGCTGTGCCGACGAGCGTCCAGCAGGCCGGCGCCAACCACGATCAGAAGGATGCTCAGAAGCACCCAATGCGGTGTCTTCATGCGGCGACGCTCTGCGGATTCACCCCCCCCGCTCCGCGTCCGAAAAAAATCGAATTCTGCCGCTATTCTACGCGCGTAGCCAAGAAAAAATAGCCCCGATCTTTTGCTGTCGTCGTGAGCCGTGGTCCGCATCCCGTTTTCCCGCAGATCGAACGAAATTTGCGTTGTAGTGCTAAGCGATCGTGGCGAAGTACCTTGAAGTTTCCGCTGTACGGATCCCCAACGGAAATGCCCACCACCCAAGTGGTACGGCCGATGGCCCGTGGGTAAAAATGCCCGCGAAGCCGGCGCCGAATATTTCTTGCGCGCGCAGCGCGCACTCTGTATTTCCTAAACAAATTTACGTTAGAGTGCTTAGCGTCGTCACCGCGCCGCAGACTCCGCCGCAATCCCCCCCCGCGCCACCCATTCATGCTCGATGTCGCGCATCAAAAATGCCGAGTCAAACGCCACCGTCCCCGCAGGAAATGCCGCTGCGTCGGCGAAGAAACTCGAATGCACCGCCTCCACCGCCAGCGGCTCCATCGACCAGGTCGCGCAGCGCAGTTCCAGCCCCTCGAAACAGGCGCCCCCCGCATCGGGCGAATACCCCAGACAGCCGTTCAGGAAAAACGTCGATGCCGCTTCCAGCGATGGAAACACCGACCCGGCCGGAACCTTCTCGGCGATCCGCGCCACCACACTCACCGCCGTCGCATCGTCGCGGCTGCGCAGCGCCACGCGAAACAGCGGCGGCGTTTCGTCGACCGTGAAATCGGCACGATGGTGCACGCCGGGAAAAAACCGCCCGCCCAGCAACGCGTTCAAATTCGAATCGGTGTCGCGCCGCGGAATATAGACGCCCTCGCGCCGCTGCCCGCCCTCGTCCCACTCCACCGCGATGCGGTGCGCGGCATTCTCCGATCCCACCCCCAGTCGCGCCGGCCAGCCCCGCGGCCGCACCGCGCCCAGCCGGATCAGACAGATGCCGCCCACGCCGAAACCGCCGATCGTCAGCGGCCGGAACGGCGCTGGCAACACCCGCGCCAGCGCCGCCGGTTCGACCCGGAAATTCACCAAAATGCGCCGCTCAATGCAGCCTTGAATCGCCGGCATCGCCATGGCAGGAGATCCTCCGCTCAGGTCAGGGCGCTGCGTTGAACTGCACCGCGGGGTCCGCCGCCGGCTTGGCAGCAGCCTTCGGCAGAACCACCGTGCCGCAGTCGAGGTCCACGCCGTTTTCCACTGTCGAAACCCATTCCAGGCTCGACCCGTCCGGCCGTGCCACCGCAAACGCATAGCGCCCCGGCGGCAAGGTCGCCTTGGCCACCCCTGCGTCGTCCGAAGGCCCAGCCGAGCGCGCAAACTTCCACGCCAGCACCTTCGGCAGTTGGTTCGCCTGCACATAGCCCGCCAGCGTCTCGCGGTCTTCGGCATCCACCACGATCACCGTCAGGCCTTTCAGCGGTTTGCGGTCCTCGTCCACCAGTTTCATCGTCACCGTCGCGATCTGAATCGGCGTCAGCTTCACCGTGCCCAGATCGTTGGCCTGGCCGTCCACGATCGTGAAGCCGGTCTTTTCGACCCGCGCGAAACCGGGATGAAAAATCGTGACCCGGCCCGGCACATTCAACTGCTCCTTCAAGTGAATCTGCCCCTGCGCATCGGTCTTCGACTCCGCCGGCAGGTCGCCGATCATCTTCGCAAATTTCCGGTCCGATACATTCCGCAGCGCCGCGCTGGAAAACTGCGTGTCCATATGATCGAACAGCACCGCCGCATCCGCCAACGGCTTGCCGTCCGCGTCCTCCACCGTCAGCGTCACGCCCGCGCCGCGCTTGATTTTCCACTTCACCGGCGCCTCCGACGCGCCCACCGCCACTTCCAATTGATCGCTCTGAGGCGGCAAAGGGTCGCTGGTGCGGATCGTCGCCGCATATCGCCCGCGGTTGATTTCCTCGGTGCTCACGATGCCCTTGGCGTCGGTCGTGAGGGTCGTGTCGAGCACCGGTTTGGCGTCGCCGCCGCCCGGATTGGTCAGCGCCTGCTGCGCGTCGCTCTCCCGCACCACGGTGATCTCGAACTTGGCGCCCGCCACCGGCTGATCCTGGCCATCCAACACCTGAATGCGGATCGGCTCGCGCCGCGCGATCGTCAAAAGCTCCTGCGCCCGTCGGCGAATTTCAGGATCGGTCGATTGCAGCGCCTTCTTAAGCGCGGGAATCGCCGCGTCGCCCTGTTGCTCCAAAAATGCCTGCGCCTTGTCACGCGTCGCCGCGTCCTCGTCCGCCAACGATTCGATCGCGCTGTCGATGGTCATCTGGTCGGCCGCAGCCAGCCGCTGCGCCGGCGCCAGTAGACTCACCACCGCCAGCGCCAATCCCGCCGCCCACAGCTTCAAGCGCGCACCGCTTCGGCGGAGTTCTCGATCTCCATGGATTTTTCTTGGCCCCGCAAGGGGCCGCAGGTAGGTAGCCGTGGGTCGAATGACCCACGGTTGGCAGATCGGGGCGAGGCTCCGCCTCGCCCCGATCTGCCCAAATGGTTCTTCCGCGCGATCCGAGGCGATCCCCGTGCAACCCACGCCGCTTCGCGCGGAACCTCCGACGACCTGCGCCGCATGCACCGATCCCGCCAAACTGGCCGAACCTCTTCGCATTGCCATTGCTCCGCCTTGCCTGGTTTGAACCATTGCTTCCCCGGCGTCGCCGGCCCTTGGAATTTCGAACATTGTACGGTAAAGGTCCGGCCGTTGCAGGCACGGCGGATAAGATAAGGCCTACAGCTTTGACCACCCGGATTCATTCCGCCGCTCGGCGCCGCAGTGCGCCCGAGCGCCGGCTGAGGCCCGGGTGCGCGCCTGGAGAATCGTGCATGGAAGTCCAAGTCGCCCGCTGGAAGCTGGTCTGGAAACTGATCTTCACCAATATGCTCAGCGGCTTCGCCGGTTTCGTGGTCCTGTTCGGCTATATGGTCTGGGTTGAGCCCCACCTGGTGACAGTGCGCGGCGGCGAATGGCCCCTGACCCGGATCGTTCTGTTTTTCGTCGCCGGTTTCGGCGGCGGCGTCCTCTCCTCCTTGCTGATGTACTTCCTGACCATGAAATTCCTCAGCTCCCTGGAAAGTACCATCGCCACCGCCGAAAGCGTCGCCCACGGCGATTTCTCCATCGGCCGCGTCTTTGCCGCTGACGACGAAGAGTCCGGCCGCATCGCCAATGCCATGCAGGAAATCGTCAACAAGATGCGCACCATCGTCGAACTGCTGAAAAAAATCGCCGACGGCGATTTCACCTACGCCGTCCGCCCCGAAGACGCCGGCGAAATGACCAAGATGCTCGAACAGACCGTCGAGGCCCTCAAACGCCTCATCGTCCAGGTCAAAAACACTTCCTCGCAGGTTGCCAGCGCCTCGGCTGAAATCCTGACTGTCTCCGAACGCATGGAAGAAGGCATCCGCAAACAGGCCGAACAAGCCGCCAAAGTCGCCCGCGTCGCCGAAGACCTCGCCACCAGCGTCATCGAAGTCGCCCAGTCCAGCCGCAACGTGGTGAACAACTCCAAGGAAGCCCTCAACAGTTCCACCGCCGCCAAAGAGGCCGCCGCCAAGGGCGGCGCGGTGGTCTCCAGCACCATCGAACGCATGACCCACATCGCGGCCGTGGTGGTGCAGATGTCCGAGAAAATCTCCTCCCTCGACAAACGCTCCCAGGAAATCGGCGCCATCATCGAAGTCATCAACGACATTTCCGATCAGACCAGCCTCTTGGCGCTCAACGCCGCCATCGAAGCCGCCCGCGCCGGCGAACACGGCCGCAGTTTCGCCGTCGTCGCCGAAGAAGTCCGCCGCTTGGCCGACCGCACCGCCGACGCCACCGCCAGCGTCACCGACCGCATCGAGGAAATCCAGCGCCAGACCAGCGAAGTCGTCACCGCCATGGGCGAGTGGAAAAAACAGGTCGAGGAAGGTTCGGCCCAAGCCGCCGGTGCCGGTTCGGCCCTCAAAGTCATCGTCGATCATTCCGGCGGCGTGCAGACCATGGTCCACCACATCGTCGCCGCCACCGAAGAACAAACCCAGGCCACCGACGACATGTCCCGCAACATCGAAGGCATCACCCGCTCGATCGACCAGATCGCCATGGTCAGCCAGGACGCCGCCGTCGGCGCCAACGAAGTGAAGCGCAGCGCCGCCGACTTAGCACGCCTCACCGAAGACCTGTTGCATCTGACCGAACGCTTCAAAACGTAGAATGTCTTCTTTGCTGCATTCCCTGGTAGCGCCGGTCATCAGACCGGCTGCTTATCTTGCGCGCCGCAGCGCGTGCCGGGACCGCGGGCGGGCACGCCCGCTTTTCCTCCAAACCACGCATTCGGCTCCGAGCCCTCACCCACTCCCGGAATCGCCGCAGCGCGCATCTTCCGTACTACGAGCTGACCAGCACGTTTCGCGATTCTCTTCCTCTTTCGCACGCAACCATATAAATGCACCCCGCATCGTGGCACGGAACGCTGTTCCGTGCATAAAAAATCCGCGGCGAAGCCGCGGTCCGAATTGTCTTGCGCGCGTCAGCGCGCTCTTGGCTCGGTTGTGGCGCCCGTTTCCAGTCACCTTGTTGAGCTGAACATCCTCACCCCGGATTGCTGCCCGGGTGGGACTCCATTCCACGAGCCCGTTCCCAAGTCATGCAGCGCCAATCCTTCAGCAGCGCCGTTTCCTGGTCGAAGCGCCGGTTGTAGACCGTCTGCGCCTCATTCCTCACCGCCGGATCGGTGGCACCAATCAGCCTTCCCAGCGCCGGCAGCGCGCTCGCATCCAGGTCCCCCAGATACTCCACGTCGATGATCTTCGTCTGCCCGCTCAAGTACCGGTCCACGTTCCAGTTGGCGATGAACCCGTCCAGGTTCATCCACCCCACCGCCGTGAGCAGCAGCGCGGTCGCGATCGCGTTGGTCTGCACCAGGAACCGGAAGCGCTTCTGCCGTGCCACCTTGATCCACGTCAGCACGAACCCGACCGCCACCAGCGCCAGCCACAAGTAGGTCGCCACGCGGAAGCGGCTCAGTCCGTACACCTCGTCGTAGATCATCAGCCGCCGCGCCGCGCCCAGCAGCACCATCAGGTTCTGGGCAATGAACGCGTAGGCCAGCAGCCGCGCTCGCGCATTCGTCGCCGCGCCCGTGCCGATCCGGAAGAACGCCGGCACCAAAATCGCCGCCAGCACCACCGCCACGATCAATCGATACGACCCGTGATGCGCGAACTGCGCATAGGTCATTCCCGCCGGCAGCGTGAAGTGCAGCCAGATATAGAACAAATCGGTGGCATTGGCCGCGAGGTACAAAATGTTCAACCCGATGAACGTCATCAAACAGGCCTTCAGTTCGTGGCTGCCGTCGATCGCCGCCAATTCGGGTTTGGGCAGCGGCCCCGACGTCAGATTGCCGAAGCGGTTCCGGAGCGCCTCCCGCGTCAGGTGGTGCGCCGGGTGCCGCCCCAGCCGGAAGCGGATCAGCCCGTACAGTCCCAACCCCACCACCACCCAAAAGCCCGTGCGGTCGGGATCGAGACCCTCCAGTACATTCGCGGCCTGGTTCCAAGCCCAGGTGAAGCCGTCACCCACCCACTTCGCCAGCACCAAGTTGGCCGGGACGATCAGGATTGCAAACAGCGCGATCAGCCCGACCGGCAGCGCGTACACCCAAAAAGGCGGCAAGCCCAGCCACGGCTTCCGCCGGTCGGCGGTGCGCGTCTGCGCGATCCGCAGCGTGATCAGCACCCAGCGCCGGAGGTCGGACCCGAGCAGCGTATAACTGCGTGCGCCACCAGTCAGTCCGCGCACCACGCCGTTCAGGAATTGCGGTGGCTCCGGCGCCAGCATCAGCGCCAGCACCACCCACGTCATCACGATCAGCATCCAGGCGCCGATCGTCGAAGCCGTCCATGCCGTGTTCGCCGCGAGCACGCACCAGATCGCCAGCCAGACTCCCGCGCGCCGCAGCCGCCCCCGATTCAGCACCGCCAGCGTCGCGCCGGTCAGCACCGCGAACGCCGTCAACCCCAGCCCCGGCGAAGCGCAAAAAATAAGTCGGTCGGCGACGAGTGTCAGCAGAAAAGCCAGAATCAGGCGTTTGCCGAAGGCAGACATGCGAGCGCGCTCATTGCAGGTTTTCAAAGCATCGAAGTTGCCGGCCAGGGTGCGGACAGAATGACCTGCCGAATCATCGGCCGGAGCAGCTCAAATCTTGAGCCCATTTCCCCGCGCGGAAATTCGCACCTACAGTGCGCATGCAGCCGCCCAATATGTCATCCGCAACTTGGCGTGCTTGGCGGCTTCGCGCGTGATATTCTTTTCTTTTCCGTCGCCGTTCAACTCTTCGGCGTCCGCACCAGCAAGTACGCCTCCGCCGGCTTCCCGGTCGTATTCTTGATCGCATGTTCCACATCGGCCATGTAATGCACGCTGTCCCCCGGCTGCAGCAGGGTGTCGCTGCCGCCCGAACGGACCGCCAGTGCTCCCTTCGCGCTGGTCAGGATTTCCTCGGTGCGCGGAAAATGCGGCGCGCTTTTCAGTTCCCCGTGCGGTTCAAAGCTCAGTTGGTAGAACTCCATTTCGCCCAGTTCCAGCGGCACCAAAATGCGGATTTTGCACGACCGGTCGTCGTTGAAAATCACGATCGAATCGGCCCGCCGCACCACGTCGAACTTCGGCGTCGGCGCGTTGTTCCCGAGCAATTCATTGAAGCCCACGTTCAACGCATGCGCAATTTTCCACAGGATGCCGATCGTCGGGTTGGTCTTGTCCTGCTCGATCTGACTGAGCATCGCCTTCGACACGCCGCTCAGCCGTTCCAGATCGGCCAGCGACAGGCTGTTCTGCTTGCGGAACTGCTGGACGTTTTTCCCCAGCTTGGGGACCTCGGGAATGGCGTTCATCGGCGGAATCCTCACGCCGCAGCGGCCTCGACCCGACTGCCGGCGGCGACCGCCATCCTACACGATTTTGCGCCCGTGGCGCGAAAAACGATCAATATATTGGACGGAACCGCCTCAAATCCTGCATTTTCCCGCTCGCTATGATTTTTCGCGCGAAATTCACCGATTTCGTCCCTCGGCCGTTGAACCGGCGTCGCGGTTCGGTATGATCGTTCAATATATTGAACTCCGCGCCACGGCCCCGTGCGCCGCCGCGCCGCTTCGCAAACCTCACCCGGATGAAATCCCGATGCCCCCCGCCCTGTCCGCGCCGCCCGCTGCCGCCACCACGACCATGCGTGCCATCCGCAAAGACCGCGCCGCCGCCGGGCTCACCTTCCACACCGACCAGCCGGTGCCCGAGCCCAAAGAAGGCGAAGTCCGCATTCGCGTCTCCGCCGTCGGCATCTGCGGCACCGACGTGCACATCTACGACTGGGACAAGTGGTCCAGCGGCCGCATGCATCCGCCCACCACCATCGGCCATGAATTCGTCGGCATCGTCGAAAAAGTCGGCCCCGATGTCTCCCACGTCCAACCCGGCCAACGCGTCTCCGCCGAAGGCCACATCACCTGCGGCGTCTGCCAGTTCTGCCGCACCGGCGAAGGCCACATCTGCCGCGACGTGAAAATCATCGGCGTCGACCGCGACGGCTGCATGGCCGATTTCATCGTCATGCCCGCCGGCAACCTCTGGCCGGTGCCCGATTCCCTGCCCGACAAATTCGCCGCGCTCTACGATCCCCTCGGCAACGCCATGCACACGGTGATGGCTCAGCCGGTCGGCGGAAAATCGGTGGTCATCATGGGCGCCGGCGCGATCGGCCTGATGGCCGTTGCCATCGCCAAGACCGCCGGCGCCGGCCAGGTCTTCGCCGTCGACCCGAACCCCAAAAAGCGCGATCTCGCCACGAAAGTCGGCGCCGATCGCGTCGTCAATCCCGCCGCCGAAGACCCCGTGGCCATCATCCGCGAAGCCACCCAGGGCTACGGCGCCGACGTGGTGCTCGAAATGTCCGGCCATCCGACCGGCATCGGCCAAGCCCTGGCCGCCGTCCGCAACGGCGGCGAAGTCGCCCTGCTGGGCATTCCTTCCAAGGAAGTCTCCATCGACCTCAGCCGCGACGTGATTTTCAAGGGCATCACCCTGCGCGGGATCAACGGCCGCCGCATGTACACCACGTGGTACCAGAGTCAGGACTTTCTGGTCCGCAATCATCAGCGCATCGCGCCGCTGGTCAGCCACGTCTTCAAGCTCGAAGAGTTCGAAGCCGCCTTCGATCTCCTGCACAGGGGCGAAGCCTGTAAAATCGTCTTCGACGTGAACATGACGAAGTGAACGGGAGCATCGGTGCCAGGGAATAGGGAACAGGGAACAAGAGACAGGCAATCCGCGGAGCAGAATAATGCATCAGCCGTTTCACGCGCAACTCCAAGCGCAACTCGACGCCATGCGCGCCAAGGGCACCCTCAAGACCCTGCGCCACTTGTCTGGCCCCATGGACGCCGTGGTGCCGATGGAAGGTCACGGCGAAGTCATCATCCTCTCCAGCAACAACTACCTGGGGCTCGCCAACCATCCGGAAGTGATCGCCGCCGGCCGGCAGGCGCTCAGCGACTTCGGCGCCGGAACCGCCAGCGTGCGCTTCATCTGCGGCACCTTCACCGAACATCGCACCCTGGAAACGCTGCTGGCCAAAACCTTCCAGTTCGAAGCCTCGCTGTCCTACGTCTCCTGCTGGGCCGCCAACACCGGCGTGATCCCGACCCTGCTCACCGACCAGGACGCCATCGTCTCGGACGCGCTCAACCACGCCTCGATCATCGACGGCGTCCGCATGGCGCGCCAGGCCGAGCGCAAAATCTACAAGCACGCCGACATGGCCGACCTCGAAGCCCAATTGAAGTCGGTCGCCGCCAAGCGCTTCAAGCTGGTCATCACCGACGGCGTGTTCTCGATGGAAGGCGACCTGTGCCCACTGCCGGAGATCGTCACGCTGGCCGAAAAGTACGGCGCGGCGGTGATGGTGGACGACTCGCATGGCACCGGCGTGGTCGGCAAAACCGGCCGCGGGGTGATCGAACACTACGGCCTTGAAGGCAAGGTCGATATCCTCACCAGCACGCTGGGCAAGGCCCTCGGCGGTGCGGCCGGCGGCTTTGCGGCCTCCTCGAGCGCCGCGGTGGAGATGCTCACCCAAGCCAGCCGGCCGATGCTGTTTTCCAACGCGCTGCCGGTCACCATCGCGGCCTCGGCGGGGAAAGCGGTTGACGTCATGCTGCGCGAACCGCAACGCGTCCAGAAGCTGCGCGACAACACCAAATACATGCGCGAAGGGCTGAAGGGCTTGGGTTTCAAGCCACTGGACGGCGAATCGGCCATCGTGCCGATCATCGTCGGCGCGACCGAGTTCGCGATTCAAATGAGCAACGAACTGCTGAAGGAAGGCGTCTTCGTGACCGGCTTCGGCTACCCGGTGGTCCCGGAAGGCACAGCACGGGTGCGCGTGCAGATGTCGGCGGCACTGGAGAAGACCCACTTGGACCAAGCCCTGGCGGCCTTCAAGACGGTCGGCCGGCGGTTGAAGCTCATCTGAGCCGGGCTCAAGCGTTTAACCAAACGAAGCTACGGTATGGCATGCTACCGGTTTAAGGTGACGGAGTGGGCTGGGGCAGAACCAGTCGGCCGGGCGGGCGGTTTAACCAAACGAAGCTACGGTTTACAAAACGAAGCTAACCGAACAAATTTTGGGGAAACCTGCGGCTGACGGGTGGGGG
>JBOHNC010000434.1:0-11530 GCA_050730415.1 Planctomycetota bacterium
CGGTCGTCAGCGGTAAGAGTAATCGGTGGAGCTTTGCGCATGGGTATCATCCTCTTCAAAAGAGGAGATACCGCAAGTCCCATATATGTTGCATCAAATACGACTAACTACACTAGCCCTCGCGAACCAGCATGTGTTAGATCTGCAGGCACCTGTGATTCAGAGCGTAAGCACCCACACTATTACCGTTGATACAGATGTTACAATAACGGTCACGGGCAGGAATCTCATCGGCACTTTTGTGCTCCAACAGCCCGGTATTCCCTTCAATGCCACTAAGGTTCGGGTCGCGGATGCCCCGGGCAATGTCAGCGATGTTCGGAAAGTTGAAGTGACCTTTAATATCCCCATAGGCAATGAGGGAAAGGGATATTCCCTTGTGATTGAAAACGCGAAAGGAAAGGCCAATGAACCCAACTTTGAAGTTGTTAATCCGTAGCCAACGTCTTGGATGCTTTCTCGGAATTTGGGCCGTCGGGATCTTGTTGCCGTTGTATTCGGCCGACCGGTCCGCACCGCAGGGACCGGCCGAATTGCAGAAACTAATCGGCGCCGAGTCCCAAGCGGTGGCGGCTGTGTTGAATAATGGCGATGCATGGACGGACAAGAATCGCCGAGCACAGCTACTTTCTGCTCTGAAAGAAGCGGCGATATTACGCGATCCCGGCCTCGCACAGATTCTCATCGACCATATCGAATTTTCTCCCGACTTCGATAATCCGCACCAACCAGCACCTGAGGACCTTCACCCTGCCTGCTGGGCATTAGAGCAGCTGGGAGCCGGCGTGATCCCGCTGTTGCTCACTAACTTTTATGCAAAGATGGATGCAGCAGCAGGTGAAACATTGCCTCATTCCGTGGTGATGATGATCTGGGCCATCGTCGATATTTACAGGGCGGGTGGTCATGGCGCCGAGTTGGCACGAAAGCGCCTCGAACTGGAATTGTCCGGAACGAAGGACCCGAAAAAGCAGGCCGCTCTTAAGCGCGCTCTTTTATTTCCGTTTCTTAACAGCAACGGGATGGCTGACGAGTAATGGGTTACTCCAACGCTGACCCGCAAGCCTTGACCCATTTCAAGCGCCCGTCGTCGCCGAAGTTGCTACCATGGTTGTCTCATGCCGCCTCGGTGGCCGACCTCAAGCCCGACCCCGCCCACTGACCCCTGGAGCCTCCCCCATGGCCGACACTGGTTTGCGCCGTTCCATCGCCGCAGTCGCAGGGTGCCTCCTGGCGCTGGCCTTTCTCGCTCCGCCCGCGCGCGCCGCGGAAGCCCGCGCGCCGGAACCGACTGTTGAACAGTACGACGCGCAGGTTGCAGCGCTTTTGAAAAAACTCTCAGACGACGATCTCTGGACCGCGCCGGACCGCAGCGCGGAACTTGCCGCGGTCCTGGCGGCCGCTGCGCGGGTGGCGAGTCTGAAATTGTTGCCGCCGCTCATCAAGCATATCGGCTATGAAGCGCCGCCCAATCCCAACTACCTTGGCAAGCGCCGGCCCGGTCAGTTGAATCCGGCCCTCGCTGTCATCACCCGCATTGGTGCGCCTGCCATTGCCGCTCTGGTGGAAGGGATCGAGCACGCGCCGAAAACCGACAATGCTGCGCATCTTGATGCAGATGCGGGGTGTATGGTCTTGGCGTTGTATGAAATCTACAACCGAGGCGGATACGGCGTGGAACTCACGCGCGAGCGAATCATACTGGCATTGTCTGCCACCACCGACCCACAACAGAAGGCGAATCTCCAGGCCGCCCTCGACCTGCCCATTCTAAAGGTCCAAACCAAAGATTGAACGCCGCCAGGTCCGCGATCCCAATTCCGCATAAGATTGCCGACCGCTGGCGAACCCACCGCCCTCGCCAGCCTTCCCCCCCTGCGTAATGAGCCGTACCCACCTCTCGCGCATTGGCAGCCTGCTGGCGCCTTTCCATCCCGTTGCGGTGCCGTCTTCCACCCTGTGCATGACCCAAATCTCCCGGCCACCGGCAGTGGAGAGTCTTCAGGCCGCTTCACCGGCCGCATCCTGGCCCGATAATACGCCGCCAGCACATCGACCCGTCTCGTTCAAATTTTCTTTCGCGCTGTAAGCGCGCGATAAGACAGCGAAGGGTTGGTTCGAAGGGCGCAGCCCGCAGAACCAACCCTGGTGTGCGGTCGTCAGACCGCCCCGCGCGACCCAAAGCGATCATAGCCTCGCCTCCGCTTCATCGCGCGCAACCGCACCCGTCGCCCAAATCCGTCCCCGCACCCGTTGCAGGCCCCCAGCCAAAAATGTGAGTAATGAATTGCTCTTCCAGCCCGCTCTTGTTCTGCTTTTGCTCTGCTCCTATTCTGCTCTTCGCGCCGAGGGCGCGACCGCATCGCAGCCAGGGGTTGCCGGAGGTCCTCCGCAGGCTACCCCTGGTAGCGGTCGCCAGACCGCAGTGCGCGATCCAAAGCGATCATAGCCTCGCCTCCGCTTCATCGCGCGCAATCGCACCCGCCCAAAATAGGAGCATGCCACCTCCCGCTGCACCCGTGCATTCCACTCACGCCAATATGCGCATAATATCCGCATATGGCTTTGTTCCGTTGAATCAACCTTCTCATCTCTTCCCAAAGCCCAAAACCCAAAGCCCCAAGCCCATCGCCCCCTATTCATATATTATTCGCATATGGGTTCGTTTCGAATCCCTCCCCCTTCCCCTCCTCTCTTTCACCTGTCACCCTTCAACCCTCACCTTTCACTTCCACCTTTCGTTTCCAGTAGCCTATGTGACGGTAGCTTCGTTTGGTTAAACCGCCCCCCACCGGTCCCACCCCATCCCCCGCCTCCCTCGCCTCTCGCCTTTCACCTCTCCCCCCTCGTTCCCGGTAACTTATGTGACGTTAGCTTCGTTTTGTAAACCCCCGCCGCACCGCCTATCCCCACCCGCTTTGCCCATCCCAACCACCGCTCCCGGCCGTCGCCACGCAATCGCCCGCGAACGCCGCGCCGATCCGCACCGGCATCGTCGGCGACTCCCCCGGCTGGCTGGGCGGGTGGGATGCTCGGTCCCGGCGTCGAACCCAACCTGCAGGTGGTCAGCACCTATATGTTCGAAATGGCTTTCAACAATCGCACCAACATTTACAACATGGGAGAAGCCACCGCGATGGCGGTGACGCTGGTCTTCGTCACGCTGGCGATCGTCGTGCTGCTCTTGGGCGCGTTCCGGTTGATTTTTGGCAAGGACAAACTGGAGTACTGACCGCATGACCGACCTCGCCCCGCTCCCCGCCGCGGCCTCCTCGCCAACGGACGCACCGGCCGACGAGCCGGCCGACGCGCGCGTCCAACTGCGCGCGATCCGCAAAACCTACCCCGGGCCGGTGGATGCGGTGAAAGGCGTCGACCTCGATGTCTTCGCCGGCGAATTCTGCGTCCTGGTCGGGCCGTCGGGCTGCGGCAAATCGACGCTATTGCGCATGATCGCCGGGCTGGAGACCATCACCGCCGGCAGCCTGGACATCGCCGGGCAGCGCGCCAACGATCTGCATCCGAAGGACCGCAACATCGCGATGGTCTTCCAGGACTACGCCCTGTATCCCCACATGACGGTGTTCGAAAACATGGCCTTCGGCCTGCGGCTGCGCCAGCCACGCGGCGCCTGGCAGCGTGCCTGCGACACCATACTGGAGTTCGTCTCGCTGGGCTACTGGCAGCCCGCGGTGCCGGGGCTGGAAGACGCCGTGCAGCGCGCCGCAAAGACGCTGGGCATCGAAAGCCTGCTCCATCGCAAACCCGGCCAGTTGTCCGGCGGGCAGCGCCAACGCGTCGCCATGGGCCGCGCCATCGTGCGCGATCCGGCTGTGTTTCTGTTCGACGAACCGCTCTCCAACCTCGACGCCAAACTGCGCGTGGACATGCGCGTGGAACTCAGCCGCCTGCACACCCGCCTGAACGCCACCATCATCTACGTGACCCATGACCAGGTCGAAGCGATGACGCTGGGCGAGCGCATCGTCGTGATGGATCAGGGGGTGATCCGCCAGGTGGCTTCGCCGATGGAACTCTACAACCGGCCGGTCGACCGCTTCGTGGCCACCTTCATCGGCAGCCCGACGATGAACCTGCTATCCGCGAAATTGATCCTCCCCGCCGCGGAGCAGGCAAGCGTCCACTGCGGCGACGATTTCAACCTCGCGCTGCCCGCCACCGCCGCCGCCCGGCTGACGACCGCCGATGACGGCCGTGAAATCGACCTCGGCCTGCGCCCCGAACACATCCTGGTCGAGGACACCCCGCGGGCGCTGAGCGCCGAAGCGCTGGTCATCGAACAGCTCGGCGACTACCAACTGATCGTGGCGCGAATCGGCCAATATGAATTCACCGCGCGCGCCGCCGCCGACCGTCCGGTCCGCGTGGGCCAGACGGTGCCGGTGCATTTCGCCACCGAAAAAGCGCATTTGTTCGACCGCGCGACCGGCCTGGCCTTCGGCCGCGCCTGAATCTTCCTTGGAAGCGCCCCCTGGGAGCGCCGACGTTCACGTCTGTACATTACCCACATCTTCTTTGGGTGCCATTTTGTCTTCCAGCCCCGGCTTTCACTCCGTTCTGGAAGCCACCCCAACCGGCCGCCACACGCGTGATGATTTTAGCGCCGGAGGCGCGGCAGAATCATAGCCCAGCATTTGGCCGGAAGGCGCAGCTTGGAGGCCATCTGCTGGGACAGCGGTGCACAGCAACGCGCCCGCGCGATCCGAAGCAGAACCACGCCTCCGACCTTCCATCGCGCGGAACCGCATGCAACGTTCGACGAAGGGGAATGCATTTCGGCCCGTCGCTCGCGACCTTCCGCGCGGAAAAACGTGGGAAACGCGACATCGTCTCGGACCGCGCGGGGCGGTCTGGCGACCGCTTCCAGGGGTGCGCCTGCGGAAGACCTTCGGCAACCCCTGGCTTTGAACCCTCGCGCCGTTGGCGCGAAGAGGGCGACCTGACGGTTGGGGTTTCCGGGTGATGTGCGACAGCTGTGGGTAAGGCGCCGACGTTCACGTCGGCTCTTGCGCGCGCGACGCGCATGCGGGCCCGCCCGCTCTTCGTCCAAACGATCTCTTCGGCTCCGCGCCGAAAATCGGCCCACAGCCCGTCGCTACGGTGCCGGCGCCGTGGGCGGGATGTTATAGCGGTTCAGATAATTCTGCACCGCCGGATTGTTGTAAGCGTTGTTGTAGGGCGAATTGTTGTTGGTCGTACCATTGTTCGGGTTGGGATGGCTGGTCGTGGTCTTGGCCTGCGGATTGTCCGACGAAAACGGCTGCCAGTTGCTGTTGGTGCCGCTACCGGCGTTGGCGCCGTTGCTGCCGTTACTGCCGTTACTGCCATTGGTGCCATTGGTGCCATTGGTGCCGTTGGGCCGGGAGGTCGGCGTCTGGCCAACCGGCGTGCCTCCGGTATGTTTGTCCATCGCCTGCCGGTAGGTGTACGCGGCCTTGTTGGAGGCCGCCAACAGGGCCTTGGCCGCCTTGATGCGTTCCTTGGGCGTCATCTTGGACAGCGGCACGTTGGCCGCCGCCTTGCCCTTCTTTTTGCCCGTGTCGTCGGCCGCTCCGGGTCCGGCCAGCGCATCGGCGCCGGCCGCGCCGGCATCGGCGGCAGCGGGAGCGTCCGGCGATGTTTCCATCTTCCCGCCCGGCTGGATGGTCAACACCTTGTCGGTGGCCAGCATCATCACCCCTTCAGCCGTTTTGATCGTCAGAAAGTCCTTGCCCTTATCCTGTATGATGCCCACGATCTGATTCAAATTGGTCAGCGTGATGGTCACGATTTTTTGCCCGCTGGCGTCGGCGCCAGCGGTGTCTGACGCAGCCGAGGCGGCGGGTTGCGCCAGAGCGGCCGCATGATCCGCCGGTGCGGGCAGGGCTTGAGCAGCCCTGAGCGGCAGGCCGGCGGTCAGCCCCGCGCAGGCGATGGCAGCCAGGGCTAGAAGCGGCGGCAGAACACGGCGCATGGCGAATCTCCCGGACCGGCGGAACCTCCGGGCGCACAGGACCCAATCCCGCCGCGCACGCAGAGTATCTCCCACACAGTATAACGGACGGCGCCCCGGACACGTCACCGATTTTCGCAGGGCTCGCCCCCCCCGTATAATGGCATGCAGGCCCACCAAGCAGGCTTCCGGAAAAGGGGGCGAGCGACGATTTGCGAGCGACGACCAAGCGGGGCGAAGTTTCCGAAGTGGAGTCGTATCCAGTGGATACGACGCAACGAAGGAAAGGCAGCAACGCGCCGGTCGCCGCCGCAAAGAGCGCCGCAGCCTTTTTCAGCAGCCTGCTAAGGCCTTGGTGAAGCGGGCGGCAAAACCGGTTCAGGGCGTACGGTGTGTGATACTGGACGCGAGGAGCAGGGAGGGAAACAGGTGGCCGGCGAGATGCAGGAAACCAAACTCGCCCCGGCACGACCGCAGATTCGCATGACGCGTCTGGCGCGCTTCCGCACCGGCCAACTGTATTGCATCGCCGGACGCCCGGCGGGCGAAGCCGAGGCGCTCTTCGGTAAAGCCGCCGGGCCCGAAGGCCACGGCCACAACTACCGCCTGCTGGTGTCCGCCACCGGGCCGGTCGATCCGGCCACCGGCATGGTGATCAACATCAAGCGCGTCGATGAGGACATCAAACGGCGCATCGTGGAGCCGCTCGACCATGCCCGCATCGACCGCGTCTGGCCGGAATTCCAAACCAACTACCCGACGGCGGAAAATCTGGCTCTGGCCATGCTGCGCCGGCTGCCGGCCGCTTGGCCGACCGAAAAAGGCAATGCCGCGCGCCTGACCGGTGTGCGGTTGTACGAAGACGACTTTCTGTATGCGGAGGTGGAAACGGTGAAACCAAACATTGTGCGGCTGACGACCAGCATCGAATTCGCGGCCAGCCACCGCCTGAACAACCCGGCCTTCAGCGCGGAAGAGAACCGCGCTCTGTATGGCAAGTGCAACAACGAACACGGCCATGGCCACAATTACGTGGCCGAAATCACCGTCGCTGGCGAAGTCGATCCGCAGACCGGTACGATCGTGCATTTGGAGCAACTGGAAAAACTGCTGAAGACCGAAATCGACGGCCAGTTCGACCACAAAAACCTGAATGTCGATCTGCCGTATTTCCAGGATCGCGTGGCCAGCGCCGAAAACATCGCCGTCACCATCTGGAACATTCTGGCGCCCAAGATCGAACGCGCCAAACTCTGGCGCGTCCGCCTGTACGAAAACCCGCGCAGCTACTTCGATTACCGCGGACCCGATGCCTGACGATCAGGACCCACCCGCGGCGTCCGGTTCGCGCAAAAGTGATTTGCACATGCGCAATCCCCTGGGCCGGGAAAGTTGACGGATAACGGGAATATCCTGTAAGCGGGTGTTGACGGAATTTCAGCATAGCCGAGACTACGCTTGCTATAAGGTTGCCACCTGTAATTCTTTCAGGCCATCGCGATCCACCCGCGTTTCCGCAGGCAGGAATAGGCGAATGAAGCCGGAACCGAGCTGGGAATTCGATTGCGATTTCATGTCCGATAATTAAAATAAGGCGTAACAGAATGCAAGTCTTCGTTTCCCGCCGTGCCCACCAGGTGTGATCTCATGCAACATGTGCTGCTGACCAACCCGGAAGCCCTGATCACCGTTGGCAAGGCGGCGGAACTCTGCCAGGTGTATCGCGGCACCGTGCAGCGCTGGATCGCTTCGAGCAAGCTCAAGGCCCACAAACTCCCCAGCGGCCATTACCGCATCCGGGTCGGCGACCTGCACAATTTTTTGGCGATCAACAAGCTCCCCACCCCCCTGGCCATGCGCAGCGAGGACGGCGGACGGCTGCGGATTCTGATCGTCGATCGCTCCGAACAAAACCGCAAAAAGCTGAAATCGGCCCTGTCGAGTCTGGACGGCGACATCGCCGAAGCCGGCAATGGGGTCGATGCGCTGCTGAAAATTGGCGAGTGGAAACCCTGCCTGGTGATTTTGAATCTGAAGCTCGAAGACATCGACGGCGTGGTCGCGGTGCAGGCGGTGTCCAACAATCCGGCCACCAAGCACACCCGCTTCCTGATCAACTCCGGCGCCGACGATTCGGTGAAGAAGAAACTCAACCGCAATGCCAGTGTGGTAGGATACATGAATCAACCCACGCCCGCGGAATCGCTGCGCAAACAGGTGCAGGCGTCGCTGGCAAAAGGGTCCAAATACGAGGCGGACCGGAGTCATGGCGGGAAGTAAACGAGCGGCCAACGCAAAATCGAAAACGGCGGCGCCGGCATCGCCCGCATTGAGGGGCGGCTTTTTCGAAGTCCGTATCACCGGCCATTTCTGCGCGGCGCACGGATTGCGCTTCGCCGACGGTACTCGCGAGCCGTCGCACGGACACAACTTTCAAGTCGCCGCCGTGGCGCGCGCTCCGCAGGTCGATCCGGGCGGGATGGCCGTGGACTTCCTGAAAATCCATCCGGCGCTCGAAGCGATTCTGAAACCGCTCCACAACGAAGATTTGAACCGGCTGGCGCCGTTCTGCGATCCGGGCACGAAACCGGTCGCGCTCCCGCTGGCCCCGTGGCCGTCGGCGGCGGTGAGTCCCTCCGCCGAGATGGTCGCGCGCTATATTTTTGAACGGCTGACCCTGGCCTGCGATCTCCCCGCGCGGCTGGTGCGCGTGGACGTGGAAGAATCGCCCGGCTGTTTCGGCAGCTACGCCGTCGAACGCTGAACGCTTCCCAGCGCGCCGACCCATCGCGCGCCATAAGCCACCGCCACCAACCCAAATGTCCCAGTCCAACATGTCCCAAACCCAAGTGGTACGGGCCGATGGCCCGTGGGCAAAAAAGCCGGCATCGCCGGCGCCCTACATTTTCTTGCGCGGGTAGCGCACACGCCTCATTTCCCCAACAAACTCCCATCGGTCTGCTTTGCACGCCGACCTGAATTTCGTTCGTGCCGCTGGAAAGCGGGATGCGAACCGCGGCTTCGCCGCAGTTTTTCTGCCACGGGCCAACGGCCCGTGCCACCTATGCCCATGACGGTTTGAACGGCGATCTGCGAATGTCACATTGTCGTCTCAGTTGCCGAGCGGCCCCGTCGGCGTGACCCCAGCGGCCGGAGCGGCCGGTGCGGCCGCGGGCAGCGCCAGCGGCGTGCCATGCGCCTGGTGCTCGGGACTGGCGGCTGCGGGCAGCGGCGTGAGCGCGCTGGGATGGTCGGGCACCAGCTCGATCGGCAGATCGAACCAGGCGTCGATTTTGTGGTCGCGCACCATGCGGATGTGCAGGACTGGGCGGATCGTTTCGATTTTGCTCGCCGCCGGCGCGGCAACGCCGCCGGTTCCAGCAGCGGCGGGAGCGGTGCCGGCCGGCGCCGCCGGCGCAAAGGTGACGCCGTTGTCGATCACTCCGTAGATGCCGTCGGGCAGCGCATCGACCGTCAGCGGCGGCACGATTTCATGCTGGCGGTTGCCGCTGGCATCCACGTAGCTGCGCAGAATCCCCAGATAGGCGCCGGCTTCGCTGGGGTGGTCAGGCGTGGCGACGGTGGCGATCTGAATTTCCCAGCGCGCATCTTCGGGGTCTTTGTAATCGGACGGGAAATAGCTCCGCGCGTGAATCGTGAGGTCCACCTGGGTGAGCCCATGCCAAGGGTAATGCACCGTCGCGCGCGGCACCGACCAGGTATAGACCGGCTGCGCGCCGGGGGGAATCGTCGGGCGCGCCAGATCGCCCTGCGTGACGGTCGGTTCACCGCAGCCGCACAGGGCGGCGCTGAACAGCACCGCGGCAGCCGCCGCCAGACCTTTGAACCCGGCCAACGACGATTTCACGGGCGATCCTCCACTGCAGCAGGGGGCAAACAAAGCGGGCCGGCCTGAGGCCGGCCCGCTGAAGATCGGACTGGACAAACGTCCCGGCCTATTTGCCGTAGACGTCGGTCTCGTACACGCCGTAGATGCCGAGGACTTCGAACGCCTTGTGGTCGACGTGCGAAACTTCGGTGATCTTGCCGTTGGCCATCGCGGCGCTGATCGACGCATCGCCGGTGGCAACAAGCCCCAGGATGCTGGTGCACTGCGACATGCCCATGCTGGTGCCGGTGCCGGAACCAACCGCGCCGTCATAGCTCACCTGCGTGAAGATGCTGCCCTGAGCAGGCGCCGCAACAATGCAGCCGCTCATGCCAATCAAGGCTGCGCCAGCCACAATCCCCGCAATCGCTCGTTTCATACCCAACCTCCCTGGGCGACGCCGAGGCGAAGCGGAGTTCCATGCGGTGCCGGCCCAAAAAGTGCCTGCACCGGGTCGAAACCCGCTCCAATCCTCAATCCCCGCCCACGACCCGCCAAAAGGTGAGGTTCCGCAGCGCAATTCCAGGGAGAAAATCGGCCCCCGATGGAGTCGCGCTTTGAGTCACCTCAAAGTCTGTTTGATTCCTCACGGAATCCTAACAAAAACAGGCTTGGGGGTACGGTACCGGCCGACGGGCAAAAGTCAAGGTAACAACGCGTCCCAAATGGTTGGGGCATCCCTGAGATCGCCCCAGATCCCGGACAGCCTGCGACCCTGTCAACGGGGGCGGGCCTCTGCGCCCGCCGGTCTTGGCTTCTTGCTGAACCGATTCGATACCCGTGCTAATGTACGGCCGCCGGCGCAGGCGGCGCGGAAGTGGCGGGAGTGGCGGGGGTGGCGGGCGGCGCGGAGGGCGCAGGGGCTTGCGGCGGAGCTGCGGGGTGAATATCAGGTGGCACGACGTGGTGGTCGAAGGCAAAGGTTTCGGCCCGCACCGTGTGCGCGCTGACATCCACCAAACCGCCGGTCACCCAGGCCAGAAAGACGTGCCACCAGGGCATATAGGTCTCGATTTGGACATCGTAGGCTCCGTCGGCCCCGCGATCCTTCACGCCTGTCTGCAGCGTGTCCCAGCTGTTGGTCTTGTTGGGCTCCCAGATGCCCCAGAACAATTGCACGTTGTATTCGGTGGTGTTGACCGAGCCGGTCCGGAAGCTGCCGCCCGGCTGATCGCGGACCAGCGCCAGGTCGCCGGGCGCGGGGCCCATGAACTCGTCGTAGCACCCCGCGCAGAAAAGCGCACAGGCGGCAACACCGGCCAGGCCGACGAAACGCAGGGATCGGATGGCCAGAACGGGGCGCAGTCGGGACATGATGCCTCCTTGGCAGACGCGCTGCCGGCATTGGGACGAACCAAGCGAAGCTTCTATTTTAGCCGGCTTGAACTTTTCAGCGCGCCGACGCAGGCCGCGCTACCCCCGTCTCCGCAGCCGCTGCCAGAGCCCGGCGGCAGCCGGAACGGCAAACAACACCGCCAGCGTCACCCACGGCGCGTAGGCCGGCAGGTCCTGCGGGCGGCGGTCCAGCAGCACCGGCGCATAGATCGGGTTGAGCGTCAGCCAACCGGGGAAGGCGGTCGCATCGCGGCTCATCACATCGACGCTCAGGAACCACGCCAGCGGTGGCAGCGCGGCCCAGGCGGCCAGCAGCACGACGCCGGCGCGTGGCCAGCGGCGCGCCCACAGCC
>JBOHNC010000435.1:0-14972 GCA_050730415.1 Planctomycetota bacterium
GGGTGGGGGTGGGAAGCAGAAGAAAACGGAGGAAATCCAAGAAGCCGGGCTGGAGCCCGGCGCTCCCAGGGGGGCGCGCGTTGCTTCAAGGGGCACGCGGCGGTTGCAGGGGCGCGCGGCGCGTCCAAGAGACGGTCCGCAGGGGGTGGTGTTGGGAGCGGTCGTGAAGGCGGTCCAGAGGAGACTTGCGGGGTACACTTGCAAAATTCCGTGGAAGGCCCGATACTGGACCGACGCGAACCAACGGGAGCCTCTCGTGCCGATCATCACCACGCGCGGCGAATACGCGCTGCGCACTCTGCTCGATTTGGCCCTGCAGGATCCCACCGGGATGCACAAGGCCGGGGCGATCGCCAAGCGGACGAAAATCCCGCCCAAATTTCTGGAAGCCATTTTGAACCAATTAAAATCCGGCGGGTTCATCAGCAGCAAGCGGGGTGTGGACGGCGGCTACATGCTGGCGCGGCCGGCGGACCGGATTTTTGTCGGCGACGTGATGCAGGTGGTCGAGGGCACGGGGCTGATTGCGAAGCGCTGCCCGAGCAAAAAAGACGATGACAAATGTTCCGCCGCCTGTACCTGCGGGATGTTCGGCATGTGGTCGCGGCTGGCCGATGCGGTGGCCGGCGTGCTGCACAAGACCACCATCCAGGACTTGAAGCAGGAATACTTGGCGACGCAGAATTTGACGGCGAGCTATCAGATTTAATGTCGCCCGCGGTACAATGTCGTGCGCGAAATACCTGCCGAATTTGCATCACGCCGCGCCGCGGTGAGTGCAAATAGGGGTGTCCCTGCGACCCTCCATGTCGGCATGGGAAAAGGAGATGCAGCATGCAAACGCCCCGCAATTCGTGGCAGAAAATCGTCGCGACCCTGGTGGTCAGCGCGGTGGCCCTGTTCGCTTTTTTGCCGGCGGCTCGCGCCAGCCTGACCGCGCCGGCCATGTTTCAGCCGGTGCCGCTGATGCCGGCTAAAACGCCCGCCCAGCCCACCGCCCCGGCTGGCCCCGCCGGCCAGCACGCCCAGAGCGATTTCTCCGACGCTGATTTCTCCGCCGCCGACAACCCGAAATTAGGCACGCTCACCGGCGGCGAAACCCGCCTCACGCAGCAGGATTGGATTCTGATCATCGGCGGCGCGATTCTGCTGCTGCTCATCCTGATCATCATTTTCTAAACGCGTTCGCGGCAGGTCTTCACGCGCGCACGGGAGCCTGCCGTGGCCGCCAAAACCGTTTCCTCAACTTTTCGTCAGGCGCTCTTTCCCGATCGCTCCGCGGTGGTGGGCGCCGGGACAATTCTGGCCAAGTCGGCCGGGTGCCATGACCGCGATTTCCCGCACTACGCGCTGGTTTTCATCACCGACGGCGGCGGTGTCTACGAAGACCCTGCCTATGGCCGGCGGGAGGTCAACCGGGGCGATGCCATTTTGGTCTTCCCGCACCGCATCCACTCCTACTTCGGCCGCCCGGGCGTGATCTGGTCGGAAAGTTTTTTCGTGTTTCAGGGCCGGCTGTTCGAGACGCTCGAAGCCGAAGGGCTGCTCAATCCGCGCGAGCCGGTGTTGAGTCCGGGCTTCGACGGGGAGATGGCCGATCAGTTGGAGGCGCTGTACCAGGCCTACAAGGCAGTTGATTCGCCGCACGACCCGGTGCTGGTGGCCGATCTGCACGCACTGCTGGCGCGGATTCGCGCGCGCCACGAGGCGCGCGCCCGGGCGCTGCACGCTGGGGGGGCTTCCGCCGGCGGCGCTGGCGCCACGGGGCCGGCGCGCGCGGGTCGCGGAGCGCCGCCCGATTTTCTGACCCGCGCCTGCCGCCGTCTGGAAGCCGACCTGCGCGACGAACCGGCTTGGGAGGCGCTGGCGGCGGAGTTCAACCTTAGCTACGAGCGGTTCCGCAAGCGCTTTCAGCAGGCGGCCGGAGTGCCGCCCGCGCGCTACCGGCTGCTGCGGCGGATCGACCGCGCCAAGCGGCTGCTGATCGAGACCGACCTGTCGGTCAAGGAAATCGCAGCGGAGCTGGGGTTCTGCGATCCATTTTTTTTCAGCCGGCAGTTCAAGCAGCTCACCGGTCGGACGCCGACGCACTTTCGAACGCAGGTTTGAATTGGGGCGGAAGCAGGGTCGAAACAAACATTTTGAGCAATGCGGAAAGGCAAATTGAGGCCAAGCGGCATTGGGAACCCTCACCACGCTGGGTCGGCGCTCGTAAATCGTCGCTCGCCCCCTTCTTCAGCAGCCTGCCAGAGACGGTGCGCGCGATTCAGGGCGGATGCGGTTCCGCGCGGTGGGAAGCCCGGTGGCGTGGTTCTGCTTCGGATCCCGCGGAAGAACGCTTGAGGTCGGGCGGGTTCCCAGCACTTGCGCCGAGGCGTCGCCGTGCTGGGCGGCAATCGATCGTCCCGCGCCGCGGGAGTACCAAATCACGGCAATCGATCTGAGAACCCTCCAAGACCGCTCAAACGGCGGAGGCCGGCTACCGAAAAGTGGAACTCGCGATAGGATTTCTGCGGCGATTTTCGAGCGCTGCCCCAGCGCCGCGCACCCCATTCGCCGTCGGAACGCACCTGAAGGAGGCACCATGAAAACCGTCGGGATTCTCACGGGCGGCGGCGATTGCCCCGGTCTGAACGCGGTCATCCGCAGCGCCACGATCATGCTGCAGAAAAGCGGCTACAAGATGCTGGGCATCAAGGACGGCTGGCGCGGCGCGGTCGAAGGCGATGCGCGCGAACTGCAACTGCGCGATGTCGATGAAATTCTGGCCGAAGGCGGCACGGTGCTGGGTTCGAGCCGTACCAACCCCTACAAGGGCGCCGATTTCACGAAGGTCACAACCGAGCCACCCGCGGCGGTGCAGCAGATCCTCGCCAACGCCAAAAAATGGGGCCTGGAAGCGTTGATCGCGATCGGCGGCGACGACACGCTCGAGGTCGCCTACTACTTGAACAAATACCACGGCCTGAAGACGGTGGGCTGCCCGAAAACCATCGACAACGACGTTTGCGGCACCGACGTGACTTTCGGCTTCATGACCGCGGTCGAGGTTGCGATGCAGGAAATCGACCGCCTGCGCACGACGACGCGCAGCCACGGGCGGGTGATGGTCATCGAGTGCATGGGCCGGCACGCGGGCTGGATCACCTGCTACGCGGGGATGGCCTCGAACGCCGACTACGTCGCGGTGCCGGAGCGTCCCTGCGAATTCGAGGAGATCGCGCAGACGATCGTCGAATCGCGCAAGCGCGGCAAGAACTACAACATGATCGTGATCGCCGAGGGCGCCGTGATCAACGGCGTCAACGACAAGGAATCGCTGCGCAAGAAGGGCGAACGGCAGAAGAAAATCGACTCGGTGATTTTGCAGGCCGGCTTGACCGATCCCGAAAAACGCGAGAAGCGCGACGCCTTCGGCAACCTGGTGATTCAACCGGGGGACCTGGCCGAGCAGCTCGCGGAGAAGCTCGAACAGGAAACCAAATTCGAAACCCGCTTCATCGCGCTGGGGCACATCCAGCGCGGCGGATCGCCGACGGCCTACGACCGGATTCTGGGCACGCGCTACGGGCTGGAAGCGGCGCGGCTGGTGCTCAAGGGCGAATTCGGCCGCATGGTGGTGCTCAAGGGCACCGACATCACCTCGCTGCCGTTCGAAGGCAACCTGCGGCCGGATCAGACCTCGAAGAAGCAGTACAAGCTGCTGCCGCTGGGGCTGCTGGACGACGCCACGATTTTCTTCGGGCAGTAGCCGCTTTTTTCCGTCGCTGGCGGGAACCCGGTTCCGGCGCGATCGTTGCCGACGCCTGGTATTCCGGCAGGGCCGTTTGTCGGCGGGGCGGTCTGCCATCGAGGGTGGGGACACGGTGACGGGCGGGAAAAGGGTGAGCATGATTCGAAAATCGCATCCGGCTCTGGGGCGCGCGCTGTTGGCGGTGGCGCTGGTCATGGCGGCGGCCGGCGCGGGCGGCTGTTTTTCTTCGCCCGATGAGGCGGCGCAGGCGGCCTTCGAAAAAGAATCGAAAACGCTTTCGCCGCAGTGTGTGTCGCTGGCGGACCGCATTCCCTATCGGTCGCCGGACAGCAAGGATGCGTGCGGGCTGAGCTGCCTGGACATGATTTGCGCCTTCGAGCACCGCGAGATTCCCGAGGCCCTGATCGGCCCGCTGCGCCAAAAAGCCGCAGTCGAAAACGGGGTGACCGTCGATGACATCGTGATGGTGCTGCAGAGCCTCGGCTTCCGTACGCTCCGCAAGCAAGGCGCGATCCGCTGGCCGGACGAATACCCGCCGGGGAAGGCTTTTGAAGACATTGGCAATCCGCTGAGCCAGATTCACTTCGGCCGGCCGGTGATCGTGCGGGTCATGACCAGGCCGCAGGTTTTTCATTTCATGCTGCTGGTGGGATTCGATGCGGCGAGCCGCAAGGTGATCTTGCAGAATCCCGGCACGGGGCCGGTGATTTTGCCGCTCCAAAGTTTCGACACGCTGTGGGCCGGCGGAGACCGTGTGTTCATCGCCTACAAGCACTCGGACGTGGCGCCGGTGACGCCGGCTGCGCAGCCTTCTCCCTCTCCGCCACCATTGCCGCCGACGCTGGTGAACTGAAGGAAGCCGCTGCCATGGCACGCTCTCTCCGCAACCTGCACGCGCCCTGGCGCATCGATTTCATCCTGGGACCGAAGGCCAAAGGATGCTTCCTATGCACCGCCGCGCGGCTGCCCGAGCCGCTCGCCGGCGTGGGGAGCGTGCGGGGCGTGCAGGGCGCAGCGCGCGCTCCTGGCGCCAAGGCGGGCCAGCGCTGGAAGCAGTGGCTGCTGCTCGCGCGCACCGACCTGTGCACGGTGGTCATGAATCGCTACCCGTACACCGGAGGACATCTGCTGATCAGCCCGCGCCGGCACAGCTCCGATTTTTCCGCGCTGCCGTCCGCAGTCACCGCGGAGATGATGCGCCTGGCGAGTATCTCCACCGGCGTGCTGGACGAGGTCATGCATCCGCACGGATTCAATTTGGGCATGAACCTCGGCACCGCGGCCGGCGCGGGGATCAAGGATCACCTGCACCTGCACGTGATTCCGCGCTGGACCGGCGACACGAATTTCCTGCCACTGGTCGCCGACGTCACGCAGGTTCCGGTGGCCATCGACGCGCTGTACGATCAGTTGAAGCCGGTGTTCGATCGCGCGGTGAAAAAATAAGAGAGTTCACCACAGAGGCACCGAGACACCGAGACACCGAGAACGGAACGGGATTTTGAGTGAAAAAAAGAGATCCGGAGAAAGAAAAAAAAGAGGGGGAAAGAACATGAGCGTGGAATTGCATCCGAATCCGGCGCGGATCTGGAAGGCGTGGCGCGTGCTGTGCGAGGACATCGGCGAACGGCGGGCCGGGACCGCGGGCGAACGCAAGGCGGCGGAGTTCATCCTGAAGAGTTTCCAGGAAGCCGGCTTGCAGGGCGGGCACATCGAGGACTTCAAGTGCAAGTCGCTGCGCAGCGTTAAAGTGACGGTGGAGATTCAGGAAAATAATGTTTGGCGGGCCGTTGAATCGCGCGCGCTGGTGGGCGCACCAAGCACGCCCGGCGGGCGGCCGGTCGAGGGCGATTTGGTGTGGCTGGCGCTGCCCGAGGACGGCCCGCGCCTGAAGCCGAAATCGCTGGCGGGCAAAATCCTGATGCTGTTCGGACCGCTGCCGACGGCGGTGGAACTGCACAAGAAACTGGTTGCCGCCGAACCGGCCGCCGTGATTCACATCGACGAACGGCTGCCGTTTGCGTGGGCGAAAAATGACGGGGTCTTCCCCGAATGGTCGCGCAAATTCGGCGTGCCAGTCACGGTGACCGTGCCCTACACCGAAGCCTGGCGTTGGCGGCAGTCGGAGTTGACCCGCGCACGCGTCGCCGTCCACGCCGACCTCGTTGACGGCGTTTCGCAGAACGTCGTGGCCGAACTGCCCGGCACCCATCCGAAGGCCGGCGCGATCGTGCTCGGCTGCCACCACGACACCCAGTGCAACAACGTCGGCGCCGACGACAACGGGTCGGGCGTGATGAGCCTGCTCGAACTGGCCCGGCTGCTGGCGCCGCTCAAGCTGCGCCGCACGCTGCGGTTCATTTCGTTCGGCACCGAGGAACAGCTTTCGGTGGGTTCCTGCGCCTACGTGAAAGCGCATCGCGCGCAGCTCAAGAAAATCGACTGCGTGGTGAACTTCGACAGCCTGTCCTCGCCGCTCGGCCACGTCGAACTGGTGCGGGCCGGCGGCGCGGACCTTGAAAAATACGCCCTCGGATTCCTGGCCAAGCGCGACCTGTACGTGGCGCCGAATGCGCAGGTCGTGCCCTTTGCCGACCATTTCTGCTTCAGCGTGTTCGGCATCCCCGGCCTATGGTTTTGGCGCAGCAACTGCGCCGGCGGGCGCTGGCAGCACCACAGCGCGCACGACAACCTGAGCAACGTTTCGACCACGGAGCTCGCGCGGATTCTCGGTCCGGCCGGCGAATTGATCGCCGATCTGGCCGACAGCGCCAAGCTGCCCTTCGCGCGGAAACTCGATCCCGCGCAGACCAAGACCACCAAGGAATGGGCGAAAACCCTATTTGGCCTGTAGCGCACCGGTCTCGGCCGCGCGCATCTTGAAGTGGCACGGGCTGACCAGCCCGTGTCGAGCGAGTCCGCGAGCGTTTCCGCGGGACAGCGCGTTTCGCGCTCTCTTTTCTTTTTTTCTCTCTCGCAAAACCAGCCTGCGGGTGCGAAAAAGCGGGAGTGGACGTGCTCGCGGAGCCGAATCGACGGATCACACGAAGGAGCCGGTCTGAAGACCGGCGGCCCCAGGCCGATCAAGCAGCCGACGTGAACGTCGGCGCTCCCAGGGTCGGCTCAAAGGTCTTGAAGAAAATTCCGCAGGGCGGCGGTGAACGGCAGGCCGACCTCGCGCGCCACCGGCCCTTCGGGATCGGCCAGCCGTTCGAGCAGTCCGCGGAAGGCTTCGCGCGGCACCGCGCGCTCCTGCGCCACCCAGATCGCCACCGATTCGATGGTTTCCACGCGCGCCGGATGGTCGCGTCGTTCGTTGGCCACGTCGAGCAGCGCTTCGACGCAGGCCCACAGCGCGTCGGGCGTTTCGGTGCGGAAGCGCAGGTAAAACGCAATTTCGCGCCGCAGCGCCGCGTCGGGGCTCAGCACGATTTCCAGCAGCTTCGGGCCGCTCCAGTCGCGGAAGGTCGCCAGCCGGGATTGCGCCATCGAGCGGAAATTCAGCACCGCCGATTGCAGGTCGAGCACCTCCGGGTCGTCAAACGGAAACCGCCCGTCGGCGTCGAAGACCTGGCATTTGATTTCGCGGTGGCGGCATTCTTCCTGGCAGTTGCAGTGCATGCCCGGATCGTAGGCGGTGGGATCGTATTCGGTGTGCAGGATGGCGGCGTTGGGGTCCATCTGGAACTGGACCTCGCGGTCGGTCAAAAAACAGTGCAGCGTTTTTGCCAGTTTGGGGCCGAGCATGCCAAGTCTCCGATGGAAGTTTCCTTCTCCACGATACCCGAAGCGGACGGGATGTAAAAAGGAAGGCGCCCGCCGGCCGCTCGCGCCCTTCGGGCATGTCGGGCCCGACGGGACCGTCAGGCCCGTTGGGCCCGACCGGCAAGTGCGGCGGCCGGGCGGGTTCGTTTTTTTCTTGCACCGTCGCCGATCGCCGCTATCATGACTGCCTGATTTTACAGGTTCGAGATGTGATCTCATGTTGCAAACCACCACCCATTCTGCACCCGGAGGCATCCGCGCTCGCGACTTGTTCGCGAGCGTCGCACTCTGACGCTTCGCGGCGCCGGCAACCTGTGCGTTTCCGCCGCGCCTGTCTGCTCCGGTTTGAATCCGTTTTCCCGCCAATTGCAATTCAGCCAAAGCCGGCCTGAGTGCCGGCAGGAGGTATCCATGAGTCCCGAATCCAAATCCACTCCGTCCACCGCTGCGGCCCCCGCCGGTTCCACCGCGGCGCGCGACCCGCGCCAGCGCATCCTGGTCTTCGACACCACGCTGCGCGACGGCGAACAGTGCCCCGGCGGGAGCATGACCCCGCACGAGAAAATGCAGGTCGCGCGGATGCTCGAGGCCATGCATGTCGATGTCATCGAGGCCGGCTTTCCGATCGCCAGCCCCGGCGATTTCGAATCGGTGAAAGCCATCGCCGGCGAGATCACACACTCCACCGTCGCCGGCCTGGCGCGCTCGCTGCAGAAGGACATCAAGTCCGCCGCCGACGCCGTCGGCCGCGCCAAAAAGCCCCGCATTCACGTGTTCCTGGCGACCAGCGCGATCCACCGCGAGTTCAAACTGAAGAAGGCCAAGGAAGAAATTCTGAAGCAGGCCGTCGATGCCGTGAAATACGCCAAGGGCTTCGTCTCCGATGTCGAATTCTCCCCCGAGGACGCCTCGCGCACCGAATGGGAGTTCCTGACCGAGGTCGTGCAAGCGGTCATCGAAGCCGGCGCGACCACCGTCAACATTCCCGACACGGTCGGCTACGCGGTGCCCTCCGAATATGCCGGGACCATCGAACACCTGATGAAAACCGTGCCCAACATCGGCCAGGCGGTGGTCAGCGTCCACTGCCACAATGACCTGGGCCTGGCGGTGGCCAATTCGCTGGCGGCCGTCCGCGCCGGCGCGCGGCAGATCGAGTGCACCATTAACGGCATCGGCGAACGGGCCGGCAATACCTCGCTCGAGGAAGTCGTCATGGCGCTGAAAACCCGCCACGACGCCTTCGGCGGTTTCCACACGGCCATCGACACGACGAAAATTGTGCCGGCCTCCCGCCTGGTCTCCGAAGTCACCGGCCTGGTCGTGCAGCCGAACAAGGCGATCGTCGGCGAGAACGCCTTCGCGCATGAAGCCGGCATCCACCAGGACGGAATGCTCAAGGACCGCCGCACCTACGAAATCATGAATCCGGCCGACGTCGGCCTGAGCCGCTCCAGCTTGGTCATCGGCAAACACTCCGGGCGGCACTCGATCAACGACCGGGTCCGCGAACTGGGCTTCGATCTGACCAAGGAAGAGCAGGAAACGGTCTACGCCGAAGTCATCGCGCTGGCCGACAAGAAGAAAAAAGTCTTCGACGCCGACATCGAGGCGATCGTCGAAAAAGTCCAGGGGACGCTCAATGCGCCGGCCTTCAAACTGGTGCGCCTCCAGTTCAGCTCCGGCACGCAGACGCTGCCCACCGCCGCGGTGACGCTGGCCGATGCGCAGGGGGAGGAACGCACCGACGCGGCCGTCGGCGACGGTCCGGTGGCCGCCTGCATCGAGGCGATCGACCGCATCACCGGCCTGAAGGGCAACCTCACCGACTACCGCGTGACCGCCGTCACCAACGGCTCCGAGGCGCTCGGTGAAGTCCACGTCCGGGTGGAATTCGACGGCGAGAAAATCGCCGGCCGAGGGTACTCCACCGACGTGATTGAAGGCTCGGTGCTGGCCTACCTGATGGCGCTCAACCGCCACGTCATCATCAAGGCCAAACGGCTGAGCAGCGCGAAAAATCCGGCGGTTGCGGCGCAGTAGCTGCACTGGCCCACGGCGAGCAATGCCGGCCCGCGTCGGCCCGTACCGACCCGCGCCGGCCCGCGCGAGCGCACCGTGCGTGCAGGCGAACCTGGCGGCGCTTTCCCGGCGCCGCAGGTTTGCGCTCGACGCCGCCCGTGGGCCAAAATATAATTGCGGCCAACCCCAATCCGATGGAGCGCCCCCCGATGCCCGATTCGTCACTGCTCTTTCTGTGGACCCGACCGCGCGTGACGCCCGCGGCGCGGAGAGTCCGCCAGGCCGGGGGGCTGTGCGCCTGCACTTTGGCCACTCTGGCCGGAATCGCCCTGCTGGCGCCCCGCGCGGGCTTTGGCGCGGACGACGGCGATGCGCCGCCGGCCCCAACGCCGCCGGTCGCCGTCGCGCGGACCGAATCCGACGCCCTCCTGGCTCCCGACCCGAGCCAGCAGAAGGAAGAGATGGCCTTTCTGAAAGGCATCGAAACGTCGGTCAACACCGGCGACGGATCGGCCTACACCGCCGCGCTCGACACCCCCGTCATTCTCTACGCAGCCAATCGCGGGTTGGGTGTCTCCGAAAAGGACCTGGCCAAGGAAACCGAGGATTTCGAGAAGAAGGCTGACTTCGGCGGCACGGTCGCCGCCGCGATCAAAAGTTCACACGGCAGTTTTCATTTGGACTGGGTCAAGACCGTGGACGGCCAGCGGCGCGCGCTGTTCCGCCTCGTGTTGGGCGGGAAAGGCGGCATGAACTTCCACGAAGTGGTCCTGATGAAAGATTCCTTCCATCACTACCGCATCCGCGACATTTACATTGCGACCGAAGGCGCCATGCTGAGCGCCGGGCTGCACCATGAATTCGAAATGTCGGCGCTGCCAAGCAACCCCGCGCTGCACAAGTCGCTTTCGGCCAACGAACTGGAACTGATCGGCCATGCCAAGGACATCGACCAGCTCCACCAATTGGACACGCAGGAACACTATGCCGACGCGATCAAACTCTACAAAGCCATGCCTCCGCCGGTGAAGCGCGATAGAACCGCGATGATGTGGACCGTGATCGCCGCGGCCGCCGCCGGCGACAAGGCAACCTACGATACGCTGTCCCGGTCCTATGCGGCCGCCTTTCCCCATGACACCGCGCTCGACCTGAACCTGCTGGACATCTACTTTCTGAAACAGAAATACGAACAGACCGTGAATATTCTCGACCACCTGGAGGCGCGGCTCGGCCCCGATGGCATCCTGCTGTGCATTCATGCGCGGTGTCTGCTGGAGCTGGGGAAGACCGACGCTTCGGCGAAAATCGCCGGCGAAGCGGTGGACGCCGACCCGACCTTGGAAGCGGCCTACGACCGGGCGCTCTCGGCCGAACTACTGCTGCAGCACTGGGGGCGCATCGCCGACCTGCTCGATCGCTACCAAAAGAACCTGGGCCGGCCGCTGCCGGACCTCGAAAAAGGCACCACCTTTCAGGCCTTTCTGCAAACCGCCGACGGCAAAAAATACCTCGCCGACCACCCCACGCCCCCCGCCAAACACTAACCGCCCGTCAAGATTCACCGGGACGGTGGTGCGGAGCCAGCGCCCGTTCTTTCGTGGCACGGGCTGACCAGCCCGTGTCCAGCGAGTCCGCGAGCGTTTCCGCTGAAAAGCGCGTTTCGCGCTCTCTTCGCCGGGACTGCGGGCGGGCACGCCCGCTTTTCCTCCCAACCGTCCATATCGGCTCCGAATTGCTAACCATCGCTCTCGAATGCCCAAGGCATTGTGGCAGGGGTCTCCAGGCCCGTGCAAAAACAAAGCGAGCGAAGCTCGCACCTTCTCTCTTGCGCGCGTCCGTATGCGCCCGAAGCCGCGCCAACCGCCCCCTGAGCGGTTTCGCAATTGCATTTTGCGGATACATTTAAACATCTGTTTGATTGCCCCGGCGCTCGTGCCGCTCCTGCGGTTCGCGCGGTCGCTCGTGCGTTCCGGGCAAGATTTTCGCACTTTTCTTTCACTCCGCCGACGGGAGGCACACCGTGTTTCATGATCTGCTCCAACGCATGTACGAAGCCGTCGACCAGGAACAATTGATGACCCTGGCCCGCGAAATTCACAAAACCGACAGCCATTTCACCTTCCCCAAATTCCGCGAAACCGCCAACAAAATGGCGCGCACCCTCAAGGAATGGGGCTGCGAAGCGGTGGTGCTCAACGGGCCGGCCGACGGTAAAACCGTCATTGGCGACTGGCGCATGCCGATCGCCTGGGACTGTAAATCCGCGCGCCTCGAAATTGTCTCCCCCAAGGATATGAAGGGGCAGGTGCTGGCCGACCGCAAGGACGCCAACACCGCCGTCGTGCAGTATTCCGGCGGCACGCCCCCGGAAGGCATCGAAGCCGATGTCGTGGAAGGGCACACCTACAAGGAAATCAACGACCTGATCGCCGCGGGCAAACTGAAGCACCGCATTCTGTTCACCTCGTTGTCCCCGCGCGAAGTCCGGCTCAAGCTGAACGGCTCCGGCTGCGTCGGTATTGTCTCCTCCTATACCAAATATCCGGAACTCAATCCCGACGCGACCTTCTGGATGAATTCCTGGTCGGAGCGCCCCGGCGCCTGGGCGCCCGGCGCGGATGAAAAACCATTTCCCGGCATGATGATCACCCCCGCCACCGGGCAGCGGCTGTCGATCTGGCTGAAGGGCGGTTCGGTCCGCGTCAAGATGACCATCGACGCGCGCACCTACGAAGGCCAGTTGCCGATTGCCTCCGGCGGCATCGCGCCGCAGGCCGGGCGCAAAGACGAGGTACTCGTCTTCGGCCATGCCTACGAACAGGGCCCCGACGACAACGCCAGCGGCGTGGCGGTCAGCTTCCACACCATTCAGACCCTCAAAAAATTAATCGACCAGGGCGTATTGGCGGCGCCCAAACGCGGCGTGCGTTCGATCACGGTCTCGGAGTGCTACGGCACGCTCGCCTTCATGCAGCGCAACCGCAACCTGCTCAAGAAAACCGTTGCGGCGCTCAACTGGGACTGCGTGGCCACGCATCACGAAAAAATGCACATGCCGTTTCCCGTCCATCACAATCCGTATTCATCCTGGAGCTTCACCGACACGCTCATCACCCGGCTTTTCGAGCAGGGCTACAAGCGCTACAACCACTACTTCAACTGGTACGAGACCGGCTACGGCATGGGCGACACCTTCCTGATGGATCCCGAGTTTGGCGTGCCGCTGGTCTACGGCGGCGGCGCCACCGACCACTGGCACACCACCAACGACAGCTTCGACGATTTCCACTGGCCCAACTACCATCTGGTGGCGGCCATTTCGGCCACTTTCTGTTACTTCCTGGCCAACGCCGGCGTCAAGGAAGCGCGCTGGCTCGCCGAAGAAACCGCCGCCGACTGGGCCAAGCGCCTGCAGGAAGCGGTCAGTCTCGCCGTCAGCGCGCTCACCAATCCGCAGCAGACGCCGGTGCCGTTTGGCCCCTATGCGCGCAAAAGTTTCGCCGACATGCCGCGCGAGGAAGCGCTCGGGCAGGTGCTGGACTACCTCGACTTTCTGCGCGATGTCGGCATCAAGGCGGTGCAGTCGGTCAACCGGCTGCTCGATCAAAACGAACGCACCGAACTGCGCGACGAATTGAAGGGCGTGGCCCGTAGCCTCGAACGAATCGCGCGCGAAGAAGGCAAGCGCATCCGGCACCTGGCGCAGGGCGTCGAACCGAAGCTGCCGTCCTCGCCCGAACTGGCCGAGGCGGCCGCGCTGGAAGCGCCGCACAAGCTCTTTTTCGGCCCGCCGGCCTATGACACCATTGCGGCCGAAGACATCGCCGCCGCGGGGCTTTCCAGCCCGCGCTGGGACGGCGTGCTGCAACTGGCGCTGTTTTGGACCGACGGCAAGACCAAGCTCGACACCATCATCCGTCGCGTCGAATACGAAACGCACAAAGGCCCGGCCGCGCCGCATATTCTGACCAACTACAAGTTCATGGAGCGGCATGGGCGGGTCAGCTTCGGGCCGCCCGAGAAGAAGGCCGCGCTGGCCGCCGAAGTCGCCAACCTCGGCGCCACCGCCGTCATCCCGCCATCGCCGGAGTCGAAAGCCACCGCCCCTACCGTCGCCGATGCCATCGCCGACGACGATCTGGCCTCGGACACCACCGGGACCACTGAGAGCGCCGATGCGCTGCCCGACGAGGTCGCCGTCGCTCCCACCCCGACCCCGTCCACCGCGCCCGATGCGGAACCCCCGAGCGCCTAGCCGCGCCCCCGGGGAGCGCAGGTTTTTAAAGTGGCACGGGCTGACCAGCCCGTGTCCAGCCCGTGTTCAACCAGGGCGAGCGTTTCCGCTGGAAAGCGCGTTTCGCGCTCTCTTCGCCGGGACCGCGGGCGGGCCCGCCCGCTCTTCGTCCCAACCGCCCCTTCGGCTCCGGAAATCGATCCATCCCTCTCAACCGCCCGAGGCATTGTGGCACGGGTCTCCAGGCCCGTGCAAAAACAAAGCGAGCGAAGCTCGCACCTTCTCTCTTGCGTGCGTGAGCGCGCATGCCCTGGCAGCGCCAACGTTCACGTCCGGCTCCTGGCTCGTCTTGGACCCGCCGGTGATCAGGTCGGCTCTTGGCTGTTTTACCTTTCGGCATTCCCGCGAACTTCGCACCCCGGCTGCTTCGCCCGCGCAAACTCCGCGCTACAATTCTCAGCCATGTCCGGCCGGCCTCTCCCCACGTCCGTTGAAACCAACACCGCCGGCCGGACTCCGGGGAGCCATCGCCCATGACCGTCACGATTCACGCCGTCTTCAACGCCCATCTCGACCCGGTCTGGATGTGGCCCTGGACCGCCGGGCTCGACGAAGCCCTGGCCACCAGCCGCAGCGCCTGCGACCGCCTGGACACTCATCCTGAACTGTTCTACACGCAGGGGGAGGCGTGGATTCTGGCGATGGTCGAACGCGCCGACCCGGCGCTGTTCAAGCGCATTCAGGGGCATGTGGCGAGCGGTCGGTGGGAGATCGTCAACGGCTGGTGGCTCCAGCCCGACTGCAATTTTCCCGACGCCGAAAGCCTGCGCCGCCAGATCACGATGGGCCTGGCGTGGATTCGCGAACGGTTCCAAGTCACTCCCCGCACCGGGTTCAATCCGGATAGTTTCGGCCACTGCGCGCACCTGCCGGAAATCCTGCGCGAAAATGGCCAGGATCGCTACGTCTTCATGCGCCCGATGGCCCATGAATTGACCCTGCCGGCGCGGATATTTTCGTGGCGCTCCCGCCCCGGTGCCACCCCGGTCACCGCCTTTCGCATCCCCGATTCCTACATGAACGGCATGGCGCCGGAAATCTGGCTCGGCCCGATCCGCAGCGCGGTGGAACATCTGCCTGCCGGTTGCCAGCACACGATGTCGTTTTTCGGCGTCGGCGATCACGGCGGCGGCC
>JBOHNC010000436.1:0-2461 GCA_050730415.1 Planctomycetota bacterium
TCTCCCACGGCCGCAGCGCGGGCGGCGTCACGTTCTGCCAGTGCCCGCCGTCATCGCGCGTGAGCTGGATGAGGCCGCTGTCGGTGCCCACCCAGATGAGGCCGGCGCTCCTCGGCGAGGGCGCGATGGTGCTGATCACCCCGAATCCGCAGGCTCTCGCCTGCTCCCCGGCCAGCTGCCCGTTGCAGCCCTTCGCGTGCGCCTCCGTGCCGGTGAGATCGGGCGAGATGACCTGCCAGTGATCGCCCAGGTCCGTGGACTGGAAGAGCACCTGCGCGCCATACAACAGAGCGTGAGGCTGGGTCTGTGTGAACGCGAGCGGCGTCACCCAGCCGTAGCGGTATTTCACCGTGGTGGGGCGGGCGCCGTAGCTGTCGATCGGCCACGGCGAGACGTTCGCCACCTGGCCGGTGCTGGCATCGAAACGCGATACTCTGCCGCCCATGCCGCTGCCGAACACCAGGTTGGGATCGTCCGGGTCCGGCAACATGTAATCACGCTCGTCACCGCCGACCGGGTGCCAGTCGCGGAAGGTGAGCGCGCCGTAGTCGCTGCGGCTGGCGGCGCCGATGGTGCCGCTGTCCTGCTGGCCGCTGTAGATCCAGTATGGAAAGCGATCGTCGGCCGCGACGTGGTAGAACTGGCCCGTGGGCTGGTTGTACCAGCTGCTCCAGGTTTTCCCGTCATCGACGGTGACCACCGCCCCCTGATCGGACGCGGTGATCCAATGATCCGGATGGTCGGGATCGATCCATAGGAAGTGGTAGTCATCGCCCCCCGGTGCGCCCTTGATGATGGTCCAGGTCTTGCCGCCGTCGCTCGAGCGGCGGATCGACTGGCCGGCCGAGTAGACGACGTTGGGATCGCGTGGGTCGACCGCGAGGCGGGAGAAGTACCAGTTCCCGAAAGTCTCCGCGTCGCTGTTCACGCGCTGCCAGTGATCGCCGCCGTCGTCGGAGCGCCACACGCCTCCTTCGGTCTTCGAGGCCACGGTCGCATAGATGCGCGTGCCCTGCGGGGTGTGCGTGACAGCGAGCCCGATGCGCCCGAGCGGACCCTGCGGCCAGCCATTGCCGGAGAGCCGGGTCCAGGTCGCGCCGCCGTCGGTGGAGCGGTAGATGCCGCTCCCGGGGCCGCTCAGCGGCTCGAAGTAGTCGAGCCATGGGTAGCCGTGGACCTGCCAGGCCGCCGCGTAGAGCAGGTTGGGGTTGGCGGGGTCGGCCGCGAGGTCTACGACTCCCGTCTCGTCATTGATCGCCAGCACGTGCACCCAGCTCTTGCCGCCGTCCGTGGAGCGGTAGATGCCGCGCTGGGAGTTGGGGCCAAAAAGATGGCCGAGCGCCGCCACCACGACGACCTCGGAATTGCGCGGATCGACCCAGATCCGGCCGATATTGCGGGTCGCGGCGAGTCCGAGCGGCTGCCAGGTCTTGCCGCCATCGGTCGACTTGAAGACTCCGCGGCCCGAGCCGACGTCATAGCGGGGGGCCACCTGGCCCGTGCCCACATAGATCGTGTCCGGGGCGGACGGTGCGACGGCGATGGCCCCGATGGCGGGCGGGAGGCTGTTCCCGACGGGCCGCCAGGTCCTGCCGGCATCGGTCGTCTTCCAGATGCCGCCACCCGCGCCGGAGAAGTAGAACGTATTGGGGCTCCCAGGCACGCCGGCCGCCATGGTCGCCCAGCCGCCGCGGAACGGTCCCACGAGCCGCCATTTGAGCTGCGAATAGGCCAGGAGCGGCACCGGGCCCTCCTGGCGCGCGCCTCCCCGCGGAAAGGGCACCTGGGCCGCGGCGGCGACGCCCTGCGCCTGCGCCGGCGAGGCGGGGATCAGGAGCAGCGCCGCCGCGAAGGCGAAGACGAGAGCCAGCATGGAAACGTCCGCGGTCCGCGGCGCTTGCGATCGGCGATCGGTTGCGGTCATTGACGACCCCCAGCAATGAAAATCGGTAACCATACCGGAATCGGCCCGGCATCGCTCCCCTTGACCGACCGGCGGCACCATCGTCGCTCTTGCCGGGCCCGCGACCTTGCAGGATCATCGGTCGGCGGACGCGCCGCGCAGGAGACCACCGATGTCGCCGCCGATTCCACTGAGCGTCAACGGCAAGGCCGTGGCGGCCGAGGCCGATCCCGACACCCTGCTCGTCACTTTTCGGCGCGAGCATTTGCGGCTCACCGGCACGCACGTCGGCTGCGATACGGCAAGCTGCGGCGCGTGCACGGTGCTCATCGGCGGCCGCGCGGTGAAGAGCTGCAACGTGCTCATCGCGCAGGCGGCCGGCGAGGAGATCACCACCATCGAGGGGATCACACCGGCGGACGGCTCCCTGCATCCGATGCAGGCAGCGTTCAAGGCCTGTCATGGCCTGCAATGCGGCTTCTGCACGCCGGGGATGATCATGAGCGCGCTCGATCTCCTCAGCCGCAATGCTCATCCGACTCGCCTGGAGGTCCGCGC
>JBOHNC010000437.1:0-6208 GCA_050730415.1 Planctomycetota bacterium
TCCCTCCCAACCGCCCGAGGCATCGTGGCACGGGTCGCCAGTCCCGTGCATAAAAAAGTGCGCGCGAAGCGCGCACCCTACTCTCTTGCGCGCGTAAGCGCGCATCCGGACGTGGCACGGGCTGACCAGCCCGTGTCCAGCGAGTCCGCGAGCGTTTCCGCGGGACAGCGCGTTTCGCGCTCTCTTGTTCTTCCCCGGGCCCGCGGGCGGGCACGCCCGCTCTTCGCCCAATCCGCCCCTTCGGCTCCGGCATTCGCCCCATCCCTCCCAACCGCCCGAGGCATCGTGGCACGGGTCGCCAGTCCCGTGCATAAAAAAGTGCGCGAAGCGCGCACCTTTCCCCCTCTTCGCGCCAACAGCGCCCCCGGACGCGGCCGCCAGACCGCCCGGCGCGGGCCCCTGTCACACAGGTCGATACCGCACCTCCCACCGATTCCCACACGGATCGTCCCAAACCTCGGCCGAAAATACATTCCTTCCGCCGCCGCCTTCAGCTACAGGATGCACCGCAAAAATTACCTGGATGCATCGGCGTTTTTCTTCGTCCCGGCAGGGACGGTCCCAAGAAATGGTGCCCAGCACGAAGCGAGGCGTAGCCGAGCGCCGTGCTGGGAATCGATGGACCAATACAACCCAGCGTCCCGCCAGGGACGGCAGACCTGCCCACCCACCAAACCAATCAAAAAGCATATAAGTTATGCATTGAGGGACAGAATATATGTGTTCGGAGGCCCCAACCAAGCCCAAAAGAAAGTATCTTATGTCACGGTAGCTTCGTTTTGTAAAACCCCCGTTTCCCTCTCATCCACCGCCCAAACTCCGGTTTCCGCTGCCCACTCCGAAGCCAAGTCAGAGTGACTCGGTCGACACCGGCGCGCTCCGCCCTTCCAAGGTCGCATCCACCACCCCATGTACCGGCAGACTCGCCCGGTCGAGCCCCGCTGCGACCGGCCCCAGCGGCCCCACCGTGTAGCCCCGGCTGCGTACCCCCGCCAAAAACCCGTCGAACAGCCCCGCTCCGTCCAGCCCTTCGATCTCGGCGTGAATCGTGTGGCAGTTGAACCCCCCGGGCTTCAGCTCGCCGAACAGCCGCTCGTTCAGTTGCTCCCGCGCCAGGTCGCCCCGGCCGATCAGCTCGTCCAGCGTCGGCAGCGTGGTGGGCAGTTCCGGCGTGGCGTAGCTCACCGTGCCCATCCGCGGCCGGAACGGCGCCTGGCCGCGCACATCGCTCACGAAGGCCAGCCTGTGTTCGTCGGCCAGCGCCAGCATTGGCGCCGCGCAGCGCCAGCCGGGCGCCGCGGCGCAGGTCGGCGCCCGGCCGAACAACGCCTCGAAGGCTTCCACCATCCGCGCCCAGACCGCCCGCACCTGCGTCGCGTCGAGCTCCGGCGCGTGCCGCTGCCAGTGGTGGTGGTCCCAGGCATGCACCCCGACTTCATGCCCGGCCGCCGCGATCGACCGGAACAGGTCGCGGTGCTTCTTCCAGAGCACCGGCCCGGGCCACAGGAATCCCTTGAACAGAATACTCCAGCCGTAGGTGCTCGCCCCGCCGCGCCGCTGCACCGTCTTCAGGAAGCCGGGCTCGGTGAACACCCGCCAGATCGCCCGGCCCATGTTGTCCGGCCCCAGCGTCAGAAAGAAAGTGGCTCGCACCTGGTGTCGGTCCAGCAGCCGCAGGAGCGTCGGCAGGCCGGCCTGGCAGCCCCGGTCGGTGTCGATGTCGATTTTGAGCGCCAGCGCCGGCGCGGCCGATTCACCCGGCGCGGGCGAGCTGGACGAAGCAGGCGCAGGATCGGCGGCGGTGGACATGGCGGCAGGCGATCAGCGCCCACGGGCGCGCGGCGCGCCGCGGGCGGCCTTGGCGCGGCGCCCAAGCCGTGAGGTGCGGGCCGATTTGGCGGCCTTCCCGGCCGGAGCCGGCGGCGTCGGATGCGCCTTCAGGAAGAGTTCCACCGTGCTGCGCAGGATGGTGTCGAGGTCGAACTGGGGTTCCCAGCCGAGGTACTTGCGGGCGTTCTCGATGGCCGGTTTGCGGCGCAGCACGTCCTGGTACCCGGCGCCGTAGAACGAGTCGCCGGATTCGACCACGACTCGCGCGGCCTGGCCGATCGGCGTCCCGGTGAACTCGCAGTACAGGCTGCGGATCCGTTCGGCCAGGTGCGCGATGGAGATTTCGTTGGCCGGGTTGCCGACGTTGAAAATGCGGCCGTCCGCCTGGCCGCGCTTGTTGCGCACGATGCGGACCAGCGCGTCGATGCCGTCGCGGATGTCGGTCATGCAGCGCCGCTGCTGCCCGCCGTCGACCACCCGCAGCGGTTCGCCCACCTGCAGGTTGCGGATGAACTGCGTGACCACGCGCGCCCCCCCGCCGGCTTCGGCGTCCAGGTTCGGGCCCACCCAGTTGAAGGGCCGAAACAACGTGTAGCGCAGGCCTTCCCGGCCGTAGGCGTAGATGACGCGGTCGAGCAATTGCTTGGAGCAGGAATAAATCCAGCGCTGCTTGGAAACCGGCCCCAGCACGAAGTTGCTGGTGTCTTCGTCGAAGAACTCGTCGGGGCACATGCCGTACACTTCGCTGGTGGACGGAAAGACGATTCGCTTCTTGTGTTTCACGCACATTTTGACGATCGCGAGGTTGGCTTCGAAGTCGAGCTGAAACACGCGCAGCGGATGCGTCACGTACAGCCCGGGCTGAGCGATCGCCGCGAGCGGAAACACAATGTCGCAGGCAGCGACCTGTTTTTCGAGCCAGGCCTGTTCCTTCAGGATGTCGCCGCGGTGGAATTCGAAGCGCGGATCGCCGGCGTGGGCGGTCAAGCCGCTGTCATGCAGATCGATGCCGATGATCCGGCAGCGGCCTTCATCGAGAAGCGCTTCGGCCAGCGCGGAGCCGATGAAACCGTTGATGCCGATGATCAGAATTTTGGGGGACGGCGCCATGCCGGGGGAACCTCGCGCAAAGAATCGGACCGGATATGAAGGGAAAAACCGGACCGATTATAGGGCTCCCGCGCAAGCCGGGGCGAGCACACGCAAGGAATCGCCGGGGGGCCTTGGGGGCCACTCACCCTGCGGCATCGCTTCGCATTGCCGAGTCGGTTCACATTTGAATTGCATTGTGGCACGGGACGCTGTCCCATGATTCGATGTAGATGTTTTTTACGACCATGAGATCACCCACCCTGGTTCACGCATTCAGCGCTTCCGTTTCCAGATTCAAAGGCGCGCGCTTCGCGCGCACTTTTTATGCACGGGACGGCGTCCCGTGCCACAATGCAGGGGACATTTCAAGCGCGATGCACCGCGGCCGGATCGTATGCGAAAAATCGCGCAAAAATTCCAAGGCATTCCACGGTTCGGTCCGTCTACAGAACCGGGAGAGGGTGTGCTTGGACCGGCCGAGGCCGTTTTTGCGGAACGATCGGCAGAGGACCGGCCGGGGGGTGGTACCATTTAAACTCCACGCGACCGCGGTTGCACCTGTACGGCACGGCCGAGCGCTGCGTCGCGGGCGAACGTAAGAGCAGGCGGGTTGGCGCGGCAGGGGCCGCGGAGGGACAGTATCCACGTGAATGGGCGGCGGACGGCATCCAGAGTGGGCACCCCGGCGCGGCTGGCGGCGGTGGCGTTGACGGTGGCGGCGCTGGCAGGGGGCGTTCCGGCGTGGTCGGGCGTGATGAGCAGTCTGCGCGCGGATGAAGCGCCCGCGCTGGTGGCGCCACCGGCTCCGGCGCCCCATCCGGCGCCGGACGGCGGGGCCGCGATTCTGCCGCCGCAGCCCTTGGATCCAGCGCACCCGGCCGGCGGGAACGGCGCCAACGGAGCCGGGGCCAACGCCGCTGCGACGGCGGCCAAGCCCGACGGCATCGACGAGGCGCTCTGGACGAAAATCGCGCACGGGGAATTTCCGACCCTGATCTATCTGGGCCGGCGCGGCGCGTTGGCCCATTTCCAGGTGGCCGCGCAGGACGACGCCGGGCACTGGCACTTCCGGAATTTTTACACCGCGGCGAACCAGGTGATCGGGGAACCGGTGACGCTGCTGGACAACGGCGCGCAGGTGTTCGTGAATTTTTCGAGCGGCTACCTGTTTTCCGGGTTTGAAACGCCGGTCATGCGCGGCAAAGAGGTGATCCGTCCCGACGGCGTGACCATCGCGCCGCGCGAAACCAAAGGCACTCCGCTGTTCCTGCCGAACGTGGGGCCGCCCGATCCGGTGATGGCGGCCGCGGTGGAACGTCACCGGCAGGCAATCCAGGCGCAGATGGACTATCTGTTCGAGAAGTGCCATCACCCCGACGCCGATCTGCGGACCTCGGCGCTGATGGTGCTGTGCCGCTACCTGCCGGATTCGGAGCCGACCTTTCAGAAGCTGCTGACCGACGACGACGTGACGGTCCGAACGCACACGCTGCTGGTGCTGTGCGCGACGGGCCAGGATTTCGGCTGGACGTGGCTGCCGAAGGCGCTGAAGGACACCGACCCCAAAATGCGGGCGATGGCGCTGTTTCTGGTGACGGAGTTTCAGCGCGGCAATCAGCAGTGGGTGCTGGACACGTTGTGTGCGGACCAGGACCCGCGGCTGCGCACGCTGGCGGTGTACGCGCTGATTCCGCAGCCGGGGACGGACAAACTGTACACGCTGCGCAAATGCCTGGAGGACCCGTCGCCGACGGTGGTGGTGGCGGCGATCCGGGCGTTGGCGGAGGCGGGAGACGCGAAGTCGGCCGATGGGATCGGCAAGAAAATTTTCGACGGCAATCCGGCGGTGCGGCTGGCGGCGGTGGAAGCGGTCCCGACCTGGCCGACGGAGGACAACGTCGAGCGGGTGCTGGCGGCGCTGGGCGACCACGAGGAAACAGTCCGACAGGAAGCGGCGACCTCCCTGCGCCGCATGACGGGGCTGGATGCCGGCCTGGATGTGGCGCAGAACCCGGCCAACCCGGACTACGTGCACCGCTTGCAGGCGCTCAACGAACACTGGATGCAAAACAAGGGCAAGATCGCGCTGTCGACGCCGGATGGGCGGATCGGACGGTGCATGCTGATGAAGACCGTGCCGGGTCACGTGGCCAGCCTGGCGCTGACGGCGGACGGGAAATGGCTGGCGGTCGGCGGGACGTTCGTCATCACGCGGATCAATCTCGAAAACGGCGAGGAATCGACGGTGAACACCGCCACGATCGCGCAGCAGATCGCGTTTTCGCCGGACGGCGGGCGGTTGTATTTCCGCGCCCGGGGGCCGCAGTCGGAAGATCTGCACGCGGTCGATTTCGCGGCCCCCGAGCAGGCCGTCACCTTTTCCGATCCCCACCCGGACGCCGAACCCCTGCCGGGCTGGCGCGATTTCGCGCTGGCTGCCGACGGCAAAACGCTGTACGGCTTGCAGGCCGACGGCCGGCGGGTGGTCGCCTTCGACACGGTCACGGGCAAGGGCGATTCGATTTTGTTCAGCGCGCGCAAGACCGATTGCGACCAGGTGGGGATCGTCGGCCGGAATGGACCGCGATTCCGCGCCGGCGAACTGGTGGTGTTCGGCGGAACCGCGGCGGCCAGTTGGACGATCGAAGGCCGGCGGACGGCGCAATGGAACGCCGCGACCTGGGCGCTGGTGGACGGCGTGCCCGCGCCGCTGACGCGCGCGGCCGACGGCACGCTGACGGCGCAGTTTCCTTCGGCCCGGCCGGGGGGAACCCCCACGCCGGTCGATGTCACCGCCAGCCAGGCGTTTTTCTGCGCCGGGCCGCTGGTGCTCCAACGGGTGGATGTGCCCAACCTGCTGCTGCCGCCGCAGGACCTGATCGACCAGCTCGGCCTGACCAAGCTGATGAACGTGAAGCTGAATCCGGTCCACAGCGAACTGCGCCTGTTGGCCAGCGCCGGCGGCGTGACACTCGGCGAATATCCCCTGGCCGGATCGGTGACCGCGATGACGGCCACGCCCGACGGCCGCTGCGTGGCGTTTTGCGCGGGCGGCAAAGTTTACGTCTATCAGCGCTGAGGCATCAGGAAGGAATCGACCGGCCATGGGTCTTCGCACGAGCACTCCGCAAGCCACCAGCCCGCTCGCCCCGGACGCGGCGTCCCCAGCCACGGCGTCCCCAGCCACGGCGTCCCTGGCTGCGGCGTCCCCGGCTGCGGCGTCGACAGGCGTGGCGGAAAAAACAGGGGTTGCTCCGGCCGGGGCGGAGATTCCGCCCGGCTGGCC
>JBOHNC010000438.1:0-13978 GCA_050730415.1 Planctomycetota bacterium
GGTCGGCCCGGTCGGCCCGGTCGGCCGGGACGGTGGGTCGGACGGATTCGGCGGCTTCCGCGGCGGGCGCGGGCGGCCGGCTCGTGCGCGCGAGGGCCTCGGCGCGGCGGCAGGCCGCTTCGCAGCCGTCGACGCGCTGGAGCAGCCCGTCGAGTTCGGCATGCTCCGCGGAGGCGGCCGGGTCGTCTTCGTCGATGGCGGGAGCAGCCATCGCGCCGCCGGCGGCGGCGGCGGCGCCCTCCGGCGCAGCGGCAGCCGGGCGGCAAATGTCCGCGCGCTGGTGGGCCAGTTGGCGCTGTAGCCGCAGGACGGTGGACCAATCTTCGCCGGCGAGGGCCGCGTGGAGCAGCCGCGCGGCGGCGGCCAGTCCCTCGCGGCTGAAGTGCCGGACCAGCGGTCGGCGGCGCGCGGACAGGCGCGACAGCAGGCGCGCGGCGGGGTCCGCCGAGCCACGGGGTTCCTCGAACAGGGCGAGGAACAGCCCGGTCTCCCAGGGTTCCGGCGGGCGCGGATTGGCCGGGTCGAAAAAGGAAGCCAGCCAGGTTTCGGCCGGCGCGCGGTCCGCCTTCCAACGGGTGGTGCTCAGGAAATGCACGAACGCCGCCAGCCAGCGGTAGCGCAGCCGACCATCGAGGGGGCGCGGGCCGGGCCGATCGGCTCCATTGGCCTGATCCGTCGGCGCGCAAATCAGAAGGGCGGCGGCGGAGTCGTTCAGGTCGCGCTGCCAGTCGGCGGGGAAGCTGCCATCGGCCGCGCAGGGAACCAGCGTGGGGACCGAGCGCAACCGGATGTTCAGATTCTCGTCGACCAGCACCTGGCCGGGGTGCAGGCAGGTCAGGCAAAGCCCGGCGCGAGCAACCAGCAGGTTCAACTCGACCAACCGGCGCAGGATTTCGAGCGCCCCGGCAGGGCTGAAGGGCGAAGGCGTGCCGGCTTCGGCCCAGCCGTTGGCGCCGATGTCTTCGAGCGATCGGCCGCCGCGCAAATCGAGAATGAAAAGGTCGAAGTCGGGCCCGCTGCAGCGGTCCAGAACATACGGCAGAATGTTGAACGCCGCGTGGTCCCCGGCTTGACCGTCGCCGTCCGTCTCGCGCGGAGTCTCGCGCGGCGACTCGCGCGGCCTCTCGTGCGGCCTCTCGTGCGGCCTCTCGTGCGGCGAAGGAGGCGGCTCCGATCGCGCCGCGGCCGGCGATGGGCTCGGTGACGGTCTGGCGGGCCGGTGCAGGACGCGCGGCAGCAGGCCGTCGCCGGCGCGGCGCAGCGGCGCATCCGGCGGAGCAAAGATGACCTGGACCCAGACTTGCAGGCTGCCGTCCCAGACCCAGTCGGCCGCGCCCGGCGGGCGGTACAGGGCGCGGGCGCCTTCGAAGATCAGCGTTTCGCGGGCGGGCAGGAAGTCGAATGCGCAGCGGCGTTCGAGGCGGCAGGGGGCGGCGTCGGCCCGCGGCAGAAAGCTGTCGCCGGCGCGCCAGCGGGCGGGATCGAGCGCATCGGGCAGGTACATTGCGGCCATGGAAATTTCATCCCCCCGGGAGTGCAGCGACATCATTGTAGCGGGCGAATGGGACGGGTTTCTTTTTGACCGCCGGGCATGGATTGAATGCAAACGCCTGTTAGAGTTAGGTCCACGCGAATACACGCAATCGGGCGAGGCGCTGGGCGCATGGTGGTCTTCGAAAAAATTGCGATTCTCGGTCTGGGACTGGTCGGCGGCGCGATCGGCATCGCGGCCAGCCGCCACGGTTCGGCACGGGTGGTCAGCGGCCTCGTGCGCCACCAGGAACTGATCCCGGTGGCGGCGCGGCTGAAGGCCTGCACCCAGGCCACCTGCGACGCCAACGAAGCGGTCCAGGACGCCGACCTCGTGATTCTCGCCACCGGGGTGCAGAGCATCCCCGGCATGGCGGCCGAAACCCTGCCGCAGATGAAATCCGGCGCCATTCTCACCGACGTGGGCAGCACCAAGGAGCGCCTGGTCGCCGCGCTGGAAAAGCTCTGCAAGAAACAGAAAAAGCCGGCCATCCGCTATGTTGGCTCCCATCCCATCGCCGGGAGCGAAAAGCGGGGCCTGGCCTACGCGCAAAAAGTCCTGCTGTCGGGCGCCATCTGCGTGATGACGCCCACCGACCGGTCCGATCCCGAAGCGGTGGACCAACTCGGGCGGTTCTGGAGTTCCCTCGGCCTGCGCGTGCGCACGCTGGCGCCCGAGGTCCACGACCGGATTCTGGCGCGCACCAGCCATGTGCCGCATTTGGCCGCGGCGGCGCTGATGAACTTGCAGACGCCCGAGGCCGCGCCGTTCTGCGGCGGCGGCTTCAAGGACATGACGCGGGTGGCCGAGGGCGACCCGGACCTGTGGGCCGAAATCTGTGCCGAGAATCCGGCCGCCATCGCCGCCGCGCTGCGGGAACTCAGCGGCGAACTCGAGCAGCAGGCCGGGTGGCTCGAAAAAGGCGACCTTGCAGCGTTGAAGGAGCATCTGGCAACCGCCCAGCGTCGGCGGATTCACGGCCTGTAGCCGCATCGCCGCCGCGTCTAGGTTTTTCCCGAAGCGACCCCCAACCATGGCTCATCACCGCATCGAAGTTTCCCTCTGGCCCGAACTGGCCGATCCTGTCGGCATGCAGATCGTCGGGGAGCTCACCGCCCTCGGCATCCGCGCCACCGGCACCGTCCGCTTCGTGAAGGTCTACCACCTGTACGGCGAAGTCACCACGCACGACGCGACGGCGATCGCGCGCGAACTGCTGGCCGACGCCATCACCGAGACCTTCACCGTCGACACGCCGATCGAGCCGATCTACAACGCCGGTTTCCGACCGGTCGAAATCGTGCTGAAGCCCGGCGTGATGGAGCCCACCCGCGAGAGCCTGATGAAGGCGCTGGCCGACCTGGGCTACAGCCAGGTCAGCGACGTGCGGACCGGGCGACGCTACCTGTTCAGCCTGGGCATCAGCGAGCCGGTGACGCACATCGCGGCCGAAAAAATCCTGGCCAACCAGGTCATCGAAGACATCGTGTTCGGCGGGCACGTGGATGCCGCGCCGCCCCATCCGGGGCGCGCGCCGTTCCAGTTGAAGACCGTGCCGCTGCGCGACCTGAGCGACCCGGCGCTGGAGACCCTCAGCATCGTCGGGTGCCTGAGCCTGACCCTGGCTGAAATGCAGGCGGTCCAGGCGCACTTCCGCTCGATCGGCCGCGACCCCACCGACGTGGAGCTGGAGACCATTGCGCAGACCTGGTCGGAACACTGCGTGCACAAGACGCTGAAGGGCATCGTCGATTTCGAGGGCCGGCGGATCGACAATCTGCTGAAGGCCACGATCGCCCGCGCGACCAAGGAAATCGCCGCCGACTGGTGCCTGTCGGTCTTCGTCGACAACGCGGGCGTGATCCGCTTCGACGATGAGGACGCCGTCTGTTTCAAGGTCGAGACCCACAACCACCCCAGCGCGATCGAACCCTACGGCGGCGCGGGCACCGGCGTCGGCGGCGTGATCCGCGACATCCTGGGCACCGGCCGCGGCGCGCGGCCGATCGCCAACACCGACGTCTTCTGCGTCGGGCCCCTCGATCTGCCCCTCGACGATGTCCCCGCCGGCGCGCTGCATCCGCGCCGAGTGCTGCACGGCGTGGTCGCCGGCGTGCGCGACTACGGCAACCGCATGGGCATTCCCACCGTCCACGGCGGCGTCTACTCCGACCCGCGCTACGTCGGCAACCCCCTGGTGTTCTGCGGCACCGTCGGGCTGATTCCCAATTCGAAAATCGAAAAATCGGTGCAGCCGGGCGACCGCGTGGTGGTGATCGGTGGGCGCACCGGCCGCGACGGAATTCACGGCGCGACCTTCTCCAGCATCGAACTGACCGACCAGTCGGAAATGCTGCACGGCACCGCGGTCCAGATCGGCAATCCGATCATGGAAAAAAAGATGACCGACGTGCTGCTCCAGGCGCGCGACCGCGACCTGTACCGCTCGGTGACCGACTGCGGCGCCGGCGGCCTGTCCAGCGCGGTGGGCGAAATGGGCAGCGTTTGCGGCGTCGCGGTGGAGCTTGAAAAAGTCCCGCTGAAATACGCCGGCCTGACCTACACCGAAATCTGGATTTCCGAAGCGCAGGAGCGCTTGGTGCTGGCCGTCCCGCCCGAGAAACTGGCGGAACTGCTGACCCTGTGCGCGGGCGAAAACGTCGAAGCCACCGACATTGGCGCCTTCACCGACTCGGGCAAATTGGTGCTCACCGTCGACGGCACTCAGGTCGGCGAACTCAGCAACGCCTTCCTGCATGAAGGCCTGCCGCGAGCGGTGCAGCCGGCGGTCTGGCAGGCGCCGGAAATCGCCGAGGAACTGCCGCCGCCGCCGGCCGACGCCAAGCACTGGCGCAAGGTGCTGCGCGATCTGTTTGCCAGTCCCAACATCGCCTCCAAGGAATCGATCATCCGCCAATACGATCACGAGGTCCAGGGCGGGACGGTGGTGAAACCGCTGTGCGGCGTGCGCGCGCAGGGGCCGGCCGACGGCACGGTGATTCTGCCCAAGCTGGACGGGTTGAAAGGTGTCGCGCTGGCGCTCGGATTCAACCCCTGCTACAGCGACATCGACCCGGCGGCGATGGCCGAGTCGGCGGTGGACGAAGCGGTGCGCAACGCGGTGGCGGTCGGCGCGCCGTTCGGAAAAATTGCGATCCTCGACAATTTCTGCTGGGGCAACTGCCGCAAGCCGGACCGCCTGGGTGCGCTGGTGCGCGCGGCCGAAGCCGCGACCGCGGCGGCGATCGCCTTCGGCACGCCGTTCATTTCGGGCAAGGACTCCCTGAACAACGAATTCCGCCACGGCGAGGAAACCATCTGCATTCCGCACACCCTGCTGATTTCGGCGCTGGGCGTCATCGATGACGTCCGCAAATGTGTGACGATGGACCTGAAAGGCGTCGGCAATCACCTCTACCAGGTGGGCGCCACGCGCGACGAACTGGGCGGCAGCCACTACCTGCGGGTGACCGGCGGGCGGTCGGCGCGGGTGCCACGGCTGGACCTCAAGCAAGCCCCGCGCACGATGCAGGCGATGACGGCGGCGATCGACCGCGAACTGTGCCTGAGCGTCCACGACCTGTCGGAGGGCGGGCTGGCGGTGGCGGCGACCGAAATGGCCTTCGCCGGCGATGTCGGCATCCATCTGAATCTGGCGCAGGCGCCCTACGCGGGACCGGCCGACGAACACGGCATCATGCGGCTGTTCAGCGAATCCAACTCGCGCTTTCTGGTCGAAGTCGCGCCGGAAAACGAAGCGGCATTCACCGCGCTGATGGCCGAGCGGCAGGTCCCCTGCGGCCAGGTCGGCGAAGTGCTCGAACTGCTGACGATCCTGTGCCACGACGGCGCGCGGCCGATTTTCGAAAACCTCGATCTGATGGATCTGGAAAAGGAGTTCCGCGGCGCGATTTCGTGAGGCGAAGCGTGCAGGGCGGAGGCGAACCCGGGAAGCAACCATGGCGGCGAACAAAATCAAAGTGATCGTGCTGCGCGCCGCGGGCGTCAACTGCGACCGCGAAATGGTGCGCGCCTTCGAACTGGTCGGCGCCACGGTCGAACTGGTCCACGTGCAGCGGCTGGTCGACAAAAGCCGCCGCCTGGCCGACTACGATATCCTCGGCGTGCCCGGCGGATTCACCTACGGCGACGACATTTCCGCCGGCCGGATTCTCGCCAACGAACTGGTCCGGCGGCTGGGCGACGACCTGCGCGGCTTCGTCGAGCAGGGCCGGCCGGTGATCGGCGTCTGCAACGGCTTCCAGGTGCTGGTGAAGACCGGCATTCTGCCCGGCCCCGACAAGGACGGCAACCCGCGCGTCGCGACGCTGACCAACAACGACTCCGGCCAGTTCGAATGCCGCTGGGTGAAACTGCTGGTGACGCCCGGGCCGTGCATCTGGACCAAAGGCCTGCAGGATCAGGTGCTCGATTTGCCCGTCGCGCACGGCGAGGGCAAATTCCTGATGGGCGCCGATTCGCGGGCCTCGCGCGCGCTGCTCAGCGCCGGCCAGGCGCCGCTGTTGTATTCGCAGGGTTCACAGCGCGAAGTCCGCCATTCGACGCGCTTCATCGGCGCGCCGGAGGTCCCCAAATACCAGCCCGCCGCGCAGCGCCGCAGCACGCGCACCAAAAAGCCCAGCGCCATTCAGGAAGCGGTGATGTACCCGCACAACCCGAACGGCTCGCCCTGCAACATCGCCGCCGTCTGCGACCCGAAAGGCCTGGTGCTGGGCCTGATGCCGCACCCGGAACGCTACATTCTGGCCTGCCAGCATCCGACTTGGACGCGGATGAAAAAGGAGCTCGACTTCGCCACCGGCATGCCGCCCGGCGTGGGCCTGAAACTCTTCCAGAACGCGGTGGCCTACGTGGCGGGGTAAGAAGCTCACCACCGAGACACCGAGAAAACCAAATTTAAAGGCCGCGTGCCCCCTTGGGAGCACAGGTCATCAGACCGGCTTCTTCCTCCAAACCATCCATTCGGTTCCGCGCCCAAGCCCACTCCCGGGAGCGCCGGCATCTTGCCGGCTCTTCGTCCAAACCGCGCACTCTTTTTTCCAAATCAAACGCGGGCGAAATCGCTTGGCGCCTCGCCCGCTTCATCGAACTACCTGCAGCAATTCTGTGTTGGTCGGGTTCGTAGGGGCGGGCCCCCGCGCCCGCCCTCTTCGCCGGGAACCTCCTGCGCCCCCTCTGCGTCGCCCGCCCAGTCCAACGCTCACCGCGCCGCCCAGCGCAACACCAATCACGAAAATGAACCTATTTGCACTGGTGCAGCCCCCTTTCAGCCGATATAACCACAATCGGCCCGTTTTTTCGGGAAAACCTGCTGACTGGCCGCGTGTCGTTCGTTATTGCTTGGGGAGGCGCTGCGTGGAACGGCTGGTGGCGGGCACAAACAGTCTGAATCTGTACTTGCGCGACACCGGTCGCTGGGGCATTTTTACGTTCTCCGGCGACGAGCAACCCGGCAACGCCGACCTGCTGACGATTTTGGAAGCCCTGAAGGCCGCCACCGCCGGGCTCAACAAGCCGGTCGCGTTCCAAGTGGCGGCGGTGCCCTATCCCAATTCGCGGCTGCTGTCGGCGGTGATCGGGCTGCTCACCACCGCCGACGATCTGCCGCGCCGGCTGGCCTTGGTCGGCGCCTCGCAGACCTGGCTGGATATGCTCGATATTCTCGGCGTCCGATCGGCCTTTCTGTTTTTCGACGATGTGGAAGAAATCACGTTCGAGGACTGAGTTTGGGAGACTGACACTACGGCACCCGGCGATAGGCGGGTTACCGGCGGTCGAGGAAAAACCCCCCATGCCCGGCAAAGTTGCGCGGCGAACCCGCGAAAAATTCGATCAGTTGTGCGCCCAGAACCGCAGCTTCAACATGGTGCTCGACGACGGCGCCACCTGGGTCTGCCCCTACTGCGGCCAGCCGGCCGTCGACGACGCCCACGCCCCGGAATTCCCCGACGCTGCACTCACCCATTTGCTCGATGTCTGCCCCAAAGCCGACGGCCTCAACGGCCCCGTGATGCCGGTGTTTCAGCTTGAGGAAGTCATCCTGTTCCAGCGGCTGAAGTCGCGCTACATGGCCGACAAGGCCTGGCGCATCCAAATCGCCGGCGGCGCCTGGCTGTGTCCGTTCTGCGTCGAGCCCACCGACGTGCGCATCGTCGATGCCGGCAACCGGCCCCTCCCGGTCGAAGAGGTGATCCGCGCGATCCGCAGCCATTTAAAGCGCTGCTTTCCGTTTTCGCAGGCGCCCAACAAGTGGCAGACGCTGGAGCGCATCAAGGAAATCCTGCGCAAGCGGCGCGAACAGGAAATGTTCGCGGCCACCGTGGCCGAGCAGCTCCAGCGCAACCCCGTCTTCCAGTTCGCCGACAAAAACGGCCGCTGGATCTGCCCGTTCTGCGAGCAGGTCGTGACCAACGTCGACATGTCCTCGCCGATGGCCCGCCAGCACACCGCGCCGCAGCAGATCGTCGGCCATCTGACCAGCGGCACCTGCGCCTACCGCGAAGGCCCGCCCGATCCGCGCAAGACCGTCGAGCACATGCAGATGGTGGCGCAGCAGTTCCAGGCCGCGCGCGGCGGCGAGCCGATGAACATGCAGCAGATGCAGATGCAGGCGATGCAGCAGGCGATGGCCGCGCAGCAACAGGCGATGGTTGCGCAGCAGCAGGCCGCCGCCCCGGCCTCCGATGTCGAATCGACCCGCTACATGGACGCGCTGCGCAACGAGCTGGGCGAACTCCGCTCGCATCTGGACCAGAACGCCGAGTTCCGCCACAACCTCGAACGCGCCCGCAAAGTCCAGCAGCGCATGCTGCCGATGACGCCGACCAACGTGCCGGGCTACGAGTTCGCCGCGTTCTACCACGCCTGCGACCACATCAGCGGCGACTTCTACGATTTCATCGCCCTGCCCGACGGCCGCACCGGCGTGGTGATGGGCGACGTCTCCGGCCACGGGCTCGACGCCGGCCTGGTCATGGGCATCACGAAAAAAGCCTTCAACCTGCGCGCCCAGACCGGCGAAGACCCGCTCACCGTCGCCACACGGGTGAACACCGATATCCTGCCGGACCTCGACAAGGCCACCTTCGTCACCGGCATCTACGGCATCATCGATCCGCGCACCCACGTGTTCCGGTTCGTGCGCTTCGGGCACACGTTTCCGAGCTACTTCCGGGGAGCGACGCGCGAAGTCATGGACGTGAAATCGAACGGCCTGATGCTGGGCTCGGTGCGCGAGAATCTCTTCACCCGCGGAACGCAACTGGCCGAGATGCAACTGAGCGCCGGCGACGCGCTGGTGATGTTCACCGACGGATTCATGGAGGCGATGACCGAAGAAAAAGAGGAATTCGGGATGGACCGCCTGCGCGCGTCGATCCACCGCCACGGGAATTCTTCGGCGATGGGCGTGATCGAAGGCATGCTGGGCGCCATCCACATTTTCACCCGCGGCTTCACACAGTCCGACGACCAGACGGTGCTGGTGCTCAAGCGCACGCAGTAAGGCATCACAGGGAGCAGGGGACAGGGAACAGGGGACAGGCAAATCGCGCGGCGCGGTGCGGGAATAGGCCGTGGGCTGGAGCGGTAAATCGCGCGCGCGAAGGGTTTTGGACGCAACCTTTCCTATGGCGGCCCCCAATTAATCAAAAAAGGACTTGAAAATGTCGTTTGGGATGGGAGATTAAGGAAGACCGAGTTCACATTGTGCTTTGAAAAAACCCCGTAGGCGCTCGGACGGCCGAGTAAACCGTGGTATAACAACGGCCACGATGCACCACGAGGGTTTTGAAGCCGCTGGGTGGCTGGAAGGCTTCAGGAGGTTGTGCCTGGCTTTCGGGGTTGAAGCTCCGTCCGAAGGCTGTGGCCGGTCGCCGCAGAACGGACGAGAGGTTTTCAGGAATCTCTTATGGGCTTGTTCGACAAGATTTTCGGCAGCAACAAGATCACCAAGGTGGAAGCGGAACTGCGGACGCGGCCCACCCCCGATCTATTCGTCAAGCTGGCCTTGCTGTACCGTGACTCCGGCGAAGAAGCCAAGGTCGCGCCACTGCTCAGGCAGGCTGTCTCCAAGTTTCCGACTTCGCCAGAAATCCTGAATCTGCAAAAGGATGCGGAAAAAACCGCGCGCGAACAGGAAAAAGCGCGGTTGCAGGAAAAAATCCGCGCCACCCCCAATCCGATCCTCTACGCCCGCCTCGCCGAACTGTATAAATCCGACGGCGACCTCAACCGCACCATTGAAGTTACACGCGCCGGCATCCAGCAATTTCCGAAATACGGCGGCTGCTTTCTGGTGCTCGGCCAGGTCTACTACGAGCGCAAGGAAATCGACAACGCTCGGGAGAATCTGGAGCGTTCGGTCGAACTCGACAAATACAACTACATGGCGCTGAAATTGCTCGCACAGGTGTACTTGGAACTGAACCGCCCCGCCGACGCGGTGAAAAAGCTCGAAGACATCCTCTATTTTGCCCCCGGCGACGACACCATCAAAGCGATGCTGGTGGAAGCGCAGCGGGTGGCCGGCATCGGTCCGGCCAAGCCGGCGGCCGGGAGCGCCGCCGCGCCTGCGGGGGCCGAAGCACACGGCAGCAAACTCCCGCCCAAGCCCGCCGCCGAAGCGCCGGCGCGGCGCAGCGCTTCGAGCGCCCTCAAGGACGTTGACATCACCGCCGAGATTCAGGTGTTGAAGGACGTGCCCGGCGTGATGGGCGCGATGCTGGTCGATGCCTACGGCTTGGTGATTGCCGCGGCCCTGGACAGCAACATCGAAGAAGAACTGGCCGGCGCGCTGATCACCAACATTTATCGCTCCGCGAGCACCAACGCGCCCTACATGGGCGTGGGGACCTTCGAAGACGGCGTGGTGGAAGGCGAAGACGGCCACATCCACCTGATGCTGCTGGGCGACATGACCCTGGCGGTGTTCGCGACCGCGGCGCTGAAGCTGGGCTTGCTGGAGAAAAAAATCCGAACCTTTGCCGAGAGCATTCTGGAGGTGTAGTCGGTGGATCGGGTGTTGGGCCCGACCCACCGGATCGACCGGATTGGCGCTGCGACCTGCCACAGGGCGGGGGCAAAGGACGGGGAGAGGCGCATGTTCACGATTCTGGACAAGTTGAACAAGACCCGCGGCATCAAGGGGTCGATGATCGTGAACCGCGACGGGATCGTCGTCGCCTCGGATTTCAGCGTCGACTGCGACGAAGAGGCGATCGGGGCGGTGAGTTCGAACATCTTCCAGAGCCTGGAAGGCGCGTTGAAGAAAATCAAGCTGGGCAAGTTCAAGCGCTTCGTGATCACCGGCCGCGACAACCGGATCCTGCTGGTCGATGCGGGACCGTCGCTGTTGCTGGTGTTGCTGGACAAAGATGTGAATCTGGGGTTGGTGAGTGTCGAGATCAAGGATGCCGTGGACGCCATCGTGGTGAAAGCAACTCTGTAGCTTGCGACGGCGCCGGATTCGGCGTCAGTCGAAGTCCCGGCGGGCAGCCGCAGGGTGGGACGCCACCCCCCGGCGCAGGCGGAAGGAAGACACAGATCGGAGAACGAGGAGTCTATGGTTCAAATCAACTTTCACTCACGCGAAGTGAACTGCAAAATCGTTTTTTACGGGCCCGGACGCAGCGGCAAGACCACCAATTTGGAGGTGGTTCACCGCAAGGCGCCAAAGGATTCGGTCGGCGAACTGGTGTCCATCGCCACGGAGCAGGACCGCACGCTGTACTTTGACTTTCTGCCCTTGAACCTCGGCATGGTGGCCGGGATGACGACCAAGTTCCAACTCTACACCGTGCCGGGGCAGGTGTACTACAACGAGACTCGCAAGCTGGTGCTGCAAGGCACCGACGGCGTAGTGTTTGTCGCCGACAGCCACCCGGACATGGAGAATGAAAACGTTTCCTCGTTGAACAACCTGGTGGAAAATCTGAAGGAAAACGGGATCGACATTGCCGACCTGCCGCTGGTGATCCAATACAACAAGCGCGACCTGCCGAATGCCATGGCGGTCGAGAAACTGAATGCGTCGCTGAATCGGTGGAACGCGCCGTTCGTGCCGGCGGTGGCGATTTCCGACGAAAAAGCGGTGTTCAAAACCCTGAAGCTGGTGTCCAGCCTGGTGATCAAGAAACTGAACCGCCAGAACGGCACGGCCGATCCGGCTGCCGACGAGGCGACCGAATCGTCGGCCGCGACGCCGGCGGTCTCGGCCCCGCCGCCCGCTCCGGCCGCGCCCGTCCCACCGCCGCCGGTGATGGCCCCGCCGCCTGCGGCGGCCTCGACCGCGGTTCCGCGTCCTTCGATGGCGCCCCCGCCTGCGCCGCCCCGTCCGCCCGCGCCGGGAATTCCCAGCATGCCGGGTTCGTCGGTGGTGCCGCGGCCGGTGATGAGCATTCCGCAGGCGCCCCGTCCGTCGGGGCCGATGCAGGCCGTGACACGGCAATCCGGCCCGATAGCCGTGCCGCCCCGTCCGCCCGCGCTGTCGCCTTCGGCCGGGGTGCCCTCGGCGCCGCCGCCCCCACCGCCGCCGCGTCCTGTTGCACCGCCGCCGCCACCGATGCCGGCCGCCGCCGTGTCCGCTCCGCCCTCCCCGCCGCCGATAATGCCTTCTTCCCCGGCTCCGGCCCCCCACCTGGCGCAGGCGATGGCGCAGGCCACCCCCGCACCGCTCAGTCCGGCCAGTGGACGGGCCAGCACGCCGGCCAACGCCGAGCGGATGCGCGAAGTCATTGCCGCCGGGAGCAAGGGCAAGAGCAACGCGGTTTGGTGGGTGGTCATCACCGTGATTCTGGTGGTGGTGTTCATTCTGCTGTTCTTGGTGCTCATGAGGTAATCTCCTGCACGGTGCAGGCGGGTTCGTCGGGTATACTGGTGGGGAAATTTAAAGGCCCGGATAAATTGCAGTCCGGGGACCGTTCGTCCGAAAAGCGCTGCGGGCAGAATACCTGCCGGCGTCCGGACAACGGGGCCGCAGGAGCGACGGCCCGCCCCAACCGGGATGCCGGCGGCGGCCAGGGAGTAACGTAGAATGACAAATTACAGTGCCAAGATGCGCAAGGAGCGGTTGGTCTTCTATGAAGACGACATCGAGGAGATCAACAAGATCCTCACCGACTTCCTGGATGCGTCGCAGGCCAAGTGCGCCCTGCTGATCGACAAGGAAGGCCACTTGGTCACCAAGCGCGGCTTCACCAAGGCCTTCGACACCGACGGCATCGCGGCCCTGGTTGCCGGCTCGTTTGCGTCCACCCGCGCGGTGGCCAACATGCTGGGCGAGCAGGAATTTTCACAGCAGCTTTTGCAGGGCAAGAACGAACACATTCACGTGTCGCTCGTCAGCGAGCGGGCGCTGTCAGTGGTCGTGTTCGACGACCGCACCACCATCGGCATGGTCCGCCTGTACGCCGAAGAACTGACCAACAAGATCAGTGAATGTCTGGCGCGGTGCGAACAGCGCAATGCCGGCCGCACGACCGACGTTTCCCAGGAATTCCTCGACAAGGCCGAAGGCGCGCTCGACGACTTCTTCGGCAACGGCTAAAGCACATAGGGAGGGTGGCGGCCTGACGCCGCCCTTCTGAGGCGAGGCCTGACTCGCCGTTCTTCTTCCTCTTCGCAATTTAGACTTACTTCCGCAAGCACGCGCAGCGGCGCGTCCTACGCACTAAAAATGTCCCGAACAAAGGTGGCACGGGCCTCCTATGGCCCGTGAAAAAAAAGCCCGCGGCGCAAGCCGCGGCCTGCTTACCCTTCCGCCTATTTTTTTACCACGCCGGCAAATTCAGTTTCCCACCGCTGCATGCGCTGTTCCATGCGCTTGAGCGATTCCAGCATCTGCTGCGCAAGCGCCGGATCCTTGACGTGATTGTCGTCCTGCAGAATCTGTAGAAAGTCGGCCAGCTCGGCGAGATGTTCGCGCTGCGCCTGGATTTCGGCCGTGAGCATCTCCACGGTCCACGAGGTCAGGGCCGCGAGGTCCGGGTCGAGGTCGGCGCCGGGCGTGACCGGAGCAGCGGCGGCGGGTGTGGCTTTGCCGGAGACCGGCGCGGCGCTCGCGTTCCGCGAGGTTGGCGGCATGCAGACTTGCTCCTGTGAAAATACCGAGAAAATTATACTCCAGCCGCGCCCGCCCTGCCAAGCATTTCAGGCCCGTTCATATTCCGGCCCGGGCAGACGCTTTACCTGCCGGCGGACTTCCAGCACGATCAGGGCCGCGGAAAGCTCCCCGGCCGCCAGCCCCGTCGACTGCAGCAGCATTTCGAAGGAGATGGGGTCGTGCTCGGGAATGGCCGCCAGGATGGCCGCATGCGCCGGTGGCAGCGCGCCCGGGCGAGCGCTGCTGCGGGGCGCGGGGCGTGCGCGGTTCGGCGGCGCCGGCCGTGACGAGGCTCGCGGCGCGGCCGGCGGTTCGGCGGTTCGGCC
>JBOHNC010000439.1:0-1665 GCA_050730415.1 Planctomycetota bacterium
CCGCCGGACACAGCGCCACCAGATCGATCCAGTGCTCCAGATCGCTGGCCGGCGCGGGAAAGGGCGCGGCAGCGGGCGCGTCGAGGGCTGGCGCGGCGGCGGTCGGTGCGACAGGTTTTCGCTCGCGCGGCGCGGTCGCGCCGTGCGCCAGCCACCGGCACAGATGATCGTGACGCACCGTGTCTTCCAGCGCGCGGCGAACGCGGACCGGATCGTACAGGCGAGCCAGCCGATCGGCGACGATGGCCTCCACCGCCGGCGGCCAGAGCGGCGCGGCGTGCGGCGCGGAGGACGCGTCGGATGGGTCGGAAGACGGAATGTCGGCGGCGGACATGCGCTGCGAGGTCCTCGGTGGGAAAAGCGGGCGGGGCGGGACGGTGCGGGGCCGGTTTCATTTTCATCGAAAGCCGGGCGATCGAAGTACAATCGGAGCGAATTTTTCCAATCCCGTCGCGACTTAGGAGGCCAACCCATGTCCAACCCACCTGCTGCTCCGATCCCCGCGCCTGCCCCTGCCCCCGAATCGGTGGCCGCTCCCGCCGGCGATCTGCTGACGCGGATATTTGCCGCGCAGACCCGCCTGAACGACCTGACCTTCGTGAAGAGCAAAATCGACGCGGTGCCCGGCACGCCGCTGACGATGGAGGCCATCGTGGAGGCCTTCCGCGACGGCCAGACCGGCCCCAACGATCTGCCCAACCGCTGGCTGAACAACTACTTGACCGCGCTGGAAGACGAAGCGCGCGAACTGCGCAAGGAACTGCTCTGGAAATGGTGGAGCAAAGACCGCATCGACCGCGACCGGGTGCGGCATGAAATCGTCGACCAGTTGCATTTCCTGGTCAGCCTGGCGATCTGCGCCGGGTTCGACGCCGAAAGTTTCGCCGACGCCTACCTGAACAAAAACAAAATCAACGAGAAACGCCAGGAAGGTGGCTACTCGAAACAGAACCGCGTCGCGGATGAAACGACCTCGGCGTAGCCGGCGCCCTACTGTTCAGGCACGAGTTTGCGCGCCTGGCCCCAGCCAGGAGCGCCGGCCCCATCAGCCACTCGTCTCCGCTGAAAAAATTCCGGCGACGTAGTCGATTTTCACTCGCAGCAGTTCCGTGCCCGCTTGTTCCCAGGTTTATTTTGCTCGAAGTGCGGCACGTCATGATTGAATTCAGGGGTGCAGGGAGAAGGCAAAGCCAAGAGAAAAAACCAAGAAAAGACAAAGCCAAGAGCCGGGTCTGGAGACCTGTGCATTACCCACATCTTTTTGGGTGCCCTTTTGTTTTCCAGCCGCGGCTTGCACACCGTTCTTGATTTCACGCCACAAGGCCACCGCCCGCATGATGCTTTTAGCGCCGGAGGCGCGGCAGAATCATAGCCCAGCAGTCGGCTGGAGCGCGCAGCGCGGAAGCCGTCTGCTGGGAAAGCGGTGCGCGGCAACGCTTCCGCGCGATCCGAAACAGATTTACGCACCCGACCTTCTACCGCGCGGAACCACACCCGGCGGTCAACGAAGCGAATGCATTTCAACGCGTCGCCTGCGACCTTCCGCGCGGCAGAACGTGGGAAGCGCGACATCGCCTCGGCCCGCGCGGGTGGTCGATGCGACCGCTTCCAGGGGTAGCCTGCGGAAGACCTCCGGCAACCCCTGGCTTTGTTACCTCGCGCCGT
>JBOHNC010000440.1:0-14201 GCA_050730415.1 Planctomycetota bacterium
CCATAGAGGCAACCATTGGATAACCACAGAACCAGGCGATAATGTTGCAAATTTTCCATCCTGCCATGGTTAAAGCTTCATGCCCACGCTCCGTTTCGTTCGCGGGCCCGTTTCGGCTGCCGGTCCGGCTGGCTCGGCGCGGTCCGGCGTGGAGTGTGGCATCCGGTGCGCCGGACCCAAGCGGTGCGCCGATCGGCAGGAACAACTTGAAAGGGATGCAATCATGAAGGTAGCCTGGATCGCCACCGTCCTGTTGAGCCTGTGCAGCGCGCTGGCCGCGGCCAACACGGTGACGCCGCTCGACGCTCTCACCACCATCGACCCGCGGACCGGCCACAGCGTGACGGGCATTGGCGGCGACGGCGGAACCGACTGGCAGAAGGCCAATCCGATCTGGGACGGACACACCGTCCAGGTGCATGCCGCGCGCGGCGAAACCATGACCGTGCAATTGGTTTTCACCGACTGGGAGAGCCATCCTTTGCAGGGCATCGACATACATTTGGACCTGCCGCAGGTCGCGGACCAGCAGGCGTGGCGGGCGTGGTGCATTTGGGGCGCACCCGAAATCGCCGTGCCGCTGGCCAAGCCGGCCCCGTCCTTCGACCTGCCCAGCAAATCGTCGCTGGAAGTCGAACCGTTTTCCAAAGGGGTCTACAAAGCCTGGTCGGCCGGCATCGATTTCACCGTTCCTCGCGATACCAAACCGGGTTCCTACACCGGCACTCTGGTGGTCACCGCGAAGTCCGGCATGGAGCCGCAAAAGTTTCCGGTGGCGCTCGAGGTCCTGCCGTTCGACCTGCCGCGCCGGCCTACGCTGCTGGTGGAGATGAACTCCTACGGCGACTACGAAAAGTTCCTGAAGCGCGATCCGGCCACTTATATCGCCATCCAGCGCCTGATGCGGGCGCATCGCTGTTCCTTCGTGGAAATCCCCTACGATCATGCGGGCTCGATTGACCCCGGCTACCTGGCGCCGCAGGTGATTCACGGCAAGGACGGTGCGCTGGCGTTCGACTGGAAGGAATTCGACGCCGCCGTCGGCCCGGTGCTCGACGGCAGCGCCTTCGCCGACAAGGTGCCGGTGACGCATTTCACGCTGCCGTTCAACTACAACTGGCCGGTTAGTTTCCGGATGAATTCGCAGAACCCCGCGGAATATCGCAAGGAGAACATCGAGGCGCGCAAACTGTTCGCGGCGCATTTCCGCGAGAAAGGCTGGAAAGACACCGTCTTCGTTGAATTCCACAATGAAAAAAAGAACGGTTCCATTCATTGGGATCTGGATGAGCCGCAATCGGCGAGCGACCTTCAGGGGCATGAACTCTTCGCCGGATTTCTGGAGGATGCGCTGAAGGACGAAGCGCCGGGCGGCGCCACCTTCCGCTACCGGGTGGATATTTCCAACTGGAAGCGTTCCGGATCGGCGCTGGAAAAACTGGCGCCCAAGATTCAATTCTGGTCGGTGTCGCGCGACCCGGGTTTCCTGAATGCCACGAGCGCGGCGATGTTCCGCAAATTCGCCGATGCGCAGCATGGCTGGGTGATCGACTATGGGGAGCTCGAAGGGTTCGAATCCGGCGGCAAGCTGGTCAACGGGTCCACCTTCGATCGGTACGCGCGCAACTGCTGGGAACTGCACTTGAACGGCTACGAGCAATGGATGATCGACCTGTGGGCATGCAAGGGGCGGAATGCTCCGACCGAACCGCTGATGTATTCACAGGCCGCCGGCGCGCGCGATCTGATCTGGCCGGGCAATTATTTTGGCTCGGCCGAACCGCTGCCGTCGCTGCGGCTCAAGGCCATTCGCGAGAGCATGAATCTGATCGACTACGCAACCATGGCGGAGCAAAAACGGCCGGAGAAAAAAGCGGCCATCGATGCCCTCATTCATGGGCTCGACAGCGATACCGCCGCGAGCCATTTCGCCGCCAAGGCGGAACTGGCGGGGATGCTCAAAGAAAAAGGAAAGTGAAGAACAGGCGAGTTGGATCGTTCTACCCGATCAAGCCACCGTCCCCCAGGTTTTTGGACACGATCGGACCAGGGCGGCTTGGGCGGAGCCCTTTGGGTCCATGGGGTCTGGCGCGGAGTCCATCGGGCCTCGGTTGTTGCAGGCTCGCGTGTGAGGTGCTCGACACGGCGCCTCTTTTTGCCTCTGAAAAAGTGTCAACGTCTTTACTGCATTTGGTCATAATATAATACAACGGAGTTCGCAGACCCAGGCGCCGTTGTTGAACGCCTGTTTGCCACCCTGATCGAAGGCGGGCGAGAGACTCATGCGCGTTGCCAAAGTGATCCGGCATCTTGCCGCGCTCGGTTTCCACCCCGTCCGCATGAATGGCGGCCACCGGGTCTACCACATCGGCCAGCGTACGGTGTCCTTGTCGGTCGGCGGCAGCCAGAACGAAATCAGCACCGGCCAGTTGGGCAAGGTGAACAGCGCGCTGCGCAAAATCGACAAACCGACGGTTTAGGCGGACCGGAGGCCTGAACCTATGGGCAATGCGATCCTCGTGTCCGTGGAAGTTGCCCCTATAACGGTGCGGGATCTGGTTGAAAAGATTGCCGCCACCTGCGGACTGACGCTGCGTTACACAGGCGACCATCCGGTCTTCTGGAAAAAGGCTTCCAAGGAAACCTTGCCGCGTTGGCGAAGAAATTCAAGACAGGCGAGGTCGAAGCCCGTCGGTCAAAGCCCACGCCCAGTGTCGCGGCCAGCTTCCTCGCATCTCTTCTCCCTCGACGGCGCGATAGAGGCGGCCTGTGTCCCAACCACCTTTTCCTGCCGTGCGCCGATTGTCATTCAAGCGTTCTATAATGGCTGGCGAGAGGTTAAATAATGTCGAGCCGTTTTCCCCAACCTTATCGGCGCTGGTTCGTGAGCGTCTGCGCTGTCGCGTTCGTGCTTCTGTTGTGCGTGGCGCCCTGGCGCGCCTGCGCCGCGGATGCCGCCGATGCCGGCACTCCCGACAGGACGGGCGTAACCAAGGCCGACGACCCCACGATCGATGCATTTGCCCAGGCGGCGCACCAAGGTAACCTGCCCACGCTGGTGGCGTTGCTAAAGGCCCACCTCGGATTGATCGATCAAACCGACGCGGCAAATTCCGAGGATGCCCTGTTCTGCGCGATGTACAGCCAACAGGCCGCCGCCTTCACATGGCTGCTCGACCATGGCGCCAATCCCAACGCGAAGGCTGGCAACGGCGACTCGATTCTGATGGCCTCGATCCTGCGGATGCAACACACGCCTGAAATTCTGGCGGTGTACGCGAAAGCCCTGGTGGCGCATGGAGCCGATCCAAGCCTGGGCGAGGCGATGCATTTTCCGCTGCTGCTGGCCGTGCAGAAAAGGGACATCGCGCTGCTGCGACTGTTGCTGGCCGCCTATAAAACGCCGGCGCAGGGAAAGACCGCCTGTACCGCTCTTCTGATGGATGCCATATACCGCGCTGCGGAAGAGGACCCCGCGGACTGGAATGACGGCGAGCTGACCGAAATGCAGTTGCTGCTGGACCACGGCGCCGATCCAAATGCCACCGGTCTGCCGCAAGAAGACCACCGGGGCACATTTCCTAGCACGCCGTTGACCTATTTGTTGAGCCTGAACCACGGTGGCAATCGAGCGCCTTTGCCGGAGTGGACCAGAGACCAACTCATTCAATTGCTGTTGAAAAACGGCGCCGATCCCAATCGTGCCGACGGTATTGGCTATCTACCGTTTGACCTTGCCTCGGGTTGGCATAACTGGTCGACCGTGAAGATGCTGCTGGAACACTGCCCCGATCCCACGGGAGCAATTTGTCCTGGGCCGACATCGGTTTTGGCCGAGGCCTGCGATGCCTACCAGGCGGACATCGTTCATCTGGCCCTGGAAAAAGGCGCCAACCCCGACGCGCGCGGTGAGTTGGGGGAAACCGCGCTGGCGAATTTTTTGGAGTGGTTCCCCTCTCCGCAAACGTTTCAAATTAAGGAGGCGTCACCGAATGATCTGGACCCGATCTTCAGGGATCTGCTGGACCACGGCGCCAACCCCAATCAGACCAACAGTTCGGGCCAAACGATGGTGGAATTGGCCGTGGCGCGAGAAAAAGCGGACTGGGTAATCGGCCTGGTAAAGGATGGTGCCGACCCGAATGGCCTTGCGGTTGCCCCGTACACAACCCTTCTGGATTGGGCGATCGATAAAGGCCGGGTGGACCTCGTGGCGCTGCTGCTTACCCGCGGCGCAGACTCCAACAAGACCTTCCCAGGCAGGCCAAGTCCCCTGGATCGAGCGGTCTCGAATCTGTACTCCATGCGTTCCTCCGATTGGGACTCGACGTATCAAAGCGGCGAGGAAATCTGCCTGGCACTGATCGACCACGGCGCCGATGTCAACGGCGCGGATCCCGCCAGTCCGCCCCTGGCCGTCGCGTTGCTGGCGAGGAATGTCAAGGTGATTGACGCGCTGTTGGCCCACGGCGCGAACGTCAATTTAAAAGCGCCGGACGGCGTCACGCCGTTTGCCATCGCGGCGGCCCATGCATCGCCGGCGGAGATGAAGAAAATCCTCCAGCATGGCGGCGATCCAATGGCGCGCGACGGCAACGGGGAGACGGCGCTGATGGCGGCGTCCTACGACAACTTCGGCATTTTGTATCGCGCGGCGCGGAAGGTCAACACGCTGTGGCTGGCGCTGGTCTGGTTGGCGGCGATGGGCGTGAGCACGCTGATTTTGCGGCGGCGCTGGCGCAAGCAGCCGACGGTGCTGGAAGGCGTTCTGGCGGCCGCACGCGCGAGCGCCGTCACAGCCGCAGTCGCAGTCCCCGGCGAACCCGCCACGGAGGCTGTTGCCGCAGTTCCCACCGGGATTGGCGAATCCGCGACCGCCTCGCCGGCCGCACCCCTCAAGCCAGAAGGTTCCATGGATCCGCAACCACCAGCCTCCCCGGCCCGCACCGCGACTCGGCCGGACCCCGACCGGATCAGCCGCCTCGAAAAACGAATCGCCTTTAATCGCGCGGAACAGGACCGCCTGCGTCAACTGGCAATGCTGCCGCTCGTGTCGTGGCTGGTGGTGGCGTTTGCGGAAGGCGTCGATCCCGTGTTGCGCTCGGCGACGCTGGTGGAGCGTGGCGTGCTCGGCGGCCTCCTCTTCGCCACCGTTTCCGCGCTGGCGCTGTTATATTCAAAGCGCCGCCTGGCGATCGTCGCGGGGTTCGGCCTCAGCCTGCTGGTGGCGGCAGCGGTGGGAATGTGGGCGATCCGGATTGGCGGCCTGGTGCTGCCCTTCGTCAGCGCGTGGGGCCTGCTCCTGCTGGTCCTGTTTCACGGCCTCGCCTGCGGATGGCTGCTGCTCCTGGCCTGGCGAATTCTTCACCGCCAGAAGGCGGTGCAATTCTGCCTGCACCAACTGGAATCGCAAAAACGCACCCAGGCGGTCGTCACCGCGCCGGCGGACGATTTCGAAGTCCCGGCCGGCTGGGACCACCACGCCGAAACATAGCGCCGGCCTTGAATTGCTCTGTTTCGAGCCATCGCGCGCCGACCGCCAATTCGCGCCGACCGCCAATTGCGCTTGCCAGCGCCCAAGAGAACGGGACACTTACGTTCGGATGGCGCAGGTGAGCCCCGCCCCCTGGCCGCCATCCTGGAGCAAGCACCTTGGCTGAAAGTAACAACCGCCATTTGACGCGCACAGGTATTTTCCTGGCCGTCTGGGCGGTGCTGGCCGGCGTCGCGTTTGGCCTCGATGCGGCCTTTCCCGGGCTCTGGCAACTGCCTGGAATGGGCGGCGCAAAGCACGGGGAGCCGGCCTTTCGTCTCGTCGGCATCGTCGCGGGCCTCGTCGCCCTCTTCGAACTTTTCATCCTGGGCAACCAGCTGCTGCTGGTGCGGAAACGGAAACCCGCGGCCGAGGGGAGGATGGTCGGCAAGCTGTACCGCTTGGCCGCGGCGCTGGTGGTCGTCCTGGCGGTGGCGTACGGTTTCGGGGTGCTGGGCGCCTTCGGCACGGCCTTCGCCGCCTTCGGCGGCATGCTGCTGGGCTGGAGCCTCCAAGCGCCGGTCAGCGGTTTCGCGGCCTGGGTGCTGGTCAGCCTCAAGCGTCCGTTCCGTCCCGGCGACCGCATCCAATTCCCCAACCTGGGCCTGACCGGCGACGTCCAGGACATCGGGCTGATGTACACCACACTTGACCAGGTCGGCGGGAGCATCGGCAGCGAAGAGGCCGTCGGCCGGCACATCCTGGTGCCCAACGCCATGCTCTTCAGCCAGGTGGTCATCAACTACACGGTGACGCAGGAAGCCGCCTACATGCTCGACGAAGCGGTCATCCGGATCACGTTCGACTCCGACTGGGAAGCGGCCGAAAAAATCCTGCTCGACGCCGCCCGCGAGATCACCGGCGACATCATCGCCGTCACCGGCACCGAAGCCTACATCCGTTCCGACCTCTACGACTACGGCATCTACCTGCGCCTGCGCTACCAGACGCGGGTCAAAGACCGCGTGGAGCTTTCCTACCTCATCCAGAAAAAGATCTTCGAGGCGGTACGGCGCACCACCACCGTCGACATGGCCATTCCGTTTATTTACTCCTACCGCGCCGGGCTGGAACGCAAGGAATCCGACGCCGCCGCCGCCGACGCAGCCGCCGCCGTGGCGGCCGATGCCGCCGCCGCCCGCGCCTCGCTGCCACCCGACAAGGAAGCCAGCAAAATCCAGCAGGTCAAACTCGAACAGGTCCACATGGGCGACGTCACCGTCGAACTCCCGGATGTCGAACAGGTCGCCGAAAGCATCGCCGCGCACGGCCTGCTGCAGCCGATCATGGTGGTGAAAAAGCCCGGCGGCGACATCTACGATGTGCTCGCCGGCCACCTGCGCGTGGCCGCTTGCCGGAAGCTGGGTTGGAAAACCATCCCCGCGGTGGTTCTCGACAGCACCCATGGCCCGACGCCCGCGCCGCCCTCGGTGTCCGGCCGAGCACCCAAGCCCTGACAGCCGCCAGCGCTTCAGCCCGGCAAAAATCGCGGATTGCTTGCGACGCAGGTGACGGTTGCCCCAGGCCCGCCGATTGTAAAGGCCGTGACTCGGCCGCCGCACCTGCCCCGGTCCGCACCGGCCGACGCACGCCGCCGCGGAAACCATCGCCGAGCGGCGGGTTTGAGCCAGAGTGGCATTTTTTCGTGAGTCCATCCCCACGCCTCCCCGCAATCCACTCGAAACGCTCGTGTGCGTCCATCTTTGCGTGCGATTGCAGGTCTGGCATTGGATTTGTTTCCGTCTTCCGTGCAACCACGGAGGACCTCACCCATGCTTGGCTATCTGATCGATATGGACGGCGTGATTTACCGCGGCGCGCAACTGGTGCCCGGCGCGGCGGATTTCGTCGGCGACCTGCTCAAACGCGACGTACCTTTTCTCTTTCTCACCAACAACAGCCAGCGCACCCGCCGCGACGTGGCCACCAAGCTGCAACGCCTGGGCATCCCCGCCGACGAAAAACACGTCTTCACCTGCGCCATGGCGACCGCGCGCTTTCTGGCGCAGCAAAAACCCAACGGCACCGCCTATGTCATCGGTGAAGGCGGCCTGCTGAACGCCCTCCATCTGAACGGGTACTCGGTGGTGGACAAGGACCCCGACTACGTGGTGGTGGGCGAGGGCCGGACCTTCAACTTCGAAATGATCGAAACCGCCTTGCAGATGATCCTCGGCGGCGCCCGCCTGATCGCCACCAACCTCGACCCGAACTGCCCCACCAAAACCGGCATGCGACCCGGCTGCGGCGCGATCGTCGCCATGCTGGAGACCGCTTCGGGCTTCAAAGCGATGGGCGTCGGCAAGCCCAACCCGATCATGATGCGAATGGCGCGCAAAGAACTGCGCCTGGCCACCGGCGACACGGTGATGATCGGCGACACCATGGAAACCGACATTGTCGGCGGCCTGCAACTGGGGTTCTTCACGATTCTGACGCTGTCGGGGGGCACCAGCCGAGCCGACTTGCCGCGCTTCGCCTACCACCCCGACCTGGTGGTCGAAAACATCGGCGAACTCTCCCACCCCACCATCGAAAAACTGATCAAAGATCCCGACCTCCGCCGAAAATTGAGCTCCAGCATGAGCGGCCGTCAGCCGCCGATGCCGAAGGCCGGCTGATCGCACTGCTTCACGCCTTTTTCGCGTTCGTCCAGCGGTCGGCCAGCGCGACGGCGTTGAGCATGGCCTTCGCTTTGGCCAGCGTTTCCTGGTATTCGCTTTTCGGGTCGCTGTCGGCCACGATGCCCGCGCCCGACTGTACCTGGATTTCATTTCCCACCCCGACCAGGGTGCGGATCGCGATGCAACTGTCGTGGTTGCCGACGCAGTCGAAGTAGCCCACCGCGCCGCCGTACGGCCCGCGCGCGTCCGGTTCGATTTCGTCGATGATCTGCATGGCGCGAACTTTCGGTGCGCCCGACAGCGTCCCCGCCGGCAGACAACTGCGCAGCACGTCGAAAGCGGTCAACCCCGGCTTCAGCCGGCCTTTGACGCCCGAAACAATATGCATCACGTGGCTGTAATGTTCGATCGAATACGGCTTGTCGATCTCCACCGACCCATATTCGGCCACGCGGCCGATGTCGTTGCGGCCCAGGTCGAGCAACATCGTGTGTTCGGCCAGTTCTTTCGGGTCGCCGGCCAGTTCGGCGGCGAGCCGCTCGTCTTCGTCCTCGGTGGCGCCGCGCCGGCGCGTGCCGGCAATCGGCCGCGTTTCGATCGTCCGCCCTTCGACCCGCACCATCATCTCCGGCGAAGCCCCGATCACGTAGCGGTCGCCGGGCAGCGTCATCAGCACCATGTACGGCGACGGATTGACCGCTCGCAGCGCGCGGTAGATCGTGAACGGATCGGCGTGGGTGTGCGCGGTCAGGCGCTGGCTGAGCACCACCTGGATGATGTCGCCGGCCTTGATGTATTCCTTGGCGCGGCGCACTCCGTCTTCGAATTGCGCGGGCGTGAAATTGCTGGTATAGGGCAACGGCTGGACGGCGTCGAGCTGGCTCACGTCCAGATTGGCGCTGACCGACGCATGGTGGAGCTGCCGGGCCAGTTCGTCGACTTTGCCGGCGGCGATTTCCCGCGCGCGGTCGATTTCATCTTCGGCCGCGTCGTCCCGCCCGCGACTGGACAGCGCCACCACGCTGACGGTTTTGCGCGCGTGGTCGAAAATCAGCAGCCGATCGAACAGCATGAACAACAGATCGGGGAAATGCTTCAGGTGGGCGGGCAGCGGCTTCGTCCGTGGCAGCTTATGACCGTACATCAGGCGCACCACGTCGTAGCCCAGATAGCCGACCGCGCCGCCGGTGAAGCGCGGCAGGCCCTTGAGCGGCGCGGCGGGATATTCCTCCCTGAGCACCTGCTCGAGCAGTTTCAGCGGATCGCCGGGCAGCACCGGGCCGTGCGGCGCGTGGCGGCGCAGCCCGCCGAGGTCCCCGGCGCGCGCAATGTCGGCTTCGACGATTTCCGCGGCGCTCACCCCCAGAAATGAATATCGTCCGACATGTTCGCCGCCGGTGACCGACTCGAACAGGAAGGAACCGACGGCCTCGGGGCTTTGGCGGACCAGCAGATCGTAGGCGGCGACGGGGGTAAGGGTGTCGGCCAAAAGAGTGCGCGCAACCGGCACGCGCAGATTCTGACGGAACAGCCGCGCAAATTCGTCGGGCGGCGGTTGGATGGGATCGGACATGGCATGGATCTCGGAAACCGGAAAGCTTCGGTGCGGCCAAGCGGTGCAATGCAACCCACGCCAGCGCCGAGCCATCCCGTGGAAACTCAAGAAACGAGCAGGCTGCGGAAAAAGCCTTCGGCACGCTCCCGTCCCCTGTTCGACGGGTGGGGGCGGCAACCGGCGCTCGCCATTCGCGGCTCGACCCCTTTTTCAGCAGCCCGCTAGATTGTCGGTGGAAGGCGATCTTGAGCAAGCCGACGCCGCGTGCATGGTTTAGCGCCGGTGGGATCAGAACAGGCGGCAGGCGCCGAACAACGGGCACGGGACGAGATCCACGTGCCCGTCGGACTGGGCCGGACTGGGCCGAACGGGGCCAGGCTGCGAGTCGGCGGCAGCGCCAGCGTTCAAGGGCCGTCGTTGGGATCGGGCGGCGAAGCCGCCGGCGCCGGCTGGACTTCCGCCACCACCTCCAATTCGGTGGGCGTCAGGTCTTTGATCTGGAACCCGTCCATCCTGCGCCGCAAATCAAGTTCGGCCTGGCGCATGCAGGCGTTTCCACCGACCGCCAGCGCCGAGAGGTCGTACAGGTTCAGGGGCGCCGAGCCGGCGCCAACGGTGAGCAACGCCAGGCGTCCGGGCACCCACTGCAACAGCCGCAGCCCGCGCGGTCCGGCATCCAGGCGAGCCGCCAGCCGGCCGTCCTGCGTGGACCAGATCAGCAGACGACCATCCTGCAGGCCGGCCGCCAGGAATTTTCCATCGGAGGAGAAATCCAGCGCGGGATCCACGGCATGGGCCGAATCCGGAAACAGTTCGTCCGGCTGCAGCAGCGGCCCGTTCAGCAGGCTGACTCCCTTGTCCTGGTACATCCCGGCCACCAGTCGGCCGTCGCGCGAGACACATACCGCCGGATTGCCCCAAAATTGGAGCGGCTGCACATCGGTCAGATCCCGGGTCACGGTGAAGGAGGTCCCGAAGACACCGGCGAACCAGCGTTTTTGCGTCGGCAGCCAGCGCACCCGCTGGACCTGCCCGTCGAAATTGCGCGGCGCCATCCGCTGCGCGGTGCCCTGCTTCCAATCCCAGAGCACGAAGTCGCGCGCGAGGCTGTCGTCGCTCGGCCCCAATAGCGCCAGAACCTGCGCATCGCCGGGCGCGAAGGCGAGGTCCTTCACCACCCGGGTCTTCGCGGTGGCCAACGACTGGTGGGTGGTCATTTCGCCGCTGGCGGCATTCACCAGCCGTACGCCGCCCGCGGCGCCACCCACCGCCAGCGAGCGGCCATCGGAACTGATGGCCAGCGCGGTGATCTGGACACCGTTCGCGAGGCCCAACTTTTCGCCGCTGACCTGCCAGCGCACCGCGCCGGTGGCGATGGCGATCGCCTGGAGCGCCGGGTCAGCGGGATCCGCGAGGCTGTCGGCCACGAAGGCCGTGGCCCCGTCGGGACTCACCGCCAGCGCTCCATGCGTCGGTTCGGCGGCGTCGGTCGCGAGCACCCTGCGGGGCTGATCGCACGCCAGCAGCGCCATGCGCACCAGGCCGTCCTGGCCGGCAATCGCCAGATGCCGGCCATCGGCGCTGAAGGCCAGGCCGGTCACCGGTTGGTCGCTGAAGTGAAAGCGCTCAACCACCGCCTCGTCCACCTGGCGCCAGACGGCCACGTCGCCCCCCTGCGAAGCGGAGGCGCCGAGGCGGCCGTCGGCCGAAACCGCCAGCGCCGAAACCGGCGCGTCGTGCAGGGTGTCGAATCGCACCGGCGCGAAGGGATCGACCTGAAAAATGCCGACGCCGCCGGCCCGGCCGGCCAGCACCAGCCGGCTGCCATCGTGCGAGAGCAGGACAGCCTGCGGATCGCGCGCCAGCCCCCCGTAGCCGAACGCTCCCGCCACCGGCTGGCCGTCGGCGTCGAGCACCGCCATCTCCGCGCCGCTTTGCGCCACGTAAATCTGCCGGTCGGCCGGGCCAAAACACAGCGGGGCCGGATGATTGCCGCCCACCCGGGCGGTCCAGGCGATTTTGCCGTCGGCCAGCGACAGCAGCGCCACGCCGGCGTCTTCGGCCGCCGCCAGGCGCCGGCCGTCGGAACTCAGCGCCATGAAATAGATGCGGTTGGCCAGCGGAATGTTGCGCTCCACTTTGCCGCTGTCGGCCGCCAGGATCGACAGGGTTCCGGGTCCGCCGGCCGGATCGTCGAACCGCACCGCCAGGGTGGCCCCGTCGCCCGAAAGCACCATCCCCCGGCACTGCACGGTGCTCCCGGCCAGATAAGCCGCCGACCACACGATGGCCCCGGTGGCGCTGTCGAGGCAGACCACTTCAGAATCGCCGTGTTGCAACGCGGCGTACAGGCGGCGGCCGTCGGGCGCCATCCGCAATGCAGCGAAGGGCGCGGCCGCGGCGCCGTCCGGATGCGACTGCGCGTAGGTCCACAGCACGCGCGGCCGGCCGACCGCGACCAACCCCCGGCGCGCGCTTGGATTGTCGGCCAGTTGCAGCGAGCGCGCGTAGAACAGGCGGGCGGCGCTGAAGTTTTTTTCCTGCATGCGGGTATCGGCCTGGGTGGCGAAGGCCGCCGCCAGCGCGGCGGTGGTTTTGGCGCCCTGTTCGGCGATCTCCTGCTGCTGCTGCTGCAACAGTTCCACGGTCTGCTCCGCCTGTTTCGCGCGCGCCTCGGCCTGATCGGCCTTGTACTTGATGTCCACTTCGTGTTGGCTGGTGGCGACCTGTTCGGTCTCGGCGCGCGACTGCGCTCCTTCGGCCGCCTGCCGCGCATCTTCGGCGCGGCGTTCGAGCTGCAAGGCGTCGTTCTTCGAACTCTCCAGCACCAGAAACCCGATGCCGCCGCCGAAGATCACGATCGCCAGCAGCGTCCCGGCGGCGAACCGCGCCGCGGCCAGCGTGTTCTTGCGCGCCTTCAACTGACGCCGGTTTTCATTCAATTGGAACGACAGGTCCACGATATCGTGATCCTCCCGCTTTTTCTGCTCGGGCGGCAGGTGGCGCGCATAAGAGCGCCACTGGTTCAGGAGCGATTCGGCCAGCGCCAGGTCCCCCGAGTTCAGGGCCAGCACGGTGTGTTGGGAGATCGCCGCGAAGCGGCCGCTCACGGCGGCTTCGTTGGCGGGCCAAAGCTGCAACGCCTGGCTGAAACCGCCCAGCGCTTCGCTGAAGTACTGGTAGGCGCGCGCGCCGCGGCTGTTGCGGGCGACCTTCAGCGAGCTCTCGGCGTTTTCGGTGATCGCCAGGCTCTCGGCGTGCTTGCGGAACTCCCGCACCGCCTGCGCCAGTTCCTCCGCGGTGCGGAAACGGTCCTCCGGCCGCGTCGCCATGGCGCGCTTGGCAATGCGCATCAATTCGCGGTTGACGTTGGGTTCCTCGCGTTCCAGCACCGAATTTTTGGCCGCCTCGATCAGGATGTCCAAGGCCTCCCGGCCCTGGTGCGGCGGGCGCATGGTCAGGATTTCGTACAGGGTTGCGCCGAGCAGATAGATGTCGGTCGCCGGACCGATGGCAGCCACGTCCACCCGCGCCATTTCCGGCGCCATGTAGTGCGGCGTGCCGGCCGGATGGGAGATCGCCGCCAGGGGCTCGGCTTTGTATTCGTGCGCGGCCAGGCCGGTCCGCAGATCGGCGGCCACGCCCCAGTCCATCAGCAGCACTTCCCCGTATTTGCCGACCAGAAGGTTGTCGGGCTTGATGTCGCGATGAATGATCTGCCGCGAGTGCGCGTAGGCCACCGCGTCGCACATATGCAGCAGCAGGTCGAGGTGGTCGTCGAGCTCGAACTTCCGCGCCACGTCCTTCTCGGCTTCGGTGTAGGGATGCAAAATCGACCACCACGAAATGCCGATCACCAGTTTCATCACCATGTACTTGCGGCCGTCGGAGGTCTGGCCGATTTCGTACACCGGCATGATGTTCGGGTGGGACAGCTCGGCGTTCACCAGGGCTTCGGCGATGAATTTGGCGGCATGCTCCGGATCCTGGGCCATTTCGGGCAGCAGCAGTTTGATGGCAACGTCGCGCTTGAGCGAATGCTGGACGGCCTTGTAGACCACGCCCATGCCGCCGCGACCGATTTCGTCGCCGATGGTGTAGCCGCTCAGGTCGCTGGTCGGGAAGGCCTCGGCAAACGCCTGCACCGCGCCGCTGGGGCCGGCTTCGCCCGGCGCCGCGCGGCCGAAGGCGGTCTTCAGCGATTTGATGGTCTGCCCGGGCAAGGTGGCGTCGGAAACCGCGTTGCGCCACAGGTTCTTGATCAGCTTGGCCGTCTCGCGATCGACGGTCGGATCGGTCCCGCCGACGGCACCGCGTTTGACCTTTTTGCGCTGCGGGCGCGAACTGCCGCTCGAACCGGCCCCGTCGGCAGCAGCATCCTTGCGCGCAGCCGCGGCACCGGCTTCCGGCCGATCCCCCGCACCGCCGGGGCTGCTTGAGCGGTGCGTGCCAGAGAGCGCTTCCCCCGCCCCGCCCGAATCGCTTGCGC
>JBOHNC010000441.1:0-5121 GCA_050730415.1 Planctomycetota bacterium
ACCCTGGAATACACCGTCCACGGTCTTTGCCTCGAAGAGGCAAAATAAGATAGCGAAGGGTTGGGCGGCGCGATGCGACGGCCCTACCCTGGAATAGGCGTACCCCATCGTCGTCGGGAACCCTGAAGGGGTTCAACCCATTTGCGCCGCCAACGTTCCATTGTTGAACCCCTTCAGGGTTCGGGCGGTTTTATAAACGCACCGTACCAGGGTTGATTCCCCGCGGGCCGCGTGGAATCAATCCTTCGCTTTCGAATCTTGCGCCGTTGGCGCAACGAACAATTGGGGCGCGCGAAGGCTCGGCATCAGCGCGCCGGGTCGTCGCGGCGCGGACCGGTCGGGGACCGCTGATCCCAACCGGCGGTCGTTTCGAATTCCGCCGGATCGGGCGGGGGCAGCGCCGCGCGCGCAGCCATCGCATCGGCGACCATGACGCCTTCATGGCGCCGGAGTTTCAGGCAGGGGTACACCCCGGCCAGCACCGCAACCGCGGCGATTAAATACATCGCATGCGCGTGTTGCGGGTAAATGTACGTGCCGCTGTCCCAGGCGAAAAAAACGATGTCGAGCGCGAACGGGAGCGCCAGGCCGGCGAGAAACAGGACCAGCCCCGTCAACGCCGCAATGGCTTCGCGCAAGAGCGCCCAGGGTGCGATCAGCGCCGCCGACCACAGCAAAACGCACAGGAGGCTCCACCATGTCAGGGGGCTGGCCAGAACGTAGGGCAGGCAGTAGTGCCAGGAACCTCGAACGCTGAATTGCGGCACGATCAGCCAAAAAGCATCGGCGAGGAAAAGCGCCCCGGCAATGCAGTAGCGCGCGATTGCAACCTGTTGCCGTGAGAGCGTTCCGGGGAGTTCACCTTGCATCGGGCGGTACTCGCTTGGCCGCGTCCCAGCCGGCGGTGGCTTCGAATTCCGCCGGATCGGAGGGCGGCCGGCGTGCGGCCTCCGCGGCGGCGACCTCCTTCTCATGCCGCAGCAGCAGCCAGCAGGGAAGCAGGTCCAAAAGCAGCGCGACCGCGGCGAAACCGTATTGGAGATCCTGCGCCGCACGATCGATCGACCACGAAGAGAACGATTCTTTTTCAATTTGAGTGGCGCTCAAAAATAGTGTGAAGCCCGGAAATGCAGTGAGCCCCAGCAGCAGAAATGCCAACTGCAAAGTAACTCGCCGGAGGCGCGACACGGGCGCGTACAGCAGGCCGATCAGCACCAGGGCGGCGACCAGTGCAATCCAAACGAACGGCGCGCGCAGGGTGTCCTGGAGGTGTTCATTCCACGGGCATTCGGAGACCAGTTGCGGCACCGGCACGACCATGGCATAGATCAGGACAACGCCACCCGCCACACACATGCGGCAAATCGAGGTGGTCAAGGGCGACAGAAATCCCTCTGAATCGCTCACTTCGCCTGTCGTTCGGCGTGCCATGGAAGAATCCTCGTCGCGACCGCTCGTTCCGGCGGCACGCGCGCCGATTGATTCTCCCTGCAAAGCCACGCCACCGCGCAGCATTTCGTCCTGATTCTGTCTGGCTATGTGGTCTTTGTGTCCTTTGTGGCTACTCTTTTTCCGCGCTCACCCGCCCCACCGAGATCGGCGCGATTTCCGCCCGTCCGGCGGGCAGGATCGGCTGCTGCATCGTCTCTCCCGCCAAGAGCCGCGACCGCGACCGCACGATGATGCCGAGCCCCATTAATAGCAACCCGCCGAAGGCCACCAGCGTCACCGTGATCTGTTCGTCGAGAAACAGCCAGGCGATCAGCGCGGTCCCAAACGGCACCAGCAATGTCGCGGAGGTACTCGGCGCCAGCCCCAGCCGGTTGACCGACAGGTAGAACATGCCTTCCGCCACCCCCATCAACAGCCCGGAACTCAGCAGCACCAACAGCGGCCAGAGCCCGGCGTGCAGCACCCAGCCGGGGTTGCCCTGCCAGAGCATCATCGGAAAGGCCATCACCGCGGCCATCGCAAAGGTGATCGCGGTGATCGTGAACGGCCGCGCGCCCACCACCATGTTTTTCACCGTCGCCGAATAGCTGCCCCACATCAGCGCGCACATCAATAGCAGCAGGATGCCCAGCGAATAATGTTCGCCGCCTGAACCCGCGATGGGCGCCGCCGGCGTGTGCGTGACGGCGCTGGTCAGCGCGCGGCCGGCATCGACCACCGCCGCCTGCACGTGCTGCGCACTGGCCGCCAGCGTGCCGGCGGGCGGCGCGGCGGCGGCGGGGTGCATCAGCGAAAGGCCCAACAGGCCGGCGACGGCAATCGCGAAGCCGAGCAGAAAGTCGATGCGGCGAATCAGCCGGCGTTCGTCGGCGTAGAGCAGCGCGCAGAGACTCAAGGCCACCAGCGGCGTGCCGCGGCCGATCAGGACCCCCATGGTGGCGGAGGTGAGCACCGTACCGGCCACGCTGCCGTACATGCCGGCGATGAAAAAGAAGGCCAGCAGGAGAAACCAGCCGCGCTGGCGCCGGAATTCCTCCTGCATCGCCCGGCCGCCCGATACCGCCAGCTCCCAGATCGCCACCATGATCGCGGCCGTCAGCGTGCGGTAGAAGGCCATCGTGTAGGCGTCGCAGCCGTGGCGTTCGAGGTACACATAGATCGGCGTGTTCCAGGCCCAGAAGACCAGGCAGAAGAGAATCGGGAGGAAGTCGGCCGTGGACCGGCGCGTCGGCGCGGTTCCGGCGGAAGCTGCGGCCGGCGAGGAGTTGCTCACGGATGGGCCTTTCACCATTTCAAAGGGGATTGCCGTCGCAAGGGTGGAGAAGCCCGGCCGCGGGTGGCAGTGGAGAAGACGGGTACATGAGGTGCGGACGGAACGCCAAAAACCGGCGCAGCCCGGGGAGGGATCAGAGCGCGTCGCGGTCGATCACCAGCGGAAACCAGTCGCCCTGGATGACTTCGCCGGCTGGAATATTCGGCGCGCCGGGCATCAGGTTGCCGTCGTCGGCGGCGCTTTTCACGCCGTCGGCCATGTAGTTCAGCACGATGGCGCGGCGCGGCCGGTTGCTTTTGTTCGGGTAGGAGCCGTGCACCGTATGGTCGTGGTGGAAGCTGCACGTCCCGGTGGGCTGTTCGCAGGCAAACGGCTTGAATTGCGCCTGCTGTTCGGGCGTCAGTTGCTTGGCCAGACCTTCCATGTCGCCCATCAGCGCGGTGGGGTCGAGCAGCGGCCAGCGGTGGGAGCCGGGGATGGTCTGGAGGCAGCCGTTTTCGATTTTCGAATCGTCCAGGCCGATCCAGCAGGTGATGTGACGCGCGGGCGTGGCGCGCTGCCAGTAGCTGTAGTCCTGATGCCAGGCGACATTGCCGCCGGTCTGGGCGGGTTTGTAGAAAACCTGGTCGTGCCAGAAACGCACGCGGGGGGTGTCGAGCAACTGGGCCAGCTTAACGGTGATCGCGGGATGGAACACCAGGTCATGGATGGCTTCGTCGATCATCCACGGCCCCTGCATGTAGGTGAGTTTGGCGTCGGCCTTTTTCGGATCGGCGGAGACCGCGCCGAGCAGTTCCGCTTCCCGGCCGTTGCGGCGGTTGACGATGGCTTCGAGCCCTTCGCGGACCTGCTCGACTTGAGCCGGGGTCATGATCGACACGCCGTGAACAAAACCGTTGTCGCGGAAATATTGGACCTTGTCGGCGGGCAATTCGTATTGTTTGAGATCGGCGCGCGAACGCAGGCGCGGGAAGGTGCTCCCGTGGGGCGCGGGCTTTTCGAGGAAGTTGATTTTGGTGGCGCTCATGAGCGGGAATCCTTGCGCGGCCGGGTGCGTGGGGAGCGTTGGCCGCCGGGTCGGCCGGGAGGGCCGTTATAGTCCGCTCTGAGTGTACCAAGGTCCGGGGCGGCGGCCCGGGATCGGCCTCTTTTTTTTGGCGCGCGGCGTGGTACTGTTTAAGGGTCCATCGCCCAACGTCGCGAACCCCTCATGAAAGGACTCCGCCATGTCCGCCCCCGCCACTTCTGCCACCACCGCCACCGCCACCACCGCCACGCTGCCGGATCTTTCGAGCGACGACAAGCTCACGCCAGAACAGATTGCGCAATTTCAGCGCGACGGGCACATTCTGCTGCGGGGAGTGCTCAGCCCGGCCGAAGTCGCCGCTTACAAGCCGGTGATTGCGCAGGCGGTCAAGGACTACGCGACCGAAGTGCGGCCGCTGGCGGACCGCGATACCTACGGCAAGGCGTTTTTGCAGGTGATGAACCTCTGGCTGCGGGACGAGGACGTTAAAAAGTTCACGCTGGCGCGGCGGTTTGCGAAAATCGCCGCCGACCTGTTGGGCGTCGACGGCACGCGCATCTACCACGACCAGGCGCTGCACAAGGAAGCCGGCGGCGGGCCGACGCCCTGGCACCAGGACCAGTTCTACTGGCCGCTGGCCAACGCCAACGCGATCACGATGTGGATGCCGTTCACGGAAGTCCCGATCGAAGCCGGCGCACTGACCTTCGCGACCGGGTCGCAGAAGGACGGCTACCTGTCGGCAATCCCGATTTCCGACCTGTCCGAAGCCCACTACAACAACTACGTGGCGGAGAAGAAACTGAAGGTGCATGTCGAGCCGCTGCACGCGGGCGACTGCACCTTCCACTACGGCTGGACGCTGCACAAGGCGCCGGGCAACAACGGCAAGCAGACCCGCGAAGTCATGACGGTGATTTATATTCAGGACAAGATGCAGATCATCGAACCGGACAATCAAAACCGCTGGAACGACCTCAATACCTGGTTCCCCGGGCGCAAGCCGGGCGAATACGGCGACACCGCCATCAACCCGCTGGTGTACAAGCGCTAAGCGGGAACGAACGCAGATTGCAGGCTGAAGCGAAAAATGGCGCGACTGGTCCTACCACGCTGCTTCATCACCGGATCGGCATTTTTGCCCCCGAATGGGGACACTCGTTCAATTAGCGCATATTGCATTTGGGTCTGAACGCTCCGAACTTGTAGCGCAGGCCTCTTGCCTGCGGTTGGAGCGGGCCTCTGCGCCCGCGGGCGATTCCCATTCTTCACGCCAATAGGAAAGAGGCGCGAAGCGGCCTGATCCACGTAACTTTAAGCGAAATGAAATGTCCCCGGCCCCGTACCACGGGTCGGTGACCGGTGATTC
>JBOHNC010000442.1:0-3348 GCA_050730415.1 Planctomycetota bacterium
GCGAGGAGGCGCAACGCCGGCAAAATTCGCCAGACGACCCGGCCCGAAGGGTTGGCAATCCTTCATGCCGAAAGGGGTTACCGAACCCTCCAACGCGGGCGCGGGACGGTTTTGAAACACTCTCTAAAGTGCTGGGCAATGCTTCTGTCGTCCCGCCAGCGGGACTCCGCGCTTGGCACCTGACCTGAATTGCAGACCGCCCGGTGGCAGCGGAGGTTCGACTTTTTCCGCGAAAGGGGCGGCCGGAAAATGGGCCGGATTTCCGCCGCCGCGGCGGCTTGGCAGCCAGCCGACCCGGTGATATACTGCTCCACTGAAAAGAATGTTTCCCCAGCGTTCAGGCAATCCACCGGCGGGTATGCGCCTCCGGTTGTGTTGGCTGCGCAGTCGCTCGCGGTTTCGGAGCGTGTGCGTTGGGAGCAGACAGGAGAGTTTCCATGTCCGACAGCGAACTGATCGACGCGCAAACCGCGGTGGAAATGTTGGGCTGCACGCCCGAAGAGCTGCAGGAAAAAATCGCCAACAAGGAACTGCGCGCGTTCCGGTCCGGCGGTCAGATGAAGTTCCGGCGCGAAGACGTCGATGAACTGCGCGCCAGCCGCAGCACCGAGCCGACCATCATTCTGCCCAGCACCCGCAAGCCGGGCGCCTCGGGCATTTTGCAGGCGCTCAATGACGACCTGGCCGCGCCGCTGCAGGAGCCGGCCGCGCCGGTGACCAACTACGGCAGCTTCAGCAACGATCCCTCGGGCACGCAGCCGATCGTGATCGACGACCTCGACATTCTGCCCGTCAGCCAGGACGGCATGACCACGCAGGACATGACTGCGGCACACACCGCGGTGCAGCAGCCGATCGACGCCGACGACCTGACGGTGATGGATCCGTCGATGACCGTGGTGGACGGGGACCTCGACCACACCGTGATCGAGGACATGGATCAGCAGGTGCAGACAGCGGGGCGTTCGGCGGTGCAGCGGGTGACGCGCACGCAGACGCGGGCCGACGCGGTGGTGCCTTCGGCGCGGCGGGCGCAGGCGGTGTATGTGAAGTCGCCGAGCAATCCGCTGACGAGCATCGTGCTGGTGCTCACGACGCTGGTGCTGTCCTACGTGTTCGCGGTGATGCTGACCCTGGTGCTGTACAGCCCCTACCAGACGGTGCAGTTGCCCAACGGGGAAGCCTCGGGCGCGCGCTACGTGCCGGGCTTCGTGCAGTGGGGCATCGACGGCTGGAAGACCTTCATGTACGAACACACCAAGGGAAAGTAAGCTTCCGGACCGCGGGCAGCGGTCCAACGTTGAATCTACTTCAGCGCCCCTTCGCGGGCGCTTTTTTTTGGCCGCCGGTCAGGTGCGTCCCGGCGCGGCTGCGCCGCACGGACTGCGCCGCGGCGGCCGTCAGACCGGCAGCGTGATGACGCAGTGGCGGCGGACCATTTTCACGGCGCCGTGGAGCAGTTCGAAGGTGGGAGTCAGGTTGCAGGCGAGTTCGCGGCGGCCCATTTCGCGCAGCAGTTCGGCTTCGCCGCGGCCGGGGTGGTCGGTGAAAAACAGCACCAGCCGTCCGCCGGGCTTGAGCAGCGACTGGACGTTCTCGAAAATTTCGAGGCCGGGGCCGGCGGCGCGGGCCAGCGCGAGATCGTAGGCGCCGCGGCGGCGCGGATCGGCGCGGGGCAGCAGTTCGGCGCGTTCGGCGAGCAGATCCAGGGGGGCTTCACCGCCGGCGGTGCGCAGGCCTTCGTTGGTGGTTTCGTCCAACGCGACGCGCAGGGCCTGTTCGAGGCAGCGCACTTTTTTGGTCGTGCCGTCGATGAGCGTGTAGCGGTGCTGCGGCAGCGCGGCCCACAGGGGCAGGCCGGGGAACCCGGCGCCGGTGCCGACATCGAGGACTTCCAATGGCGCGGGCAGCCGCAGCGCCGGCACGGCGCGGACGGTGGCGAGCGAATCGAGGTGATGGCGGACGAGGAAATCGAGCGGTTCCTTGATGGCGGTCAGATTGACCGTCTGGTTGAACCCCAGAATGTGTTCCTGGAAGCGCACCAGAAAATCGGCCCAGCCGCCGGGCGGCGGAGGCAGTTCAAGGTCGCGGGCGTAGGCTTGCAGCGCGGCGACTATTTCGGCGCGCTGTTCGGGCGTGAGCCGCAGCGGCGCGGCGGCAACGAGCGGGCGCTGTTCCGGCGCGCCGGCCGCCTCGCCGCCCGCCCCGCCGGTCGACGGCGCGTGGGCGGAATCGGCCGGATGCGGAGCGCGCGCGGGACGGTTCGGCCCTTTGGGACGGTGCGGACGGGAAGGGCCGTCGCCACGATTGGAGTGCCGCGGACGCATGTCGCGACGTTCGGACCGCCGGCCGCCGCCGGAGCGACCGCCACCGCTGCCGCCACTGCCGCCACTGCCGCCACCGCCGCCACCGCCGCCAAAGGAGCCCCGTGGGCCGGAAGGCGGACGTTTCATGAGGGAGCTCCTGCCGCCGGGGGCGGGTCTTCGGTGTGGGCCGGCTCGGCCGAATTGGCCGAATTGGACCTATTGGACGAATTGGACGAATTGGACAGGGTGCCCGGTTGTACCGGGGTGTCCTGATCGGCCGCCGTGGCCGGGCTGGGCGCAGTCAGCGCGGAGGGCCTCTCCCGCGCATCGGGACGCGGATGGGCAGTGGGCAGCGCCGACAGGCGTGGGTCGGCGGCGCCGCCGGTCAGGTGCAGGAAGATTTCGCTCAGGCGCGTTTTCCCGGTGGTCTGGCGCAGGTCGTCGAGCGTGCCCTGGCCGATGCCGTGGCCTTGGTGGATGAGGCAAAAACGCTTGCAGAGGACTTCGGCGTCGTCGAGGTAGTGGGTGCTCATGACGACCGTTTTGCCGGCCTTGGCGCATTCGCCGATGAAGGCGAGGACGACGCGGTTGCTCAGCACGTCCAGGCCGAGGGTCGGTTCGTCGAGGATCAGGATGGGCGGATCGTGGACGAGAATGCGGGCGATGGAGGTGCGCTGTTTCTGGCCGGTGGAGAGCGTGCGGCACTGGCGGTCGAAAAATTCGCCCAGGTCGAGCCAATCGCGCAGGTCGGTGACGCGGCGCGCGAGCAGCGCGGCGTCCATGCCGTGGAGGCGGCCGAAATATTCGAGGATTTCGCGCGGGGTGAGGCGCTCGTACAGCCCGGTGGTGGCGGTGACGTAGCCGAGTTTGCGGCGGACTTCGATCGGATCGGAAGTCGGGTCGATGCCGGCGACGCGGATGCGGCCGGCGCTGGGCGACAGCAGCGTGGCGAGGATGCGCAGGGCGGTCGATTTGCCGGCGCCGTTGGGGCCGAGCAGGCCGAAGATTGCGCCGCGCGGAATCTCGAGGTCGATGCGATCGA
>JBOHNC010000443.1:0-3467 GCA_050730415.1 Planctomycetota bacterium
ACCCACGCCTCCCTCTCTTCTTGGCGACTTGGCGTCTTGGCGCGAGGTCTCCGCACGCCGACACCCGACAAAATATTTACCCGCGCGACCCGAGACAATCGGGCCGCCCCCGCCGTCTCCCCGCGCGGAACCGCACCTGCCGCCACATCGTTCACAACGCCTCTGAGTCTTTCCCATCAAGCGTCGGCAACGGACCGGATCGAAATGTCCGCAGAATTCCCCAGGGCTGGATCAAAAAAACTACCTGAAATTCATACAACTGAAATTCATATTATGTGGCCGGCAACTTCCCGGCTCTTTCGCCCCCGTTCGACGGGGCGCCGGGCCGAGCTGCCGTCCTGCGCGGCGGGACTACAAGACACCTGGAAAAAATGATCCCTAATTCCGATTACTTGCCCGGTTCGCCTTCGGCCGGCGGCGCATCGCCGCCGTCGTCTTTTTTGATGCCGCCCAGTTTGAAGTTCTTCAGCGCCTTCAGGGCCTTGGAGGCGCCCTTGCTCTTCACCTTCTTGGCTTCGACGGCCTGAACGTTGCTTTCGAGCTGGGTCTGGAAAATCTGGTCCATGTAGGCGTTGGTGTCGATCTTCGTGTCGGCGTGCCCCGACTGGATTGCCCAAGCCACCTGCCGCGCGATTTCATCGGCGTTGCCCGAGGATTTGTTCTTGATCGCCTCCATCTGCGCGTTCAGTTCGCCCAGCCGGCTTTCGAGCTGCTTTTCGTGCTCGTAGGACATCGTCGAAACTTTGTTGGCGAGGTCCTTGTTTTCGGATTCGAGCCGCTTGTTCTCCGCTTCGAAGGTGTATTTCTCGCGCTCCAGTTGCGCAATTTTTCCGCTGATGGCATCGCGTTCGGCCTTCAACTTCTCGAAGGCCGCATCCTTATCCATTTTCATCGTTTCGTAGCGCGCGATGTCCATCTGCGACTCGCGCATGATCGACATCGCTTCGTCCTTGGCCGATCCCAGGCGCTGGACGAGGTCTTTCAGTTCGGTGACGCGGCCGAGATCGCCCGCGATTTTCTGCAGCGCGTAGGTCAGACCCTGGCGATGGTCGCCGGCCTGGTCGATCAACTGGCTGTATTCGCGCGGCAACTGCTGGCGGATTTCAGCGACAATTTCATCCAGGTTCGCGCCGCCCATGCCCGAAGCCGACATTTTCATCTGGATGTTCCACATCCGGAAACGGGTCAGCAGTTCCTGCACGAGGTCGCTCATGGCCGCCAGCGAGGTCAGGTTGCCGATGTCGATTTCCGGCAGGTCCTGCCCGTCTTCGTTCTGGCTCGGCGCCAGAGCGATCATCTTGATCATGCCGCCCTGGAGCTTGGCGAACGCTTTCTTGTCGCCCACGCCGTCCTTGATGCTGTCCATTTCCTTCTGCGCGATCTGGCGATCATGGTCGGCGCTGGTGAGTTTGAACTTCAGGTCCTGGATCTGCGCCAGGAGTTCGTTCTTCTCCGCGATTTCCTTCTGCGTTTCGGCCATCAACTTTTGCAGCTCGGCGCGGCTGGCTTCAGCCAGCGCGTTTTCCTGCTGCGCGATGAATTGCTCGCGCTGTTTGGCCGCCTTGCGGTAGTGCGAAACTTCTTTTTCGAGCTGTTCCCGCTCTTCGCTGCTCAGATCGCCCTTGAGCTTATTTTCGCGGGCTTCAATCTGGTCCTGCGCGGTGGAGATTTCGCGCTGGCGCTTGAGCAGCTCCTCACGCGTGTTCTGATCCGACAGGCGCTTGCTGACGACGGCGTTAACCGCCCGCAAAATGAGGGACTTGAGCTTGTCTTCATCGATGGCCCGCACGTGCGCGTGGCCCTGCTTCGCCAGGTCCGCCAGGCTGACTCGCTTGGAGCCCCCAGCGATCACCTGGTTGATGTTGACGTCGGAGTTGTCGCTGATGTCGGTCACTGAACAACCACCTTCAGGCCGTGCAGTTTGCACGCCTGTGACCTCAAGTCGGACCCTCACTCCAATGGCATCGGCCAATTGTACCTAAAATCGCAGAGATTGTCCAGCCTATTTGGCGGAAGGCGCGGCGCGCGGGAAGCGGCGCATCAGAACCCCAGCATTTTGCAGCCGCGCTCGAAAATCTGCTCGGGCGGGACCAGCCGGCCGAAGCCGACGTCGCCGCAGGCGAGGTCCCCGGGGTCGGGGCCAAGGACGGTCCAGCCGTCGGCGGCGAGCTGCTTCACATTGCGCTGCACCGGCGGTGCCTGCCACATGTTCACGTTCATGGCCGGGCAGATCAGCCGCGGCGCTTGGACGCTCAGCGCGGCGGTGGACAGCAGGTCGTCGGCCGCGCCGTGAGCGAGTTTGTACAGCGTGTTGGCGGTGGCCGGCGCGATCACGAACAGGTCGAGCGGCCGGGCAAAATCCAGGTGCGCGTAGGCGCCGACCCCGCCCGGTTCCACCCGGTTGAACAGCCGCGTCGCGCACGGCTGGCCGGTCAGCGCTTCCAGCAGGTACGGCGTGACGAACTTGGCCCCGTTGCGGGTGAGGATGGTCTTGACCGTGGCGCCGGCGCGCACGAACAGCCGAATGGCGTCGGCCGCCTTGTAGGCGGCGATGCCGCCGGCGATGGCGAAGGTGATGGCTTTGCCGGCAAGCGGACCGGTCCCGGAGGCAGCGGGCGGTGCCGATCGCTTTTTTGCGGCTTTGGCAGTCATGCGGAGTGCTCGTTCAGGACCGGCGCGTGGCGCAGGCAGGATTGCCGCCTATTGTACCCTCGAAGTGGGCCGAAGCGGACCTGGCCTTTGGGGCCGGCATCTCTCAGGTATTTACGAGAGCCCTCCGCGCAGGCCGGCCGCGGGATCGAAATGCCAACAGGAGAGGAGAAAGTCGAAAGGCGACCGCGGTAGATAACCAGGGCCTTTTAGTTCTCTCCTAATTTCTCAAGTGCCGTCAGGCACGCCCGAGATTGGCCCAGCACGGCACTTCGGCATGAATTCGGCTCCGGGAGGCATGAGCTACCAGTGCTGGGAGGCTGGGGCGAGAACTAAAAGGCCCTGGGTAGATAACTTGGCGCGGGTCCCGAATCGATTCACACCTTGCGGCCGCCGCAAAGCCGCGTCGCTCCCGGCGTTCCGGCGGTTGCGTTCCGGCCGAATCCCGCGTTTGCCTTTTATACGAATCCCAGTTAATTCCTGCCGTCCTGTATTCAACTGGATTCGGTCGTGTTTCCCATGTGCCCTCCCAGCTCACTTGTTCCCGAGCCCAACCCGGATTTTCCGGCCGATTGCTCTCTTTGCGCCAACGGCGCAAAACAAGACAGCGAAGGGTTGGCCGCAGGCCTACCCTGGAATGGGTGCCTGCATGCCCCTCTGCCGCGCGATCCGAGACGATGGCTATGCGTCCCACGGTCTCCCGCGCGGAACTTCCCGGGCGCCAAGCAGGAATCAAGCCCCCTCCGTCAGATCACCCCGACCGTCCAGCGACGCATTCCACCTTGTGAATGGATTTTGGATGTGCCCTAATCCTACAG
>JBOHNC010000444.1:0-4969 GCA_050730415.1 Planctomycetota bacterium
GTCCTTGGCGTGGCGCGACATCGCCCTGTCTGACAGGGGGCCGCGCGGGGCAGTCTGGCGACTGCTTTCCCGGGGTTGGTTTTTCGGGCTTCGCCCTTCAATCAACCCGCGGGCCATCTTCTGTAGCCCTTTCAGGGCAGCGGAAAGGACGGATTGAACGGCCGTGATGGGATGCACAGAACGGCGGACATGATGCGGCCCGGAGATGAAATCTTCAGAGCCATTTCGTTCCGCAAACTTTCGACCACGCATCTCATCCTGTTCTTCGCTTGCTCGCGCGGCGTTCCAAGGTAGCGTAACCACACCCCACAGCCACCCGCACCCGGAGATTCCACCATGCCCGTCACCTACCGCATGTCCAATGCGCCGAATTCGCACACGCTCGAACAGGCCGCCCGGATGGGCATGAACTGGGCGATCGTGCACTCGGTCGGGCCGTGCAGCCATTGGGCCATCGAACGGGATCGCGCCTCCGGCCGCGACATGGACGAATTTCCCCAGTACTTCGACGACTACCCCAAGGTCGCCGCCTGGCGCCATCGCGCCGACGCGGGGTGGCTCGAACCACTGCGCCGCCGCATCCACAGTTTCATCGACCGTGCCGACGATCTGGGCATGCGCTCGGCGATGCATTTCTACGAGCCGATGCTGCCGTGGATTTTCGAAAAGGAATACCCCGAACTGGTCACGATTTTGAAGCGCCCCACGCAGGGCGGCATCATCGACGTGCATTCCCACCGCGACCCGGACGATCCGCGCACCTGGGAGCTGATCAAATCCAAATATCGCGAGCTGGCGCGCGATTTCCCTAAGCTCGGCATGATGATCCTGACCACCTGGGACGGCGCCGGCAGCCTGTGGTGCATGGCGAAGGCCAAAATGCCGATTCACGAACGGCTCGCCAAGATGATGATCGCCGCGCGCGAAGGCGTACGCGAAGTTCGCAAGGACTGCCAGGTCGTCTTCCGGCTGTGGGGGCGCAACTGGCCGAGCGCGTTCTACCGCGAGGGCCACGGATTGATCCAGCAGTCCACCGGCCTGAAGGACGCCGACGAACTGATGGCGCCGATCGGCAAGGCGCACAACGATTCCGACGTGGTGATCCCGAAGGCCATCGCGCTGCTGCCCAAAGATATTCCGCTGATGTACAAATCCACGCGGCTGGACATCTACGACAATTCGCCGCTCACGCTGGCCGCCGGGCAGTATCCCAAGGACCGCCCGCAGATTCTCGAAATCTCCTACGAACTCTACCACCGCAAGCCCTGGCCGTGGTGCAAGATTCAGCACATCCGCAAGGGGCTCGACGCCGTCCGCACCCACAAACTGGCCGGCTATCTGGCCGTGCCGATCAACATGGGCAACAACGACCTGAGTGAAAACCCCGAGACCGGCAACCTGGGCCGGATGAACAACTGGTTTTTCGAACAGCTCATGCAGAAGCTCACGACGCCCGACCGGGAGTTGCTCGGCGCGTGGCTCGAAAAAGAATTCCACGCGCCGGCGCCCAAGGTGGTGCTCGACGCGCTGCTGGCCGCCGACGAACTGGCCGACCGTGGCTGCGCCAACGGTTTCGGCATTGCCGCGCGTGCGTCGTTCGCCACGTTGCACGATTCGAAGCTGTACTGGAATTTCGACGGCTTCGTCGATCCGGAGTTTCCGCAGAAGATGGCGAACCCGACCCGCGAATGGATCGAAGCGCGCATCGCCGACAAGGAAAATGCGCTGGTCGAGGCCTGCAATTGGCACGAAAAACTGGTCGCCGCCGAAGCGGCCACGCCCCCGGCGCTGTTTCAGGAACTGCGACCGGCCTGGGAAACCTTCCGCGATTACATGTTGCTGCGCCGCGACTGGAACGGCTACCTGATGATGCAGTTGGCGCTGGAACACAAGCTCTACCCGCCCAGCGTGGAGGTGCTGACGCGGATGAGCCGCTACGTCGAGCAGTTCATCGTGAATCTGGAAAAGCTGAAGGACACCGCCGCGGGCAAATTGGCGCGCAAGCAGATTTCATTTCCCAACCATTTCTGAGCAGCCTGCATCGCGCCGCGCGCCCCCCTGGGAGCGCCATCGCTGTGCGCGGCGTCTTGGATTTTCTCCTGCCCGCCCGGTTTATTTCTCGACCGCAAGTCGCAGGCTCACGCCTGGAAAATGTCGTCGGCATTGTGGCACGGGACGCCGTCCCGTGATTCGATTGAGATGTCTCGCGCGAGCAAGGTTTCGCGCGCCCTCGGCTGCGCATTTAACCTTGTCTCTTCTTAGGAATTAAAGGCGCGCGCTTCGCGCGCCTTTTTTATGCACGGGCCTGGAGTCCCGTGCCACAATGCGCGTGACATTTGGATGGCATGCATCCTTTGATGCAGCATGGGCCGCGTAAATATCCTTGGTTTTTTAAGATTTAAAAGCTCGCGCTTCGCGCGCACTTTTTATGCGCGCGGAATTTCAGGACGTCGTCGGCCAAGGCTTGTCGCGCGGCGACCGGCCGTCGGGATCGCTGAGCACCATGCCGCGGTAGGGCTTCAGCGGCCCCTTACCCAGCGGGTCGTTGGTTTCGCGCATCCAGCCTTCGAGCCGCTCGCGCATTTCCGCCAGCACGCCGGCCAGCGCCGGGTCGCGCGCGCGGTCGGCGGTTTCGACCGGATCGAAAGCCAGGTCGTAAAGTTGCTCGGTTGCGAACGGCCGCGTCAGCCAGCCCTGTTCCAGCCAGGCGGTTTTGCTCTCGCCGTCGTCGCAGTTGGGCAGCACTGGCGCGCTGCGTCCGTCGAAGCGGCGGATGTACTTCCAGCGGTCGGTGCGCACCGACCGCACCGGGTCGGCCGACACGTGAAAATTGATTTCCCCGAAGACGGCTTCGTGCAGCCGGTCAGTTTCGCCGCGGACGAGCGGCAACAGCGATTTTCCACGCAGCCCCGGCGGTCCGGCGATGCCGAGCATCTCGCACAGGGTGGGGAACAGGTCCAAGTGCGTGGTCATGGCGTCGATCACCTTGCCGCCGGTAAATCCGCCCGGCCCGCGCAGAATCAGGAAAGTGCCGGCGCCGTTGTCCTGCAGGTTGCATTTCATCCGCGGGAAGGCGATGCCGTGATCGGTGGTGCAGATGACCAGCGTGTTCTCGGCCAGGCCGGTGCGTTCGAGCGTTTCGAAAATGCGGCCCAGGCGCGCGTCGAGGTCGCGCGCGGAGGCCTTGAAGCGGGCAAGGTCCATCCGCATGGCGGGCGAATCCGGCAGCGGCGGCACCGGCGCGCAGTACTTGGGATCGTCGACGACCTTCTCCGGCGCTGGGAATTCACGGTGGGTCTGGTAGAAGCCGGCTTCGAGGTAGAACGGCTGCGGCGGGGGATTTTCGAGCACCGCAATGACGCGCTCGGCGGCGTCGGCGTCGGAACCGGGCTGCCCGCGGTGGAACCCGGTCGTCTTCCACGCGGGTTGTTCGGCGGTGTCGGGCGCGACATGCTGCACTCCGGCCAGGACCGAGGTATATCCGGCGGTGTGCAGCGTGTGGATCCAGTGCCGGCGGAGGTCGTCCATGCGGCAGCCGCGGTTGATGAGGCCGAGCATCCCGCATTCGTGGGGGTACAGGCCGGTGACCAGCGCCGCGCGGCTGGGACTGCACGTCGGTGCGACGCAAAAATTGTTGCGGAACAGAATGCCCTGCTCGGCCAGCCGTTGCAGATTCGGCGTGGCGACGGGAAATCCGCAGGGTTGAATGCAGCGCCCGGTGTCGTGGGAATTCAAATACAAAATGTTGAACGGCTTCATGCGGGTCGACTCCGGCGGGGGGTGGAATACGGCTGGCCGCGGTGCGAGCGCCCAGTGGATCGCCTGGCGGACGTCTCCGAGCTGTCGTTTGCGCCGGGTGCTCCAGAGGGCGGATTCAGAAATCCTGACGGCAGCACGAGGCCGGCTTCGGCCGGCTGCGGCACGCGGCTGGCGCCGAGCGCACGGGAAAGTTCCCAAGCCGCCGCGCGGACCGCCTCGATGTGGCGCGGCCGGCCGCGCGGAGCCATCCGTTGGACCGGCCCGGCCACCGCCAGCACCGCCGCCAGGCGGTGATCGACATCGAAGACCGGCGCGGCGATGCGCGCGACCCCGGGGCGGCTTTCCTCCACGTCCGCCGCGAAGCCGTGTACCAGCGCGCGGCGGAATTCCTCCCGCAGGCGCGCCGCCGACGTCAGCGTGCGGCGGGTCAACCGCTTGAACCGCCCGCGCGCCAGGAGCCGCTCGCGCTGGTCGGCTTCGCCAAACGCCAGCATCACCTTGCCGGAGGCAATTGCATGCAGCGCGTGATATTGCGTGCCCGGCTGGATGAAGAGGCGGATGGAGCGCTCTGATTCCAGCTTCTGCACCAGCAGCAGGCCGGGGTCGGCGGGAATGCTCAGTTCGACCGTTTCCTCCACGCTGCGGCGCAGCGTGTGCAGAATCGGCTGCGCGACGGTGATGAGGTCGTTGCGCGCGGCAGCGACCGAACCCAGCCGCACCAGCGCCGCGCCCAGTTGCCAGGCGCCGCTCGCACGCCGCGAGAGAAAGCCGCGCGCGTGGAGGATGTTCAGCATCCGCGCCAGGCTGGCGCCGGGAATCTGCAGCGCCGCGCGCAGTTCGGAAAACCCGGCCCCCTGCGCCTGCGCCGCGACCGCCTCGAGAATGGCCAGGCCGCGCGTCAGCGCCGGCGCCGAACCGCGAGGCTCTGCCACGGAAGAGGTTGCATCGGAACTGCACATGGTTAATCGTTTCCTCCCCATACCAGCCATGAAAGCAGTGTATCGCCAGTGAGAGCAGCCGCAACCGGCCGATTCGCCCGCCCGCAGCGCCGCCGAACTCGCTGTCGGGTCCCGTCTTTTTCATCCCTCATCCGGCTCGGTAGAGATCTTCGCGTCCATGTCTCTTTCTTGGCGCCCCCTTTCGATAGGGGGGCCGCCTATGGGTAGCCGTGGGTCGAATGACCCACGGTTGGCGGGTCGTGGTGCGGCTC
>JBOHNC010000445.1:0-2640 GCA_050730415.1 Planctomycetota bacterium
CAAAATGTCCTTCCCCGTCAATCGCGCGAACAATTCCCCCGCCGCCGCCGGCAACGAATCCACCACCAGATCCCACGGCGCCGCCGCGCCCGCCCGTCCACCGCCGCCGCCGCCGGCCTGCGCCTCCAGCCCCTCCCGTTCGGCCGTCACGCCGTAGCCGGTCCGCACCAGCACCGCGCCCGCCAGCCCGGCGTTGCGGCCGGCTTCCAAGTCCGTCAGCCGGTCGCCCACGATCCACGATCGCGCCAAGTCGATCTGCAACCGCTGAGCGGCCTTGCGCAGCATCCCCGGCGACGGCTTGCGGTCCTCGTGGTGCCCGGTGAATTCCGCCACCAACCCCTCGGGGTGGTGCGGCGCGAAGTACATCGCCGCCAGCACCGCGCCGGCTTCCTGCAACAGCAACTCCGCCAGCCGCTCCTGCACCGCCATCACATCCCCCATCGTCATCAACCCGCGCGCCACGCCCGACTGGTTGCTCACCGAGACCACCGGAATCCCCGCGTCATTGAACCGTCGCACCGTCTCGGCCACGCCGGGGATCAGCCGCACCAGCGCCGGGTCGCGCACGTAGCCGACCTCCTCCATCAGCACCCCGTCGCGGTCGCAGAACAGCGCCGGGCGCAGGACCGGCGGCCGCCCGCGCGGGACGGGCGTGGAGGCCAAAGAGGGCGGGTGGGACACGGTTGCTCCTTCCGTCGAGCCTGCGGCACGGATGGGTAGCACGGCTTCAGGCCGCCAGCCTTCGGCCGGCGGCCCGCAGCGACGCCGCGCCAGCGCTCCCGGGGACGCGTCCCATTATCCACCGCTTTCGCAGACGGTCCTTCGGAGCACCCCTTTCGCCACGGGTCGCCACTGGCGCTCAGAGCCAGTCGTGGACAATGGTTCCGCTGCCACGCAGGCGCCGGAATCCCGGCCGCGCGCGCCGCCTCGAATCGTCAAACTCCGCTGGAGCCGCTCCGATGAGCCATCTCGAATCCGCCGACGCCCGTCTGTTCCCCGCCACCACCAGCCTCCCCGCTTCCGTGCGCGACATCCGCGCCGCCGAGGAGGAGAAAAAAGAAAACGACAAAGAAAAAAACGACATGATCTCGAAGAAACTCCTCGAGACCCGCACCGTGCTTGTCATGGACGGCATCGACGACAAGCTCCAGCGCCAGGTCACCAGCCAGTTGCTGGTCCTCGAAGCCATCGACCCCGAAGCCCCCATCACCGTGCTGATCAACAGCCCCGGCGGCTCGATCGACGCCGGCTTCGGCATCTACGACATGCTGAAATTCGTCGCCTGCCCGATCCGCACCATCGGCGCCGGCGTGGTCGCCTCGGCCGCGGTGCTGGTCTACCTCGGCGGCGACAAGGGCAACCGCCTCAGCTTCCCCAACGCGCGATACCTGATTCACCAGCCTTCCAGCGGCGCCTTCGGCCAGGCCTCCGACATCGAAATCACCGCCAACCAGATCAAGAAACTCCGCAAACAAGCCGACGACCTGATCGCCGGCGAAATCGACGTGGATGTGAAGAAACTGGCCGAAGACCGCAAGCGCGATTTCTGGCTCGACGCCACCGAAGCCGCCAAATACAAGCTGGTCGACAAGATCGTCTCCTCGCGCGACGAACTCAAAGACGCCAAGAAAAAATCCTAAGCCGGCCACGCAGATCACCGCAATTTAAATGTCCCAAGCATTGTGGCACGGGACGCTGTCCCGTGATTCGAACAAGCCATCCCGCGCAAGGGAAGATGGCCATAGCCTGCGTGGCGACTGGCACTCGTTCTGCCTTTCGCGGCCAGGAGAACGGACCGCGGCTGCGCCGCGGATTTTTCAGGCACGGGACAGCGTCCCGTGCCACAATGCAAGCGACATCTCCGCTGCAATGGACCAGGGATGAAAACGCGATTTAAATATCCGCTGCCTTGCGGCTTGGCCCAAAAAACTCTTGGCCGTTTGAATTCTCTGTGCCTCGGTATCTCGTCTTCTCTGTGTCTCGGTGGTGAATCTTCCACCTATTCCCGGATCACTTCCTCTTCGGTCAGGTCGCTCTGCTTCGGATCCCCGATGCGGAACAGTTGCATGATGTCCGGCGGCAAGCTCACCACCGACAGCCGCATGATGTAATAGTGCCCCAGCGCCTCCGACTGAATATCCTGCGTCGCCTTCACCTTGCATTGAATCGCCGACAGATTTTTCTTCTCGCGGATCGCGATCTGCACCGCGATTGGATCGCCTTCAGCCAGCGCCGAATAGGTCCACAGCTCCAGTTCCAGCGAAGTCCGCGTCGGATAGGCGCGCGTGATGACCGAGGGCTGTTCCGCATTCATCGTCGTGCCGTCGGCGCCCTTTAACTGCACCGGAAAGCTCAGAATGATCATCGGCATGTTGTTGCGCTGGACCACCGCGCCGCGGATGGAGTAAATCGGCACCGGCTTTTCCCAGCCCTTCACATGGCAGTCGGGCATCCGGATCGCCAGCACTTTCGCCGCAACCTCGTCGTAGGATCCCTGGCTGACGAACGTCTGCCCGAACCCCGCCAGCGATTCCACCCGCGCCGCCAGGTTCACCGTTTCGCCGATGACGGTGTATTCGAACTTCTGCTCCGATCCGATATTCCCCGCGACGGCGGCGAACGCAAGAGAAAGGAAAGTGG
>JBOHNC010000446.1:0-2285 GCA_050730415.1 Planctomycetota bacterium
AAGCCGCCGCCTGGGCCGACTACACCAATGACCATCAGCGATCCGTTGACTGGCAGTTCACAGTCGATAACGCCCGCGTCAAACTGAAGTCCCTCTACCCGAATCTTTAGACATGACAGAACAGTAGCTCGCCGATTCGTCCTTCCAGCTCAGGGTGCGCCCGGCCTTGGAGGCATCCACCGCTCGCTGCACCAGCGTCATGTACTCCAGCCCGTCCTGGAAGGAGGGCTCCAGCCGAGCCCCGTCGCCGGACCGTACCGCGGCGATGAAATCCCGCTCCACGGTCCATTCGCGCCGCGCCTCGGATTGCGCGAGGTCCTCGCGCAGCCACTCCTCCGGTCGCTGGGCGGTCGCCGTTTTCACCACCGTCGAAAACGGCTCGACCCAGATCGTCCCCTTGGAGCCGTAGATTTCGATGGCCGCTATACTGCCGGGCGAGGCGGCCGCAATCGCGCCGCTCAGGCTGTACTGCACCGAAAAAGGCCCCTGCGGAGCAATCGCTCCGCCGCGCCCGGCCATCCGGCAGGTCACCGCGATCTGCTCGAAGGTGGTCACCGGCAGATGCTTCGTGGGATCGCCCGGCGCGGCCGGGTCGGGGCGTTCGGGGGTGAAAATGAACCCCTCCGCGCTGACACGTTCGGGCAGCCCGACCCAGCGGTGGACGACTTCGGCCAAAATGCCGAGGTCCAGCGTCTGCACGCCGCTGTCGGCCTCCGACAGCCGCCAACTGCGGGGCGCCTTCGGGTCGCACAGGCCTTTGCCAAGCGACGCGACCCGCACATGGCGGATCATGCCGCAGAAGCCGCCTTTCAACAGCTCCCGCACCCGCCGGTCGACGGCCAGGAAATGCGGAGGCGGGCAGAGCATCGCCATTTGTTTGGGCCGCGCGGCGGCGGCGGCGGCCATTTCTTGCGCCTCGCCCAGATAGCGCGCCATGCGAGCCTGGCAGAAAACATGCTTGCCGGCCGCCAGCGCCGCCAGCGTCACCGGCGCATGCATCGACGGCCAGGTGCCGACCCAGACCACGTCGAGGTCCGGACGCTTGATGAGGTCCTCCCAGGTCGCCATCGCTTCGGCGATGCCGAGTTCCGCGGCGGCCTTTTGCGAGGAGGCCGCGGAACGGTTGGCCACGCAGACCAATTCCACGTCGTCGATCTGCTTCAGATTGGGCACGTGGCGGTCGCGCACGATCCCGCCCGCGCCGACGAAGCCGACTCGTATTTTCCCTGCCATGGTCCGGTCCTCCCGCTGACGGTTCACATCCACCGTTCATGATAGAGCATTCCGCGGCCTCGGAAACCCATCGACCCGCCGCCGTGGTTTCCAGCCGGCAAGGCCCGCGTTCCCCAGTTCCTGCCGCACCCTTGCAACCTCCTGCGGCCCCCGTCCGACACGGATGTGATTCTCCTTCTTCTTCTCCCCTGTCTCCTGCTCCCTGCTCCCTGTGCCCTGCTCCCTGTCCCCGGTACCCTTTCAGGGTACACTGGACACTGGCAGGAATTGAGGTCGCACAGGCCCCGGCGGTTTGGCGCGGCGCTCGCTTCCCGGAGATTGGATCATGCCTTTCGAACGTTCCCTCGTCATCTTGAAACCTGACTGCGTCTGCCGCGGGCTGACCGGCGAAATCATCGGCCGTTTCGAGCGCAAAGGGCTGCGCATCGCGGCGCTGAAAATCACCACCATCGCGCGCGCCACCGCCGAGACGCACTACGCCGAGCACAAAGGCAAGCCGTTCTATCCGGGGCTGGTCGAGTTCATCACGTCGGGCCCGACGCTTGCGATGGTGCTCGAGGGCCCCGGCGCGGTGGCGACGGTGCGGACGATGATGGGGGCGACGAACCCGCTCGATTCGGCACCCGGGACGATTCGCGGCGACCTGGCGCTCGAGCTCGGCGAGAACGTTGTGCACGGATCGGACTCGGCGGAGTCGGCCGAGCGCGAGATCGCGATCTACTTCACGCCCGCCGAACTGGTGTGACGCCGATCGCCGCAGCGCTCGCGCTGGGGCCGATCGCGCTGGCATCCCGCTCGCCGCAGCGGCGGATGATCCTGGAGCAGGCCGGGATCGCATTCACCGTGGTGGAGTCGAGCTACCGGGAGGAGCCCCAGCCGGGAATGGCGGCCGAGGCGCTGGTTCAGCTGCACGCGCGCGGCAAGGCGCTGGGGGTGGCGGCACAGACCACGGCCGTGCTGGGGGTGGACACGGTCGTCGAGCTCGACGGCGTGATCCTGGGGAAGCCCGGCGACCGCGCTGAAGCCGAGGAGTTCCTGCGGCAGCTCTCGGG
>JBOHNC010000447.1:0-21743 GCA_050730415.1 Planctomycetota bacterium
GTGCAGTCGCAAAATCCCGGCGTCGATACGGTGGCGCGCAGCTACGTCAGTTTTAATCTGACCAATCAGTTGCCGCAGGCGGTCAGCGGAGTCACGCTGCGCCTGTCCGTCACCGCGGACAATACCAAGGTCGTCTACCACGCCGCACCGAAACAGATCGCGGCCCTGGCAGCGAACGAATCGCAATTGACCGAACTCACCGTGGACGGTTTGGACAGCACCCGCGCCGCGGGAGCCCGCACGGCCTACACGGTGGCAGTGACTTACACGCTCGCCGGCGCCAGGGGGGAGTTCAGCCAGACTGTCAATATCGAAGGCGCGCCGCTCGCCGCGAACGCCACCGCCACCACCGCCACCACCGCCGCCACCGCCGTGCCGACGGCCGGCGCTCCAGCGGCCGCGGCCGCCGCGAACGACGACGACGACAGTCTTCCTCCCGGGGAATGGAAAGCCCTGCCCATCAAGGGTACGCACTCGGTCGCGGTCACGGGCACCATCCGCAATACACTCGATGTGGCCGTCCACGATGTCAAAATCACCGTCACGCTGCTGCAAGACAAAACCACGGTGAAAACCCTCACCCTGGACGTGGGCAAACCGCTGGCCATCGGCGCCGCCGCCTCGCTCGGGGCAACCATCGAAAACTGCCCCACCTTCAACGCCATGAATGCCACCGTCGCCTACCAGGAGGCGGAATCGGCCCGCAGTCGAGCGTTGGGCAAACCGGAGCCCGACAATCAGAGCACCTGGCCGGAAGGCATGCAGGGCGGCAAGCAGGTCGAGGTCGCCTTTTCCGGGGCGGCCAACGATGGCGCGGGGAACGTGGTTTTCCACGGCGAGCTGCGCAATGGGCTGAACAAACCCGCGCATCTGAAATCGATCAGCTTCAAATTCGTGATGGCCAACGGCCAGGTTAAACAGTCCGCCGTTCCGCTGCGCGGCCTGATCGCTCCCGGCACGATGTGCTCGGTCGATCTCACCGTCCCCGCCATCGGCGATTGGAACCGCTACGAATACGACGTCGACTACCGCTACTGAAACCGGCGCTGCTGAATCCGGGGCCTCGCTGAAGCGCTAAAATATGCTTCGGCAATCGACAATAAAATGCCCTTCGCCGCCCCCTGCCGGCAACCGATTTGGAGCAAGCAAATTCGTTCGCTGGTAAACCAATTGGGGCAGTTTCGCTCGCGGCCGTCGCTGGCTTTCCTGCCGCGCCGCTCGGTTTCGCTCACGCTTGCCGGTCGCGTCGCCGCAAATACCCCCGCTGGCATGACCTTCCCCCCACCAAGGCTAAACCGTTTCGCGACTATTTTTCGTCCGCGTGCCGCTGTATCAATTCGTTCGCCGCTCGCGCATTAGATTTTACTTAACATCTGCAAGTCATTGGGACTTATGAAATTTAATCAAATATTAATGGGAGTTGCGATTGCAAAACCACCGGGCATCCCCATAATAGGCACCCAAGATTCCTTGAGCAAGACTCGAGTGCGAGCCGCCTCAGGGGAGCCCAATGATGAACCGCACAGCGATACCTCTGAGTCGGAACGGCCTCGTTCCAGAAACAGTCGGAACAGGCCACACTGTTTTCTATACCGCTTGTCTGACCCAGACCAGCCTCTAAAAGGAAGCCGGCAATGAAACTGTTCCACACCCGCTCAATCAAAGCCTTCAGCGCCGCGGCGCTATTGGGCGCCACGCTGGTGCTGCCCGGCCGCGCCAACGCTGCCGACAGCAATGAGATGGCGCCGGTGGTGAACTCGCTGGACGCCAACGGCCTGGCAATCGGCTTCCGCGCCGGCGGCAACAATGTCCGCTCCTTCCAGATCGGCACCGCCACGGTGACCGCGACCTTGCAAGAAAACGGCATGGTCGGCATCCAGGTGACCAAAGGTTCGGTGACGCTGGCCGCGCCCGACGACCAGCCGCTGGTGGTGCTGACCGAAGGCGACGTGATCGAAATCTCCGGGTTCCTTGACACCGCCGCCATGTTCGACGTGCTGAGCACCAACGACACGCAGATGCTGCGGTTGAGCGCCATCGCGGCGATGACCATCCACAACATGGGGCCGCGGACGCTGGAAATGTCGGTCCAGGGCAACCCGGTCATTGTGGGCGCGGTGTCGGGCCAGGCCAACGCGGTGGTTGGCCACATCTACCAAGGTTCGCTGCCGTCCAACGCGCTCTCCACCCTTAAGAACGGCCAGACCCTCGTGGGCGAAGACGACAGCCACCAGGCTATTGCGATCACCCGCGATCTGCACGGCAAGGTGTCTCGTAAATCGCTCGATGCGGCCGCCTATGACAAGGAAAAGGAGCGCGCGGGTTCTCTTCTCGACGACGCCCGTCGCCTCAAAACCATTGTTGGTGCGCCTTCGAAATATAAGGTGGGTGACACCGAAGTCGAAATCACCGGCACCAAAACCGGCGCCACGTTGACCGTCACCGGCGGCAAGCCGCTGACCTTGGCCACCGCCAATGCCCAGTACATCGGGGTTCTGCCGGCGGGCGCGAAGATTAAAATCTCCGACCTTACGATCGCCGACGGCACCTTCTACGCGCCGGCCAAGAGCAGCGTGCTGTTCATTCCGGTCACGGTCGCCTACACGATCACCAACCTGGGTGCCGACACCCTGACGCTCGGCCGCACCGGTGAACAGGTCGCGCTTAAGAAGGGCGAAATGACGCACGGAACGCGCAGCGGCTACGTCGCCACCTCGATCGATTCCACCCAGATCGCCACTCTGCCCTCCGGCACGGCAGTGCAATTTTCGGACGGCAACGACCACATGCTAATGATCGTTGGGGATCCCCTGGACCACCAGAAAAAAAATGTCGCCGAAGCCACCTTCATCAACATTTCCGATCACACCCTGACTTGGAGTATCACGGGCTTGGGAACCATGATCACGCCGCCGGGTAGCGGTATCATCGCTCCAACGGACCAATTGAAATTTTATGATGGGAAGTTCGATCTGGAGGTTTCCCCTTCGGAGTTGATGGGCCTTAGAGGTACTGGGCAGCTTAGCCTGCTGTGCCAGAACGGTGGGACGTTGACCGTCGTTCAGGGCGGAGTCTCTATCTCGATTGCCGTTGCAGCCGGCGGCAAAATCACCCCCCGAACACTTGCCATCCTCGCCCAAACTGTTCGCATTGAGTCGATGATCCTTACACGAGAACTGGAACTTGTTAAAATTGCCAGCAGTATTTCCGGGAGTGGCGCACGGGCAAATTACCAACAACGTCTGGTTGCAATTGAGTGGCTTCGGATACAAAGGCTTCAAGCCCTGCAACTCTCTTTTATGCAAAAGCAACTGGGGGGTCCTCTGAATCGTTTTCTTACAATTGACACAACGAAAACCATTTTGGGGACTTATAACAACAAGTCGCCCTAAATCTGTACGGATGGGCTGAGTTTTGTTCGTAGATCGAAGCTCCATTTCAACCGCCGTTGGGTGGTGGGGAGCGACGGTCTCTTGGGTCGAATGAACGGGGTTAAAGCATGAAGCAGCAGGGGCTGAACAGTCGCCGGATGCGGCTGGGCATGATGTTGGGGTGCATGCTGAGTCTGGTGTCCGCCACTTGCGGCCTGCAGGCTGCGGAGGGCTTGGACGCAGTCCCGGATCCGGCCCTCTCCGGCACCACGGTTCTGCCCGAAAATGGCCCGAAGGAACAGCCTTCGCTGTACAACTGGTCCTCGCACAACATCGAGTGCCACCCCTATGCCGGCGCCGGTTTCGGGTATGACTCCAACATCTACACCACCAATACCGAAATCAAGCGCGATGCCTATTTTGTGCTCAGTCCGGGTCTGCTCCTGCGCACCGCGCCGGGCGACAACAAGGACTTCACCCTGCGCTGGAACAGCAACCTGAACGGGCGTTTCTACACGAAGCAGAGCAGCGCCAACACGCTGCAAATGTCCAGTGTGCTGGATGCCGCGCTGTCCACCAAGCCTTGGGACTTCGACCTGACGGTCGGCGGCGGCCGTTTCGAAGACCCGCTGAACGTCACCTTCGATGAACGCGCGCCGCGCGCCGTCGGCGAAGGCCGTGTGACCGCGACCTCCAAATTCTGGGACAAGACCAGCATTGAACTGGGCTATCACTTCACCTACATCGACTACCACGGCCAGAACCTGAACTCCCTGGACCGCATCCAGAGCGACCTGCCGGTGCAGATCATGTACGCCTACACCGACAAGTTGGCCTTGTATCTGAAAAGCGCTTGGGATCTAACCGACTTCCGCGACAACCTGCTCAACGGCTACTACATGGTCGACACCCGCGCCGGTGCGGTGGGTTCGGTCATGAACGGCGAATTCACCTACGACATGAACGTGGGCTTTGCGGTCCTGAAGTTCAAGAACGACAACGGCCTCAACCCCGACACCCGTTCCTCTTTTGTCACCTTCCACGGCAACTTCATGTACGCGCCCAACGAAGCAACCAACCTGATCGCGCAGGTCTACGGCGAACCGCGCGTTACCCTTGCGGCCAACCAGCCCTGCCGGCCGGTTTATGGTGCACAGTTGATGGCCATGCGCAAGCTGATGGACGACAAGCTGCAACTGACCATCTCCGGCCTGTACGAACGGGTGGACAACCTGCCGACGGTCAGCGACGAAACGTACCTGACGGGCAGCCTCCGGGGGCAGTATAATTTCCGCAACTACGCCTTCGGCTACGTCAGCGGCCTGCTGACCAGCCGTCAGGAAGACGGCACGGTGCTGGATTACACCGAAAGCCGCATCGAAGGCGGCTTGGGCATCACGCTGTAACAAACGCCTGACGGAAGGACTGAGACGACCGCCGGCGTGTAAGAGAGGGGAACGATGCGGCGGTCAGTGGCGGTTTTTCTTTTCATGGCGCTTTTTCTCGCGACCGGCGCCTTGGTCCCCGCGCCGGTGTACGGCGCCGACGACGATGTGCTCGATCCCGCTCCGACTGGCGTCGGTCCGACCGCCAACCAAATGCCGGCCGTGCCTACCACCACTCCATTGAAAAGTCATGAACACAGCGGCCCTACCGCCGGACCGCCCGCTGCCCCTGCCGTGGCCGTGCTGCCGCCCGATGCTTCTACCGGCACCGACTACCGTCTCAACTACGGCGACCAGATTGTGATCCAGGTGTTCCGTCAGCCCGACCTTCAGTTCACCGGCGTGGTCCCGCCTTCGGGCTCGATCATGTTCCCGATGCTCGGCAGCATGCAGGTCGAAGCCAAAACCACCAATGAAATCGCTCAGGAAATTGGCGCCACTCTGCGCCACGATGAATACGTCACCGCGCCCTTTGTCACCGTGCAGGTCACGGCGCTCGCGGCCACCTACGTCTACGCGCGCGGCGCGGTGGCTCATCCGGCCGCTGTGCAGTTGCCGGTCGGGCAGGCCATGCGCCTGACCCAGTTGCTGGCGGCCGTCGGCGGTGTGATCGATGGCCAGGCCTACAAAGACCGCGTACAGCTGATTCATTACGCGCAAAATGGCGCCTCCGCCACGACCACCACGGTCGATGTCGAAGACCTTGAATCCAATTACGACTACCGGCGCGATCCGATCCTGCAGCCCGGCGACGAAGTGTACGTCCCGCCGATGGTCCCGCCGCGCGTGATTGTGCTCGGCGCCGTCACCCAGGCGCAGACGGTCGATATCCCCGAAGGCCGCAAACTCACCCTGAGCGAAGCCATCGCCAAGTGCGGGGGCTTGGCGGACAAATCCGACAGCGAGGTGGTCGATCTGCAGTTGGCCTCCGCCCCGGGCGGTAAAATGATGACCATCAACCTCCAGAAAATCCTCGACGGCACCGCCCCCGATTTCGAACTGGCCGACGGCGACCGGGTTTACGTTCCGACCATTGACGGTATCGTGGTATCGGGTCAGGTCAAAGAACCGGGGGTGGTGTACGGGCGTCCGGGCGAAAAAATGACGGTCACCCGGGCGCTCAGCATGAGCGGCGGGTTCATCAGTTATGCGTCGCGCAACGAAGTTTACGTCATCAAGCGCGGCAGCATGAAACCGATCCAAGTGGATGTCGGAACGATTCTAAAAACCGGGGATATGTCCACCGACGTGGAACTTTCTCCGGGGGACGTGGTGATTGTGCCCGAAGGCATCTGGTAGCCCTGTCGCGAGGGCGCGAGGGTGCGGTTCGCCCCAAGGCGGCAGGATCGGGACGCGGCTCGCGATTCACGCGACTGCACGACCTGGCAGCCGGACCGAACAGGGCCCCGCAACGGAATTGGATTGGCAACATGTCGGAAATGAGCCTGGAACCGACCGCTTCGGCGCCGGAATACCATTTGATCAGTCAGTGGTCGCAGCGCCTGCTTGCGGTGCGCAAGCACTGGCATCTGGTGGCGTTGGCGGTCGTGCTCGGCCTGGGCGCCGCCCTCATTTACCTCGCCTATGCCACGCATTTTTACCGTGCGCAGGCCAGCTTGGTGGTTCAGCGCCAGGACACCAACGACACCACCCATGCCAGCTCGGCGGACGTCACGGAGCTGTACCGCACGGAGTACCTGCGGACGCAGATCGAACTCGTCCGCGATCCCGACACGCTGGAACAGGCCTATACCAATCTCCGTGACATACTGGCCGCCAAAGGAAAAACCGACACAGAGATCGAAGACATCCTGCCCGAAGACTCATGGTTCAAAAACCTCGAAGTGGAATCGGTTCCGGACTCGCTGATTTTCCATGTCACCTATGATGACCCGAGCAAGGACATGGCCAAATTGGTCGTGCAACAGGTGGTCCAGGCCTACGCGGTCAAGGAACAGGCCAACCGCAAAGACGTGATCCAAAAAAGCACCGAGATGCAGACGGCCGCGCGCGACGCGGCCAAAAAAGACATGGACGACGCCACCGCCGCTCTCCAGGCCTACCAGATCAAGTACCAGCTTTTTGGCGACGCCGACATTTCCAATTCCATTGTGCGCAAACAGTACGACGACATCGCTTCCCGCCGCAACGACATGGTCGCCCAAATGACCCAGCTCCGGCAGCTTCACGACGATTGCCAGGCGCTGCTGCATTCCAGCCTGCCCGAAGACCAGTTGCTGAAGGCCTATTCCGTGCTCGACTTCGGCGCCGCCGCGGCCAACGTACGGGCCATCGAAATGAGTCTCATGACCGAGCAAACCACTCTGCAGCAGTTGGAAGCCAACAACGGGCCGCGGCATTGGGACGTGCAGATCGAGGAAAGCAAGATCGCGGCGCTCAACCAAATGCGCCTGGACGAATATCGCCGGCTGGGCAGCCAGGCGGTGACCACCTACGATGCCATGCAGACGATCGTGACCGGGTACAAAAGCCAATTGGGCGATTTGCAGAAGCAAAATATGGACTACCAGACCGCCATCACTGAATTCACCATCATGCAGGCTGACTTGAATTCCAAAACCGAGTACTACTCCAAGATGAAGGACCAACTCGCGGAACTTCAGAACCAACTCAACAGCGAAGCCCAGACCATCGTTCAACAGAACGCGATTTATATTTATCCGAACGCGGTCCGTCCGCGCCCGATGGTCGTGCTCCTTGCGGCCCTGTGCGCATCGCTCCTGCTCGGCGTGATGTTGGCCATGACCGTCGAATTCCTGGACGACTCCATCAAACACCCCGAGGAACTGACTCCGCGCACCGGCTTCCCGTTCCTGGGTCTGGTCCCGCACGTGCCCAACCGCTTCACTCCGTCCGAAAAAGTGACCTACATCTCCAAATTCCCGCAGACCAGTTTCAGCGAAAGTATCCGCTCGCTGCGTGTCAACATCATCATCACCCTGGGCGCCCGCGATATCTCCAACGGCGTCCTGGCCGTGACCAGTTCCGTGCCGAAGGAAGGCAAATCGCTCGTCACCTCCAACCTCGCCGCCTCCTTCGTGCAAAGCGGCAAGCGCACTCTGCTGCTGCAAGCGGACCTGCGCCGCCCGACTCCGGCCCAGCAGTACGGCCTCGACCCCGAAGCCATCGCCACCCGCGGCACCTCCGCCGCGCTCATGGGCATCACTCCCTACGCCGATTGCGTACACCAGCTTCAGGACAATCTTTACCTGATGCCGTGCGGCACCTGCCCCAACAATCCTTCCGAACTGATCGGCGCCAAAATGAAGGAACTGGTCGCCTGGACGCGCACCCAGTTCGACATGGTGATCATCGACACCCCGCCGCTCATCAACGTCTCCGACACCCTGCTCATCAGTCCGATTTGCGACGGGGTTCTCATGGTCATCCACGGCGGCTCGACCAGCAGCCGCCTTGTTCGGCGCGCCCAGGAAATGCTCGCCCGGACCAACGCGCTCGTCGTCGGCGCCGTGCTCAACGACGTCACCTCGGCGGTCGAACGCCACCACAAGTTCGCCGAACGCTACGGCATGGGCATGTACAGCTACTATTCCAAGTACTACAACAAATACGGGTATTCGTCCAACACCGAGCCCGATCTCAAACCCGCTTCCAGCGGCTCGACCAAGGCCATGGACTAATAGGAGTTCTCCGCATGCAGATCGGATTTTTGGTTCGCAAACTGGAGGCCCTCGGCCCCAGCCTGTCGACGGTGCACCTGATCGCCGCCGCCTGCAATGCCGGACACGACGTACTGGTCTGCGAAGCCTCCGGCTGGTCGCAGCTCGATTCCGGCGCGCTCATGCTCCCCGGCATCTGGCTCCGCAGCAAGCGCCCCGATCTGACCTCCCGCCAGGTGGCCGGCGCCCTGCTCGCCCGCGCCGGCGAAGCCAAGCGCGTCTACGACCTGAGCAGTTGCGAAATTGTCTTCCCCCGCATCATCTGGTCGCCTGAAGAAATGCACGGCGGCCCCCTCCTCAACCTGCTCGGGCGCATGGCCGACCAAGGCGTGCTGCTCATCAATGGCCCGGACGCACTGCGCCGTTTCGCCACCGCGCACCAGTGGAGCGAAGCGCCGGCCGAAGTCCAGCCTCCGCACCTGATCACCCGCGATCTCGCCGAAGCGCAGGAATGGCTCGCCGGCCAAGCCGGGGACCCCGCCGCCGCCAATCGCGCCGGAAGCGAACTGTACGCCCGAACGCTGCACCAGCGCTCCGGGGTCCGCCCGACGCGCCTGCACCCGGACGACGCCCAGCGCGACACGGTGCTGGCCGGGCTCCTGGCCAGCGATTCGCTCGTGCTTTTCGGACTGCCGGCCGGCGCGCCGGAAAAACGCATCCTCTGGATGGATGGCAAAATCCTCGGCGGTTACGCCGTGCGCGCTCCCGCCTGGACTGGTGCGGTCGAAGGCCGTCCTGTGGCGCCCTATATCTCCGACATGAACGAACGCGAAGCCGCCGTCTATCTGCAGATTGAACCGGTCCTGCGTGAACGCGGGGTCAAGCTGGCGATGATCGCCATCGTCGACGGCGTGCTCAGCGGGGTCGAAGCCATGACTCCCGGCGGCATCGACTGCATCGACCGCCTGTACAATTGCCGCATCGAGACCAACATCGTTCGGCTGGCCGTCCGCCAAGCCAACAATCAGCGCTCGACCAAACCCGCCGAACCGGCGCCCGAGGCCGCTCCCACCGAGGCCTGACCCCCAACCCGACCGCAGCCGCTTTTCCGCTTTGCACATTTGCACCGCGAAGCGGCTCGCGCGGGGCGGTCTGGCGACCGCTTCCAGGGGTGCGCCTGCGGAGGACCTTCGGCAACCCCTGGCTCTGAACCCTCGCGCCGTTGGCGCGAAGATGGCGACCTGAGGGTCGGGGTTTCCGAGTCATGCGCGACAGATGTGGGTAAGGCACAGCTTATCGAGAGGGGGGCCAAGAAACGGACGGCGGAAAAGAATTGGAGAAGGCTCGGGCAGGGAACCAAGACCGAATCCGCTTGATGACCGGGGGTCAGTGATTACCTGGGATTCGTATTATTCGTTGACCGCTTTGGGCGCATAGTAGGCGCTGTACTTGTAGTAGTACGCCCGGTCGCGTTCGTCCACCGCCCCGGTGCGGTCGTTCAGCACCGCACCCAGCAGCTTGGCGTGCGCGGACAGCAGCATGTCGCGCGAGCGCGTGACCGTATCGAGCGGCGTGTGGCCGCCGTGAATCACCAGCGCCGCCCCGTCGATATACCGCGACACAATCAATCCGTCGGCCGCCAAAAGCAGCGGTGGCGTGTCGATCACCACCAGATCGTAGTTTGCGCGCGCCCAGGCGATCAACCCCATCAGGTTGGCCGGCGAGACCAATTCGTTCGGATGGTCGTCGCCCATGCCGGTGGTCATGATATCGAGGTTTTTCACCGCCGTGCGCTGGATACACTGCTCGCGCCGCATCTGCCGGTTGAGCGCTTGAATGCATCCCAAAGCGTTGGTGATGCCAAAGTAATTGTGCAGGCTGGGCCGGCGCAAATCCAAATCCACCAGCAGCACCCGCAGATTCTGCTGCGCCGCCACCGCCGCCAAATTCACGCTGGCGGTGCTCTTGCCCTCCTCGGGGATGGAGCTACTCAGCATCAGCACCTTGCAGGTCCCCGGCTGCAGATTCAGTTGGCTGGCGATATTGGCCCACACAATGAACAGCGCCTCGGCCTCCGGGCTGCGCGGCATCCGCGACACCAGCGGCAGGCCGGAGGGATCCGGGCCGATCGCCGAACTGAACAACACCGTCCCCAGGTTTGGAATCCCCAGCTCCTTCGGAACCTGGTTGCTGGTCTTGAAAGTATCGTCGATGCGGCTCCACAACATCACGATCAGGCAGGCGATCATGATGCCGAGGATGGCGCCGCCGGGAATGAAGACCACCAGCCGGGGATACACCTGCTTGGGGTCGGACGGCAGTTCGACCGTTGAAATTTCGGTGTATACCGGAAAGGTCTGACTGCCGACGCTGGAGCTGTCTTTGAGAAAATTCTCCCAGTTGGTCCGCGCAATTTCCTCCTGATCCTTCAGGACCGTACAGCGGTCCAGAATCGGGGCCTGGTCGGCGATGGCTTTGTTCAGCGCGTCGAGATCCCCCTGCAGTTTGGCCTGCAGGGCCACGGAAGCGGCCAGGTCGGTTTTGGCCTGCTGGTACCGTCCCCGGGCCAGGTTAATCATTTCCTGCCGCACCGCCACCATCTGCTGTCCGACCCGGATTACGTCCTTCTGCTTGGTGTTGTAAATCTTCAGCAGATCGGAGTACTGCTGGTGCAGGTCGTCGTAATTCCGCTGCTGCTCCTGCAAAAGATAATTCGGATCCAGTTGCGCCTTGGCCCAATCCAGCACCGACTGATCGTTCTTGTCGTCGACCACCGATAACATGCTCTGCTTGACCAGAATATCGTTGGCGCATTTGGCCAACTGCGTCTTCATGTCCAGCAGTTGCGCCGCGTAGGAGGCGCGGATCGAATCCACATCGTCGATGTTGTTGGCGATTTTAAAATCGAGGTACGCCTTGTTGGCCGCATCGAATTCCGCCTTGCGGTTGGCCGCGTCGTTCTGGACGTTGCTGGTGAGTTGCGAATACTGGCCGCCTTCCGATTGCCGTTGCTCTTCCTTGAACGCCTGCACCAGATAGGCCAGCACAATCGGCGCTTCGTTCTGGTATTCGGTATTAAAAACATAAGTGACGTGATTGGATTTGGGGTCGGGCGTAACCGCCGCTCCCTTGGTCAGGTAATCGATGATCGTATCCCGATCGGCGCCTTGAACCGACGGCACATCCTGCCGCGCCAGGACTTTGTCCGCCGCACGCATCATGACATTGCGGCTGGTGGCCTCTTCGATGATCGAGTTGAAAAATCGTTCATAGGCGCTGTCGCTGGGGCCGGAATCCCAACTGTTCGTGAGGCTGCTCGGCGCGTGGTACACCACCCGCAGCGTCGCCTCGCTCTGGTATACCGGCCGCGCCCGCTGCGCCAGCAGGAAGCCCGCCGCCGCGCCGGCCAGACACAGGCCGCCGATCAGAAACTTGTACCGCCAGAACATCAGGAGGATTCGGAACAGATCCTCGCCTGACTTCGGCGTGGCGTCTTCGATCCGCGTCGTGGCTGAAATGGGCATCGGCGGATATCCCGCCGGCGACATTTCGGAGGCTGGCGGTGTGGGGGTGGGCGCCGAAGCCTGCAATTCAGGCCGGGCGTCAGGCGGCGTTGCTGACGGCGATTCGGGTTCCTGGTCGGACATGCCAACGAGTTCCTGCAAGTAGGTCTGAAATAAGAGATTCCCGCTCAAAACACACCGCAACACTCGTCCTGATTATAGCCAGTCCCCGCGCCGGATTAAAGCGAAAACTGGAGGCATTCACCCGACCGCTCAGGCTCCGCAATCATTCCACCGGCCGCTCGTATACCTGCGGCGATCCGTGCTTCCAGCGGCGGTGCAGCCAGAAATACTCCTCCGGATACTGTCGGATCACTTCTTCCATGAACCGGTTGCATTCCTCGATCATCTTCCGCGCACCGGCTTCGCGCCCCAGGCTAATATCGGCAGAAATTACCGGGCTGCACAGGATTTCCACCCGATCCAGCTTTTCCCGGTTGCGCACCGGCATGCACATCACGATCGGCGCCCGCGTCTTATAAGCAATTTGCCCCACCGCATCCATCATCATCACCGGCTGGCCAAAAAACGGCACCGCGATCCCCTGCTTGCCGCCATCCTGATCGATCAGCAGGCCCGCGTAATAGCCCTGGCGGAGCGCTCGCATCACCCCCAGCAGCGCGCCTTTCTTTTCGAACAAAATCGCCGAACTGCACTGGCGCATATGCACCAGCAGCCGGTTCACGAAGGCATTGTCCAAGGGCCGCATCACCGCCGACAGCCGGTCGCAATACGGCCGCATGGCGAAGGTCTGAACCTCCCAGAAGCCGTAATGGCTGGTCCCGAAAATCACGCCATGCCCCTGCGCCGCCGCTTCGTGGACCCGATCCAGGCGATGCCAGTGAAAATGCTTCAGCATCGTTTCGTCCGACTGCCGCCACAGCCACAGAATTTCAAACAGGTTCATCCCGAAAAATCGGTAGGTGTCCCGCGCCATCCGTTCGATCTCGGACTTTGGCGTCGCATCCCCAAAGGCCGCCACCAGGTTTTGCTTGACCACCACCCGATGGCGGCGATCCAACCGGTAGAGCAATCCGAACAAGGCCGCCCCCAGCCAGCGTATCACCCGCCGCGGCACCAGGAAGGACGCCAGCAGCAGGAAAGCCGCCACCGTGAATTGCAGCCATTCCACCACCACCTGGATCGGCCGCGGCAGCCGGCGGCGCCGCCGGACGCGCTTGACCGCACCAGTTGTCGGCGTTGCCGCGGCGTCGCTGCCCATCGCCGCCGGCGAAACCGCGGAATCGGACGGAAAGCCGGCATCGCCCTCTGACGACGGCGCCGTGGCAACGGTCTCAGGCGTGGCAGCGGCAGGCGCAGGGTCCGGTCCGGTCAAGGCGGCAGGCATCTCAGGCGGAGGTTGGCAGGGAAGGCGGCACGAGCGTTCCCGCGGTCCGCGTGGTGCGGTCTCGATTATAATCGAGCCTGCACATTCGAGCGGGCCAGGCGTGCCCACCCACAGTCTCCTGGATCGATACGGGAAGGAGGACCCATGAACACCCGGCGCGTGGACCAATGGGAAATCTTCCGCGACCTGCGGGACGTCGGCGTGCTGCCGGGCATGCTGCTCATCGCTCACACGTCGCTGAGTTCCATCGGGCAGGTCAACGGCGGCGCCAACACTGTGCTCGAAGCCCTTCTTCAGGCCGTCACCGAAAAAGGCACCCTCGTCATTCCCACCTTTACCTGGGGCTATCTTTCCACCTACGACCAGCGCACCACCTCTTGCGTCATCGGCGCCATCCCCGAAACCGCGCGCCGGCGCGCCGACTTCACGCGCAGCTTCCACCCCACGCACTCGGTGGCGGCCAAAGGCCCGCTGGCGCGCGCCATCACCGAAAATCACGGCCCCGCCGGCGCCCTGGCCAAAGGCAGCCCCTTCCACCGGGCGGCTCAGTGGGGCGGGCAGGTCCTGATGCTCGGCTGCGACCACCGTTCCAATTCGATGGTCCACGTCGGCGAGGACCTCTTCGGCGTGCCCTACCGCGCCCGCACGCCCGAACGGCATACCTACGGTATCTCCAGCGACGGGCGGGAAACCGTTTTCAATGTCGCCGGCACGCCGCAGTGCTCGATTGCCTTCGGCGCCATCGAAGCCCCGCTGCGCGAAGCCGGCGGCATCCGCGACGGACGCATCGCCAGCGCGCGGTCGCAACTGATGAGCGGCCAGGCGATTCTCGACGCCACGTTCACGCTGCTCCGCGACAAACCCGATGTCCTGCTGTGCACCGATCCCACCTGTTTCGGCTGCAAGGAATCGCGCGAGAAACTGCGCACGGCGCCGTTCCGCGAAGCCTGACCACAAGGCCGCGGTGCCGCGGCGATACACCGCCTACCCCGACCGGCCAATCGCCGTTTTACGCCTGCAACGAGGCAATAAAACTTCGCGCGTCCACGTTGCCGCCGCTCAAGATCACGCCGACTTTTTTTCCGTGCAAGGGCGTCTGCCGGTTCAATAGCGGCGCGATTGCCACCGCGCTCGACGGTTCGATCAGAATCTTCGCCCGCTCCCAGACGAACTGCATCGCCTCGCGGATTTCGTCCTCGCTCACCCGTAGAATCGGCACCTGCAACCCGGCCAGCAGCGCGAAATTCAATTTGCCCAGCGTGGTGCGCAGCCCGTCGGCGATTGTCTGCGGCGTCTGCTCCGTTACCCGCTCGCCGGTTTGCAGCGAACGAAAGGCGTCATCGGCCTGCGCCGGCTCGCAGCCGAACACCGCCACCGAACCCTCGCGTCCAAATCGCGAACGGAATCCCAACGCCACCAGCGCCGTGCCTGAAAGCAGCCCGCCACCGCCCACCGGCGCGAAGACCGCCTCCAGATCAGGGCGGTCGTGGAGCATCTCCAGCGCCGCGGTCCCCTGCCCGGCGACAATGTGCGGATGGTCGTAGGGATGGATCAGCGTCGCGCCGGTTTCCGCCACCACCGCCGCCGCGGCCGCCTCGCGTGCGGCCACCGTCGCATCGCATTCCACGATCCGCGCGCCGTATCCTTCGGTCGCGGCCCGCTTCACCGCCGACGCATTCCGCGGCATCACAATCGTCGCCGGCACGCCGTGCAGCTTGGCCGCCAGGGCCAGCGCCTGCGCGTGATTGCCGCTGGAATGGGTGGTGACGCCGCGTGCTTTTTCCGAGCCGTTCAGCCGGGCCACGGCGTGGCTGGCGCCGCGGAACTTAAACGAGCCGGTGCGCTGCCAGTTCTCGCATTTCATCACGATGCTGTTGCCGGCGCGGTCATCGATACTGCGGCACTGTAATAGCGGGGTCCAGGCGGCCAATCCGTGAATATGTTCGGCGGCGGTTTCAACGTCCGCATAGGTGACGGGCAGCGTCATGGCGGCATTCTCCCGAACAGCCCGAGTCATGCACGCGACGAGTCGCCCCGGCCCACCACCGGTCCAACCCCGGCCAACCCCCGGCGCTCCGGGCTGCCAGAACCATCATCGGCCGGAACGCGCACCCGGCAATGGGTGGAGCCCCGCCCGGTTCAGACCGCCGCCGACGCCAACTGCTCCATTTTTACCCCGATCGGCGCGCGCACTTCAGCCGATTGGCAACACCGTTCGACATCGGCCAGCAGTTGCCGCGCCGCCGTTTCGCTCGGGCAGGTCACATGCATCATCAGCCGCCGGATGTCGAAGGCCCGACACATCGCTTCGACCTCGGCCGGCTTCACCACGAAAGTGATGTTGACGCCCGCCGCCTGGATCGAACGCAGCATCGCGGCGTGTTCCAAGGGACTGTGTCCCGGCGCCGGCACCCATTGGATGCAACCCAGTCCGTTGCGACGCCGCGCCAGCAGCGCCGGCACCTGGCTTTCGGTGCCGAGGCCGTCGAGGTGATAGCAGCCCATCGCCAGCCCCTTCCACAGCGCGCCCAATTCGTCGGCGAACAGATCGGCAAACATGCGCGGGCCGATCATCGCGTTGAAATCGCACTGGGTCATGTAGGTGCGCCCCGGATAAATCACCGGCCACCAGGGCGTGATGAAATCCTGCCGCGCGTTCAACAGCGCGAAATGACGCTCGTAGGCCTGCCACCACAGGCGATGGCTGTGCCAGACCGCCGCGCGGACGGCCTCCGGCCGGTCGATGCAATCGAGCAGCATCTGCTGCGGGCCGACGGCGCTGGCCACCACGTCGGCATTGCCGCCGATGTCGGTCAGGCTCAGCAGGAGATCGTCGCCAAGCTTGTCCAGCACCAGTTCGGTCGTCGCGACGATGGTCTGCCACCAGCGGCCATGCGGTTGGAATTCCAGCGCGGGAAATTCGGAGATGTCCTTCAGGAAGGACGGGAACCAGACTGTGTTGGGGTCGCTGAAATCGGCCTCGCCGCCGATGCAGCCGTGCAGAATCCCGGGGCCGTAGTTGGTGAAGTGATGGGGAAACCCTTCGGCGAGATAGGCGGTCGTCGCCAGCCGATGGCGTGCGACCGCGAGCATGTTCTCGGGCGTGATCCGGTCGGCCGGCCGTTCGAAATGCGGCGCGGGCACGCTGCGATCCGGTCGATCCTTGGGCGCGGTCAGATACAGCACCGGCCGGTCGGTCTCCTCGCCCCGCCAGAACCGGGCGAAGCGTTCAGCCACCTGCGGAAAACGAGTCTGAAATTGCACGGCGGAATCCTCCGGTCGCGAACCTGGGTTCACCTGCGGTCAATATCCACCACGGAGTGCGTCGCCGCAAGCGGATTCGTTCGCGCGCCCGGTGTTAAAGCGCCGCGGCGTCAAAAAGTCCGACAGAAAATAAGAACTGCGCCGGAATCTGCAATGTCCGGACGTGCTCAGAAGCTGCTTCAAAACCGTCCCGTGGCCGCGACGGGTCGGCTGGTGGATTTTGCCCAGGCGCGCCGAGGAGTCGATGCCCCGGTCGACTGGGCATCGAGCGAGGAGGCGCAACGCAGGCAAAATTCGCCAGACGGCCCGGCCCGAAGGGTTGGACGATGGCGGATGCCGTCAAAATACACTTCGCGCCAACGCGGGCGCGGGACGGTTTTGAAACAGCTTCTTAGACGTAGGCTCGGTCAAAGGGATTCACCGGCGGCTGCTTGTGGTCCTGCGCCAGGCAGGCGATCAGCCGCGCCGGCTGCGCGCCGCTGGGCCGGATCGAATGGTTCAACCGCGAATCGAAATAGAGCGAATCCCCCGCCCGCATCGTGTACTTGTGTTCCTCGATGGTGACGATCGCCTCCCCCGACAGCAAAAACAGAAACTCCTCGCCCTCGTGTGCGGACAGCGGCAGTTCGCCCGGATGATGCGGCGACATTTCGATCAGAAATGGCGACATCAATTTTTCGGTCAGGCGATAGGACAGCGCCTCGTAGCGGTAGTTCGCGGCGGTCGCATGGTCGGTCGACGGCTGCACCTTCCAGCGGTCGGCCGCGCGCACGAATTCCACCCGGCTGACCACCGACGCCGGCGTGAACAGCGCCGGCAGCGGCGCCGCCACCGCTTCGGCCAAGGTGACCAACTGCTTCAGATCGGGAACCTGGTGGCCGGCTTCGATCCCCGCCACCGATTCCGCACTCAACCCGACCTTCTGCGCCACCGCATCGACACTCAGCCCGGCCTTTTCCCGGTAGTGCCGCAGCCGCTCCCCCAGACCCAATTGTTTCACGTCGGTGCTCATGCCCATACCCTCCCTGTTTCGAACTCCATCCGTCGGCACGACCGAGCTCCCCTACCCTCCCCCACTCCATTCACCCAGCAATCCCGCGCGGCCGCTGGCGCCGCTCACGCCGACTCCGGCAAATCGTCGAAATCGGCCGATTCAAGAATGCTCTTCAGCGCTGCCACGAAGCGCGCGCAGACGATGCCGTCCACCACGCGATGGTCGAGGCTCATCGACAGATTCATGATCCGCCGCGGCATCGCCGCCGCTTCGCCCTCCACATACCGCGGCAACGTGCGGATCGCGCCGACCGCGAGGATCGCCACCTCGGGCGGGTTCAGAATCGGCGTCGCCGCAATGCCTCCCAGTTTGCCCAGCGATGAAATCGTGAAGCTCCCGCCGCGCAGTTCCGCGGGCGTCAGCGAACCGGCTCGCGCGCGCTGCCCGATTCGTCGAATCGCCGCCGACAGCTCGCGGGTCGTCAGCCGCCCCGCGTCGTGGATCACCGGCACCACCAGCCCATCTTCCAGCGCCGCCGCGATGCCCAGGTGGATGGCGCTCTTCAACACGATCTCGCCGCGGGCCTCGTCGAGTTCCGCGTTCAGCAGTTCGAAATCCGGCAGCGTGCGCACCACCGCGCGCGCAATCAACGCCAGCGGCGACAGCTCCTCGCCCAGCGCCCCCTGCCAATCCAGCCGCCGCCGCTCCAGCTGAGTCACATCGATCTCTTCCACGTAGGTGTAGTGCGGCGCGGAAAACTTCGAGCGCACCATGCGTTCGGCGATCGTCCGCCGCAGCCCGCGCAGCGGAATGCGCCGCCAGTCGGCCGGATCCGCCTCCCGCGGCGACGCTTCCCCTTCGCCCGGTGCGCGGTCGCCCACCTCCCGTTGCGCCGGCAGAAGCCCCTTTTCGGCCGCCGCCGATTCCGCCACCACCGCCGCGCGCCGCGAACCCCGTGTGCCCGCCGCAACATCCCGGCTGGCCGCCAGCGCCGCCTCGACATCGCGCCGCATGATCCGTCCGCCCGGCCCGGTGCCCTGCAACGCCGCCAAATCCACCTGGTGCTGGCGAGCGAACTCCCGCACCGCCGGCACGGCATGGATCTCCCCCGGCCGCGCCACACCCATTTCCGCGCTCGGCATCGCGTGCGCCCGCGGCCGCGGCGGCGGCGCCAAAGGCCCGGCCGCCGCGCTCGCAACAGAATGCCCCGCCGCTTTGGGCGCGCTGCTCGGCGCCGGAGCGGAACCCGCCGCCCCCGACGCGGACGCCGACTTCACCCCCCTTCCCGCGCTCGGCGCCGGTTCGCTGGTGCCCCCCGTCCCGGCCTTTTCCTCGATTTCAATCAGCACCGCTCCCACCCGCACGATTTCGCCTTCCTTGCAGCAGAGTTTCGCCACACGCCCGGCGCGCGGCGACGGAATTTCAATCGTGGCCTTGTCGGTGAGCAGCTCCGCCAGCACCTCGTTCTCGGCCACTTCGTCCCCTTCTTTGACGCTCCAGCGCGTCAGTTCCGCCTCGACCACGCCCTCGCCGATGTCCGGCAGCTTGAATCGAAACATGCCGACTCTCCCCATCCCCGCCTCCGCAGGCGATCAGTACTCGATGCTCTCGCGCAGCGCCTGCAAAACCCGCGGCGCGTCGGGCAGGTAGTGACTCTCCAGCGTGTAGGGAAACGGCGTGTCGAAGCCGGTCACGCGCCGCAGCGGCGCCTCGAGGCAATCAAAGGCCGCCTCCTGCACCGCCGCCAGCAACTCCGCGCCGAAGCCGCAGGTCCGCGGCGCTTCATGCAGCACCACCAGCCGATGCGTCTTGCGCACCGATCCGACCACCGTCGCCAGATCGTAGGGGTAGATGCTTTGCAGGTCGATCACCTCCACGTCGTAGCCCTCGCCTTCGGCCAGGAGCGCCGCCTCGCGCGCCACCTGCAGCATCGCGCCCCACGCCACCAGCGTCGCATCGGCGCCGTGCCGCACCACCGTGGCGCGTTCGAGCGGCAACGTGTAGTAGCCCGCCGGCACCTCGGCACGCAGCGCGCGATACACTCGTTTCGGTTCAAAAAAAATCACCGGATCGGGACATTCCAGCGCCGCCAGCAGCAGCCCCTTGGCTTCGTACGGTCCGGCCGGAATCACCACCCGCAGCCCCGGCACGTGCGCGAACAGCGCTTCGGGACTTTGCGAGTGATAATGCCCGCCGCGAATGCCGCCGCCATAGGGCGCGCGGAGAGTCACCTTCGGCGCGTACTGCCCGCCCGATCGATAGCGATATTTGGCCAGCTCGTTCACGAGCTGATCGAAGGCCGGAAAAATGAAATCGGCGAACTGGATTTCGACGATCGGCCGCAGCCCGTTGAGCGCCATGCCGATGGCGGTCGCCACGATGCCCGCCTCGGAAAGCGGCGTGTCGAACACTCGTTTGGCGCCGTACTTTTTCTGCAACCCCTCCGTCACCCGGAACACGCCGCCGAAATACCCGACATCCTCGCCCAAAATGACTGCCTGTTCGTCGCGTTCCAGATACAGATCCAGCGCGCCATTCAGCGCCTGGATCATATTGATCGGCCCGGATTTTACCGCGCCGGCCGAGACCTCCAGCGCCTGCGCCGGGGCGGCCGCCGACGTGGAACCCGGCTCTCCCGCCGCGGGCTCCGGCTTGGGTGCAGGCACGGAACCGGGCTTGGGTGCAGGCGTAGGCGTCGGACGGTTCACGGTGCACCTCCGTCGAACGGCCGTTCATTCTGGAGCGCCAAAAAGCGCAGGTATTCCTCCCGCTGCGCCGCCAATTGCGGCGGAATGCTCGCCCACACATCCTCGAACATGGTTTCCACAGCCGGCGGCGGCCACTGCTCGCAGTCGGCGATCGTGCGGTTGATGCGCTGTTCGATCTCGGCCAGTTCCGCCTTCTCGCGATCTTCGTCCCAGATTCCGCGCCAGATTGCGTGCCGCGTCAGGCGCAGCAGCGGATCGAACCGCTGCCACGGCTGCGCCTCGGCTGCGTCGCGGTAGGCCGACGGATCGTCGGCGGTCGAATGCGCGCCGATGCGGTAGGTCAGCGCCTCCACCAGGGTCGGGCCGTCGCCGCGGCGCGCGCGCGCTGCCGCCGCGCTGACCACCTGGACCACCGCCAACAGATCGTTCCCATCCACCTGGACCCCGGGCAGACCATAGCCCACGGCGCGCGAAGCCAGATTGGCGGCGGCGGTCTGCACGTTTTCCGGCGTGGAAATCGCGTAGCCGTTGTTGCGGATGAGGAAAATCGCGGGCGCCTTCAGCACCCCAGCGAAATTCAACGCCGTGTGAAAGTCCCCTTCGGAAGCGGTACCCTCCCCGAGAAAAGCCAACGCCACCTCCGACCGCCCCTGGTAGCGCGCCGCAAACCCGTAGCCCACCGCGTGCGGTAATTGCGTGCCGACCGGGCTGGAGACCGACGGAATCCGGCGGTCGCGAAAGCAGAAATGAATCGGCATCTGCCGCCCCTGGCAGCGGTCCTGGTTGTTGCCGATGAGCTGGTTCAGGATTTCCGGCAGCGTGATGCCGCGCCACAAGAGCGAGCCGATCTCGCGGTAGGACAGGAAAATCGCGTCGTCGGGCCGCAGCGCGTAGGCCGCGCCGATGGTGGTCGCTTCCTCGCCGGTGCTGGTCATGTAAAACCCCAGCCGCCCCTGGCGCTGGAGCATCAACATGCGGCGGTCGAGCGACCGGTTGAGCAACATGCAGCGGACCAGCGCCGCGAGATCGTCGTCGGCAAGGAGGGCGCGGGCTTCGTCGGAGCAACTGCCGTCCTGGTTCAGGAGGCTGAGGGGAGGTTCAATCATGCATGTCCTCGCAGGGAGCAACCTCGGGACCTGCAACCAGTGTACGCGAAGGACCGGCGCTGAGCAATCTGCCGCCGCTCCCGCCAGGAGCGCGCGCCATCCGTAGTGGCACAGGCTGACCAGCCCGTGTCCAGCGAGTCCCCGAGCGTTTCCGCTGAAAAGCGCGCCTCGCGCTCCTCTTCGCCGGGCCCGCGGGCGGGCACGCCCGCTCTTCCTCCCAACCGCCCCTTCGGCTCCGGAAGTCTATCCATTCCCTTGGCCCGCCCGGGGCATCGTGGCATCGGTCGCTGACCGATGCAATAA
>JBOHNC010000448.1:0-5658 GCA_050730415.1 Planctomycetota bacterium
GAGCTGGAGCGCGGCGGTTAAATCTTTTCGCGCTTGATCCGGATCGCCTTGCGCGGCATGGTAGGCGGCGGCGAGGCGGAGGGCCAGGGGCTGATCGGACGGGTCGAGCGCACCGAGTTGGAGCGCGGCGGCGCGTTCGTTCCAGGCAGCGGCGGTGTCGCCGTGGTAGAGATCGATGAGGCCCAGTTCCAGCCAGCTTTGCTGGCGCATGGCCTGGGGTGCGGCCGGCACGTCGGCGACGGCATGCAGTTCCCGGCGGGCCGCGGCGATGTTCCCGCCCTGTTCGAGCAGCAGAATCCCGCGCGAGAGGTGGGCGCGGGCCTGCTGGTCGGGGGCGATGCCGACCACGGCCAGGGCGGCGGCGGCATCGGCGAGGGCGTCGGCGGTGTGCTGCTGGGCTTCGTCGATGTCGGCGCGGTCGAGCAGCGCGACGGCGCGGGCGGCGCCGGGGATATTTTTGAGCGCCAGGCGGGCATCGCAATCGGCGCGCGCGGCGGCCCACTGACCGCGATTGGCTGCAATCTGCGAGCGCACGGCCAGCAACTCCACGGCCTGCGGGTCGGTCAGGCCCGGCAGGGCGAGCCCGGCGGTGAGGTCGGCCAGCGCATGGTCGGTCCGGTTTGATGCCAGCCAGGTGATCGCGCGGCGCAGCAGGACGGCTTGATGGTCGTCCAGATCGAGGTCGGGCAGGGCGAGGATGGCATCGTAGTCGGCGCGGGCGGCCGGAAAGTTTTCGAGGTGGCGATATTCGAAGGCGCGGGCGCGCAGCGCGTCGATGCGGCGGGGCTGGGTCAGCGCAGGCAGCGAAAGGGCGCTGGTCGCCAGCGCGGCTGCCGGCGTCCACTGGGCCTGTTTTTCGAGAACGGCGGCTTCGGCGAGCAGAATTTTGCAGCGCTGGTCGTCGGACCAGCCGGGTTCGGCGGCCAGTTTCGCGAGGCCGTCGGCGGTCGCACCGGGCGTTTGCTCCGGTTGGGAGGCCGCGGCAATGCGGGCATCGACGGGATCGGGGCCGGCTGGCGCGGGTGAATCGCAGCCAGCGGGCAGGCAAGCAAATAGACTGGCCGTCGCGGCGAGCAGGCAAAGGCGCCAGCGTCTCATGTTCATTTCCCCGGGGGCGCTTTATCGACGCGCCGCAGCGATTGTACTCGTGGGCGGCGCGGGCGGCGTTTGGAGCGGCGCGCGCGGGGCGTTGGGCGGCAATTCCGCGCCATCTGATTTAACGCTACGACGCGAAGTTCTTTCGAGCCGCGGGAATACGGGATGCGGACCGCGGCTTCGCCGCGGATTTTCGTCCACGGGCCATAGGCTTGTGCCACCTATGCCCTGGGCGGTTGGAACGGCGATTCACAAATATCGCGTTGTAGTGCTAAGCGGTCTTGCGGACGGAGGTTTAAGTTGCGAAGAAGAAGAAAAAAAAAGAAGAGTGAAGAGAAGAGGCAGAACGGCGGGTCAAGCCTCGCCTCAGGAAGGCGGCGTCAAGCCGCCGTACTCCATAGGCATTTTAGACGCGCGATTTCTGGGCTGGGACCTCTTCCTTGAAAATGGAATGGCGCGTGTCGCCCATGCCTTCGATGACGAAACAGCGGTCACGTTCAAACAGGCGGACGAGATCGGCATTGAGTTTGCCGGCAGCGGCTTCCTCGTTCAGAATTTTCATCGCCTGGTCGTGGGTCATGGCTTTTTTGTAGGGGCGGTCGGCGGCGGTCAGGGCATCGTAGATGTCGGCGACGCACATGATTTCCGAATCGAAATGGATTTCGCCCTGACGAATCCCCAGCGGGTAGCCGCTGCCGTCGAGTTTCTCATGATGGCCGTGCGCGATGCGGGGGACCTCATGCAGCGTTTCCGGCCAGGGAATCTGGTGCAGCACCTGGAAGGATTTGGAGACGTGACTTTTCATGTCTTCCCATTCTTCGAGCGTGAGGTTGCCGCGCCGGACGCTCAAATGTTCCAGTTCTCGCGCCGTCAGAGTGCCGTCGGCGTGGAGTTGCTTCAGGCGCTCCACGTCTTCATCAGGCGTGAAGCGGGCTTCGTGAACGCGCAGGACGAATTTCAGGCGCTCGTTCCACTCCGCGTCGATGCGGTCGGCGTCGGCCTTGATCTGCATCGGGTCGGCGACGGGATCGATGAGGAGATTCTGGAGGGCCGCCAGTTTTTTGTCGGCGGCCATGCGCCGGATGCGTTCCTCGATCCATTCGATGCCGCCGGGGGGCAGCTTTCGGGCTTTGCACAGGACCGCTTCACGCACGCCGATTTTGCCGAAGTCGTGCAGCAGGCCGGCGTAGCGCAACTGGCGCATCTCTTGGCGGGTGTAGGTGACCTTTTCGAAGGGCGGTTCAGCGCAGAAATGTACGGCGCGGGCGAGGTTCAAGGTGTAGCGGGTCACGCGGCGCGAATGGCCCGCGGTGGTCGGGTCGCGCTGGTCGATGGCTTGGGAGCTGGCGGCGATGAAGGCTTCGAACAGGGCGTCGATATCGCTCAGCAGGCGGGCATTTTCCAGCGCCACGCCGCACTGGCCGGCGACGCCTTCGAGGAGTTGCTCGTCGTCGGGCGTGAACGGACCCGGCGACCGGCGGTTGAGGACTTCGATGACGCCGATGGTGCGGTTGCCGCGCCCGATCAGCGGCGCGCCCATCAGGTTGCGGGTGCGAAAGCCGGTGCTGCGATCGGTCTCGCGGTTGAAACGCTCGTCGGCGTAGGCATCGGGGATGTTCAGCGTCTGGCCGGTCTTCAGGATGGCGCCGGCGAGGCCCTTGTCGGCGGGGAAGCGGATTTCCTTGGAGTCCTCGATGCCTTCGGCCACCTTGCTGATGAGTTCATGGGTCTTGGGGTCGTACAGGAAAATGGAGGAGCGTTCGGCGTCGAGGACTTCGCTGGTGAGTTCGACGATCATCTGCAGGCAGTGGTCCAGATCGATGGCGCCGGTGAGGGCGCGGCCGATGTCCATCAGGCCGATCAGATTTTCGCGTTGGGCCGGCGCCAGAAAGGTGGTGACGGTCAGAGCCTGGGGCTGGCGGGCGGGTTCGGCCGGCATTTGCTCCGCCGCGGGCGCGGCGGACGTGGCATCGGACGGCGGTGGCGTGGAGGGCGGAGACGGTGGGGTCATGAATCCAACTCCGGATGGCTGCGGACGGTTCGTTGCTCCCCAAGCTGCGCGTAAGGTTCCTCCATGATACTCCCGCACGGCGCGGGGCTCAATGGGGACGAGACGAACGAAGGTGCTGAACACCCACATTCCTTATCAGGCCGCCACGGCAGAGATCATCGAGTACATTGTGGGGGGCAGGAGGGAGTGGGTATGTCCTACAGCGCAATTGTACTGATTCCCAATTCCATGAATCTGGACCTGACCAAACCAATTCGGCGTTTGCAGCGGCCAGAATGCGGTCTTCAGGTTGAATGGCTCGGCCCCGACACGCTGCGCATCGCCGATGGCGAGTGGACAATCAGCCTCAGTCTGGAACAAGAATTGCATGTTGCCGAGGAATCCTGCGAACTGATCGCACAATACGGCGCCGGCCGTGCCGACAGCGCGACGCTGGCTTCAGCTAAACGGCGTATTTCCATTTATTCTGAGGAAGACCCCAACATGGAACACTTCAACGCCTTTGCCTTGGTACTTGAAGCCTTCCAAGAGATACCCGGTTTAGGGGTCTTTGACGCCGCCTCCGAGGAATTCCTGTGATTGTCGATACGCCGGACTTCGAAGCGCTTCGCACTTTGCCCGCCGACCTGCTGGCGAAACTGGGTGCCGACAGCCCTTCGCCGGGCGCGCTGACCAAGCTCCGCACGCTGGTCGGCGACGGCGATCTGTACCGCTTGGCCGCCGACCTGCCGCGCGCGCGGCACAAGCTCCGCAACAAACTGCTCCATGCGGCGGAAAGTTTCGCCGACATTCCGCGCGCGGAAATGGCGACGGCGCGGCCCGTGGCGCTGTGGCGCATGGCGCGGGCGCTGAATCTGGCGCTGGATCTGGCGGGGCCGGTCGGCGGGACAGCCACCGACGCAGCGATCGTCGCTCGGCCTGCCGCGGCCGTGCCATCGATCCGCGATCTGGGGTGCGGGGTCGGCGCGGATTTCTGCGCGCTGCTGGAACTCTGCCGCGCCTGGCAGTGTTCACCGGCCGACTGCGTGGCCTTCGAGCGCGACGCCTTCGCCGCCTGGTGCGCGCGCGCGAATGCGACGCTGGTCTGGCCCGCCGAGGCTCAACCGGCGACCGACGCGCGGAGGCTGGTGCGCGAAAGCGATGTGACTGTGGCGGGCGAAGCGGGCCGCGCGCCATTCGAGCGATCCAGCGTTGTTTTTCTCGACCCGACTCGCCGCGCGGGCGGCCGCCGCACGGTGAACGACTGGAGCCAGTGCGAGCCGGCGGATTCGCTGTGGCTGCCGTGGGCGGTGCAAGGTCAGCCGATGGTGGTGAAGGTGGCGCCGGCGTTCGATTGGCGGAGTTTTCAATCCCCGGCGCCGGCGCAAATCGAAGCGGTGGAATGGCACGGCGAAGTGCATGAACTGGCGCTGTGGTGGAACCTGCCGACGGTTGCGGCGGGTGCTCCGCCGGAGGCGACATTGGTGGGCGGCGCGTCGATCTCGCTGACGCACGAACCGTTCAGCGGCGGGCTGACGCGGCGGAACACGCCGCGCGCCGGCGGTCCCGGCCGGCGGGCCACGGTCCTTCACGGCGCGGCAGGCGCGTCGATTGAAAGCTTCCCCTGCGAATCGCTGTTTCTGGGCGAGGGGCAGGACGATCTGCTGCGGCGGACGATGGACCTGCGCGACGGCACGCCGCAAGCCGGCGACACGGTGGCGATTCCCGCTCCGGCGGTGCTGCGGGTGGATTTGCTGCCGGCGCTGGCGGCTGCGCTGCATGCGCCGCTGTGGGCCGGCCAACCGAATCTGCTCGGCCCCACCGGCTCGGCGGTGGCGGCGGCCGCGGCTTCGCGGCTGGCCACCACCGGCACGGTGGCGGCGGTGGTCGCGGCGCGCGAAAAGGAGCTGCGGCGCGCTTTGAAAGGCCCGTTGGCCGGACGGCGCTGGCAGCCGCAGGTGCTCGGGTTGAAAGGCGCGCCGGGAGCCGATGCCCTGGTGCGGTTGCTCGACCATGCTTTCGCGCAGGGCGGACGGTCTGGCGGTGGGGGCGGCGGAAACGGTGACCGGAACGCCGTCCCGGCGGGCACGGCGCTGTATACGCGGTTTCATCAGTCGCATCTGGTGCTGTTTCTGGAGCCGGTTTCGGGAACTCGCTCGGAGGTTCCAGCCAGCGGGGAGCCGGGGCCGGGAAATCCGGCTTCACGGTGACCGCGCAAATACGCGGCGAGATGTTGGACATCAACGAGCCCATTCAACACATCGTTTCCGCGGGCCAGAGGCCGGCGGGGTCGGTGACGATTCCGTGGCAGGACCAGATTGACTTCAGGGGCGCGGTCGGGAGGGAGAATATAGACTCCCGGCGCCGACGGGACGGTGGGTGCGAAGATCGCGCGGGCACGCCGAATGGCGCTATTTTTAGAACGGTGCACTGGAGGGGATCGATCAAGGCGGGTGGAGGTTTCCAACGCGGGAAGAGAAGACCTCGCGCCAAGACGCCAAGTCGCAAAGAAGCCGGGGAGGCGTTGGAGTCGGCGGCTGCGGCGGGGGGCTGCGGTCGCTGAATCCGAGCGC
>JBOHNC010000449.1:0-1612 GCA_050730415.1 Planctomycetota bacterium
GATGGTCGAAGGCGAGTTGCAGCCGCGCGCGCGCGGCGTCTACGATCTGATGCGGGGCGTGGGCGCGCACGAAATCATCATCGAAACGCCGCGCATGGTGCGCTCGCTTTCCGAACTGACCGTCAACGAGCTGACCGAACTGCTGGCCGTCTGGCAGCAGCGGCTGGGCGATCTGCAGAACGACGTGCGGCTGAAATACGGCCTGCTGTTTCAGAACGTCGGCGCCCGGGCGGGTGGCAGCGTCTACCACGCGTGCAGCCAGCTCATCGCGACCCCGGTCGTGCCGACGCGGATTCAGACCATGCTCACGAATGCCGCTGAATGGTTCGCCTACCGCGGCCGGAGCCTGTTCGGGGATATCGTGCAGCAGGAAACCGAAGCGCAGACCCGGGTGGTACTCACCGACGCGCACTACCTCACCTTTTGCCCCTATGCGTCAGCCAGCCCCTTCGAAGTGGCGCTGTACCCCCGCCGACATCGCTCGCATTTCGAAGCGGTGCCCGGCCACGAACTGCGGGCGCTGGCGCTGCTGCTGAAGGACGTGATGACGCGCATCGACCGCGGCCTTTCGCGCCCGCCCTACAGTGTGGTGCTGTACACCGCGCCGTTCCGCGAGCCGGAACGGCCGGACTGGTCGTGGCACCTGACGATCGCGCCCAGCCTGAGCAGCAGCGGCGCCTTCCCGCAGGCGACGGGATTTTCGATCAACCCGGTCGCGCCCGAGGAAGCCGCCGAATTCCTGCGCGGCGTGCCGGCCGGCTGACGCCCATGCCCGAGCGAATCAATCATTTTCAGATCGCTCCCGACTTGGCGCCGGCCGACCTGCTGGCGCTGGAGGAAACGCTGCTGTTGGCGCTCAACGAGCCGGCCGGGCGGATCGCACCGGACGCCGGCGGGTTTCTATTTTTTCATCCCACGCCCGCGCCGGCGGTGGTGCTGGGCACGGGGCAGAAACACGCGGAGGTGCTCGACCGCGCCGCCTGCGAACGGGACGGCGTGCCGATTCTGCGGCGGGCGTCGGGCGGCGGCTGCGTGATGCACCTGCCCGGCGTGCTGTGGTTTTCGCTGGGCGTGCCGTTCACCTGGCTGCCGCAGGGCGCGCAGGGGGGAATTCGAGCCACCTTCGCCGACGTGCTGGAACCGGTTTGCGCGACCTTGCGCGAAGATTGGCACCTGGCGGCGTCGCTGCGGGGTATCTGCGACATCGCGTTGGCGGACGCTGTTCCACCGCGCAAGGTGGCCGGTTCGGCGCAGTGCCGCAAGCAGCGGGCGGTGCTGGTGCATGGCACGCTGCTGCTGGCGGCCGACCTGGCGCCGCTGGAACGCTATCTGCCGCTGCCTGAAAAACAGCCCGACTACCGAGCGCAGCGCACGCACCGCGATTTTCTGACCACGCTGCGCGAACACGCGCCAACCCTCGATGGCTCCGCACTGTGCGGCGCGCTGGCGGAAAAATGGCGGCACATGCTCGCGCCGCAGGTGGCACAGACCACGGGGGGGCATTCGGCCGCGGACGGGCCGCCGGCCGGTGGGGCGAATCCGGGCGACGGGAGCGCCGCAGCCGGGCTGGGGCTGGAGATACGGGAGGTCGCGGTGCCGGCGGATCTGGCGG
>JBOHNC010000450.1:0-6819 GCA_050730415.1 Planctomycetota bacterium
CACCTCCGGTGTGCACAAAAATACGATCCTGCGCTGGGCGAAGATTTTCGGCCATAACACCGATCAAATCCCCCCGAATGCCACGATCACCAGTGCTACACTGAAGGTGCACGGTTATTCTGGCTCCTACGGCGTGCCGATTTACGCTTACAAAGTATTGGAGGCTTGGAACCAGAATCAGCTCAACCAGGTTTCCTGGAGCAGCCGCAGCGTTGACTGGGCAGGCAACACCGCTTGGAGTGTCGGTGGCTGCGGTGGAAACCCCAGCCGCGGTTCGACCGCGTTGGGGTCGGACACCTACAACACAGTGAAGGGGTCCATCGAGATGTCCATGGGGAAAACGGGGAGGGAAACGACAAAAATGGCCAAGGCGGCGAGGCACGGTAGGCAATGTCGGGGCATAATGTCCCTGCACGAAATTGGAGCGGAAAGTTTTGATCGTCAATGATCGACAGCCACTACGCAACGCGTTTCAGCGTCACGATCGGCAGATGCTTTCTGCCTTGGAAGCAACTTACTTCCATCGTGAATCTCACGCCGCATTCCCCGCGCACGCTGGCTTTCGGTACGGCGCATGGGCTTCCTGGCGGCCATTGCTGTCTGGGCTCGAAGCGCGGGTAGGTTGCCCTGGGCCGTATGCGCCGATATTTTTCATCGGGCGTGCGACTTTGCATGCCCTGGTGCGGGCGATGATGGTTAAACCAATCGCGGTAAAAAAGCAGTTCGGCCAACATCCGCCTTCGCGTCAGCGGGATCTGCAAGGTTCGGGTACATTCCGTCTTCAGGGATCGCATGAACCGTTCGATGCGGGCGATGCTGCCGTGCTTGTCAACGGCGCCAAATCGCTGCAGAACGCCGAGCACAAAGCAGACCTTGGCGAACACGGTACTTTTGAACTGAACACCCTGGTCGGTGATCAAATGCTTGGGCGCGCGGCCCGTCTTCTTCACCGCTTCCTTCAGGAACGTACCCATCCTACGCGCCGTGGGCTCTGTTTTGTAGGCCTCGACATGCATGACGCGGCGGGAGTAGTGGTCCTTGGCCACAGCCACCCACCAGCAGAAGGGCCAGCGCTGCAGCAGAGCGAAGGGCACGATCGGCAGCCAGAACCCCGCCAAGGTGGGAACGACGGTCAGATCAATATTCCAGATATGGTCGGGGTATTTGGATTTGAGCTTCCGGATGGGCTTCGCGGCCGCGGCCTCCTGCGCATCGACTTCGGCAGCCTGGTCATCGGCAGGCAACACTGGCGGCGCGACGGACGGTTCCTTGCGCATGCGCCCGACAGTCGTGACGCCCAGATGAATGCCGGCGCGCGCCAAGGTCTGTGCGATCCGTTCCTTGCCCATCATCGGGCACAAAACCTTGAGCCGCTGCACGGCATACCGGACGAAGTCAGGGAATTTGTTCACCGGCGTGGGCATTTGGACCAAGGCACCCGGCCCATCCTCGTCCAGGCGGTTAAGCCACCGGGATATGGTGTGATTGGACACGTGGAACCCGCGCCCGGTCTGGGCATTGGTCCAACCTCGCCGTGTTTTCAGTTCGAGAATGGCCAGCCGCTGCGCTGGCGGGTACAGCGGCCGCAACTTGGGATCAATCGCTGCCAACCGGGCATCCTTGATGCGGATTTCCTCGCGCAGCAGCGCGATCTCGTCATTCGCGGCATCCAATTCCACCTTCAGCCGAACACGAGTCAGCGGGCTGTTGGCGCACCAAGCTCGCGTATTGACGGTTGCGACCGTGGCCAAAGAGATGGTGGTGAGTACCGCCTTCTTGATTCGCGCCGGCCAGTCCTTGGGCAAAAGCCAGCGGGCTTGTACAATCCGATTTGCCATGAGCGGGGTTCCACGCGCGGGGTCACGGCGATTATGCCCAGCATCGCGGCGGGGCAAGTTCGAGGCCCCTCGCCCCGGGTTCGCCGGATCGCGTTGCGGGCCACCGTGGGCGCGTCCACGCGCGCCAACGGTCGCCAGGGCGAGCTTGGCGTCCGGACGCAACGTGGCGCAAACGGCGTGGGATTGTTGGAAAGCCGGTCGGATCGCCAAAGCCGGAGGGTAGGGGATTTGCCGATGTCGGCGTAACCCATGTGCTCGGAACCGGTTACGTTGACGAAAAATCCACCGCCAACCGACTCCAAAAAAAGGAGTCAATTTGGCGGTCAAGCGCCTAATTTTGTCTATGACGGGCAATGGTTTGCAAAACCATCATACGTGGGTTCGAATCCCACCTGCCCCTTTTCTTCTAACCCTCGAAAATCCAGATGACAGGCGTTGCCACCACGCGCCAACTCGCGCCACGGGTACGGCTTACGCGCGCCCACGACCGCTAAAATGATCCCTTCCGTCCCGCCCGCCAAAATGCACCGCTCTTGCCAGAGGATGCCAGAGATTGCCAATCCGGGAAAGTAAAAGGAGTCACCCAGGCGGTCACGGCGGGCACCCTCGCGCTTAGTAAATGCACGAGTCAACCTCCGCGCTTTTTCTGAAGGCATTGTCGGGCAACCCGACCCATGCCGGGATTGGCGGAGGCGAGGCCGGGAATGGTAAATCGCCATTGAAGCCGGCACCGGGCGAGATTACCATGACATGGCTGGCGCCATCCGGTGCAGGCTTCGGGGGGGCCGAAACCGGTACAGCGCCACCTGCCACCGACGGAGCGACCCGCTTTCGGCGAGAACTCGTCGGCAGGCCCCTGCAGCACTCACAAATGATTCAAATTTTCTTCAAGAAGTTCCGCCGGCCTACGTCCACGGCGGGTTAATAGGGCGGAATCGGGAGTTGGTACCGTGTCATCCGAACATTCCGTCCTGTCCCTGGCCGCCGGCAGTCCCACCGAGGATCCTCCTTTGGATCCAACGGTGGCGGCGCTACTGGCCCTGCAGGCTCCGGCCTACCAGGTCGCCCTGCGCGTGGTGGGGTCAGCGGAATTAGCGGAAGATGTGGTCCAACAGGTATATCTACAGCTCCTGACACGGCGAATGGAAGAACCTTTCACATCCGTGCCTCCCGATGACTTGCGGCCTTGGTTTTTTCGCGTGGTGATCAACCGCGCTAAAAACCATCGTCGCGATGAACAACTGCGCAAGCAGCGGGAGGATCAGTCCATGTCATCGTCATCGTCCAGCTTCGGCCACTCGATACCCCAGGAATTAATTCAATTGCTGCGCCAGGGAGTCCGCGACCTGCCTGAACAGGACCGCCTGCCTCTGGTTCTGTGTTACGAACAGGGCCTGTCGCAACAGGAAGCCGCCAGCGTGCTGGAAGTTCCGCCGCGAACCCTCTCCGACCGAATCGCGCGCGGGTTGGAGCAGTTGCGCCTGAGCCTGCAAAAGGCCGGGTACCAAGCTGTGCCCTCTATGGTCCTAACGGGGCTGAAGCACACCGCACCGGCCGCGCCTGCCAGCTTGGGACCCCTGCTATTACAGGCGGGCAGGGCCGGCACGTCGGCGACAGCCAGCGCACCGGCTGCCGGCGCTGCCGCGAGCGGCACCAAGGCCACCGCGGGCTGGCTGGTGGGCTTATTCACACTCGTGGCATTGCTGGTGGGGTGGTCGATCTGGCAGATGCTGAATAGCCCGCCAGCGCCCATCGCAACGTTGCCAGCGGCCGTACCGCCAGTCTCCGTCGGCGCGCCACCGCCGTCGGTTGCAAGCGCACCTTCATCGGTCCTCACGACCTGCCTCGATACGCCTATGGACGCGACCTATAAAAACGCATTCCCCTTTGAAGTCCTGAGAGATTTGGAATTTCGTTTCACGCTGCACAGCGCCTATCCCAGCATCGTCAAGAATTGCTGTGTGTTCACCTACCAGCAGCAGGGTACGACGGTGCGCAAGGTTCTGGAGCACCTGGCGGCGGAAGGTCACCTAACGCTGGAATTCCACGGCGACACGGTGATTCTTTGGCGCGCGGCGACTGACGCGGAGTTAGCCGGGCTCCACGACCGGCTACGTTCCGCCGATGAACAGGCGCGCAGTGAGGCAGTCTGGGACCTGACGGGATTGGGCGACCCGCGCATTTTTGCAGAACTCGCGCCCACCTGGGCCGACCCATCGCCCGTGGTCCGCTTCTATCTGCAGCGTGGCTTGAGCGCCCAGCAAATCGATGTCTTGCGGCACCGGCCGGAAACCGCCGCTTGGGTGCAGCCGCTCCAACACCTGATTGAACAATCTGCCGCGAAGGAACAACTGCCGCTGCTGCAGCTGATGAGTTCCCTGGCAAACACCGGAACCGTTACTCCGGCCGCCACACTGCTGAAGTCCCTGTGCAGTGCCGAAGCCGCCGCGGCGGCGAAGGCCGACGATAAAGAACTGCATCGCGTCTGCCGGGATTTGATCGATGCCTTGGCGGCAACACACGATCCCAGCGCCTTTGAGCCACTAATGGAGCGGGCGCAAGCGGGGCCGTTCCGGCCGGAGGCCATCGAAGCGCTGGGCCGGTTGGGCGACCCGCGCGCCGTGGAACCATTGCTGAGGTGGCTGGATACCCAGCCGGACGCATCGGCAATTTCAGAAGCGAGCCTGCGGGCGTTGGGGCAGCTTGCGGATGCGCGGGCGTTGCCCCGGATCCTGGCGCTGGTCGGAGATAAAGAAGTACCAGCTGGAATGCAAAGGTTCGCCAGGATGGCGCTGCAGCATTTTCGGGAACCTGCGGCACAGGACTTGATCTTCCAACGAATGATCGATCCAGACTTCGCGATTAGCAATTCGGCCTATGTCGCCGCGTTGCTGTATCCCTTTCCGCACCTGTCCGACCGCCTGCTCACCTGCCTGGAAGCAGCGGATGATCCACACTTTGACATCGCGGTTCAGGTACTTGCCGAGCGCCAGGATCTACGGGCTGTTCCTACATTGCTAAGGCAATTGTTCGGTCCGAAAGGGGATGTTGTGCTCCAACATATTGGTAAATTCCGCGATTCGCGCGCCATCGAACCCCTCCATAAGCTATTAAAGGAATCGCCTCCTGAGAAGACCGGTCCAATCCTGGTGGCGTTGGCCGAGGCGGGAGATACCGAAGTTCCGGCAACTTTGGCCAAACAATGGAACCTGGATCCGACGCTTCAGCGACTGGCTGTTGTTGCGCTCAACAACAGCCGCGATCCGGCAGCCTTGAAGTTCCTTATTCTCAACATCCAGTCGGCGTCCGACGATCGGGCAGAAAGCGTGCTTTCCTTCTTGCGGTCAAGTGCCGGGTCAAGCGGCCCTGCGATTGACACCGCGTGGGCAAGGGAAGTATTTCGCGCGGAGACGCAGGATCCCAGGCCGCGGTTGCGCCAATTGGCAGTGGCGAAGTTGGCATCCAGCGATGACGAACGGGACCAAAACGCTGTCATGGCGCTGCTTCACGATCCCGATCCGGAAACGTGCAGCATGGTGATATCCGAGGTCGTGGACCGCAACACCGCATGGACCATGGCTCAGCGCCGCGGCCCGGGCCTGGTCCCGGACTTATTAGCCGCTTTGAAGGATTCGCAGTTGCAGGTGCGCCTTGCTGCGATCGGTGCCTTGGCGAATACGGGAGACCCGCGCGCCGCCGATACCCTGGCCGCTCTTCTGAAAGACCCCGCCCCGAGCGTTTGCATGAAGGCTGCGTTCGCGCTCGGTGATCTGAGCGATCCGCGTGCAATCGAGCCTCTGATAGAGGATCTAAAGGATGCCGATCCAGCCGTACGCGACCGCGCGCAAAAGCAACTGCAGTCCTTCGACGATCCCCGCGCCAAGGCCGCCGTGGGTGAGATCGAAAAACATCGGCACGACAAGTCGGCCTCAGACACCTTTTGAGCGGATTTAGCGCAGCATATTCCGCCGCACTCGATGTGGCCTACCTAAATAAGGGCATGGGCTTGGAGTGCGGATTAGGACTCTACGTCCTGAAAACTATGCGTGATTGTCGGCAAACCGTTGGATCGCTCAAGCATGGGGTCGACGCTTTGGCTGCCGGCAGCGACGGCAGCTTGCCCAAGCTCCGCGCCTGGTCGACCAGTTCGGCGTGGCAATAACGCATGGTGAGTCTGGGGTCGCAGTGGCGCATCAGGCGCATGTGATCGCGTAAGGGGACGTTTGCGCCGCCCAGCAGCGTGCCGTGGGTGTGCCGCAGCGCGTGGAAATCCCGGAACCGGCCGTCCTGGGTCTCATAGGGGATCTCCGCCGCCGCCAGGTCGGCGCGCATCATCACCGCCGCGTTGGTGTGCCAGCGGCTCGGCCAGAGGCGTTCGTCCACCGGCCGCTCCGCGAGCCACTCCGGCAGCGCCGCCACGAGGTCCGGGTGCAGAGGCAGGACGTCAGTTTTTTCGTGCTTCGAGTACGCCGCCTTGACCGTCAAGGTCGGCTGGCCGGCCTCGAAGTCGAACGACGTTGGCGTGAGCGACGCCAATTCCGCCGCGCGCAGGCCCGTAAACGCCGCCACGAGGTACAGCATCGCGCGGTCGGACCCCGTGAGCGCCAGGACGGTTCGTTCGTCGCCGCTGGCGCGCGCTGCCGCGATTAACCGCGCCAGTTCTTCGGGGGTGAGCGCCGCTCGGTCGTGCCGCCGGTCGGCCGCCGCCGTGCGCGGCTGGAGGTGCGCCTCCGGGTTGTCGATCATCCGCCGGTCGAGGACCAGCCACCGGCAGAACGCCTTGAACGCCACGAGGTAGAACGCCCGCGTCTGCGCCGAAATCATTGGCGGGGGCGGTGCCGGCGGCGCCTTGGCAGCTTCCTCAGGCGATACCTTGCGCGTCTTCTTGCGCACGCGGAGCACCGCCAGAAAGTTCTGGACCTTCGACGCCGCGAGGTCACCGGTGAACCGGAACTCGCACCCTTTGAGGATGGTCCTACAC
>JBOHNC010000451.1:0-12916 GCA_050730415.1 Planctomycetota bacterium
GCCGTTGAGCTCCGCCGGCGTGCCATGCCCGCCGTAGATCAGCGGCGCAATCAGCGGCCGCGCCTGCGGCACGTCGACCGGTTTCACGCCGCTCGGCTGCAAGGCCGAAATCGGCACGCCGTCCACCAACACACGGCCGTCGGCCCCGGTCAGCGTGAAACTGCTGGGGCCCTGTTGAATGTTCATCGAAGGAAATCGGAATTCGCCGAGTGTGCCCGCCGTTCGGGAGTAGCCGGCCTGCTCCAACGCCGTTGCGACGTAGGCCGCCGCCGCTGCCAGGCCCGCGCTGCCGGTCCGCCGAGAATACGGTCCCGCATCCGCCGCCGGCGCCAGATGAAGGAGGTCGGCGTGCACGGCCGCCTGGTCGATCGGATCGGTCTGCTCGGCGGCGGTGGCGTTCCGCACCGCACTGAGACTCACAAACCCCACCAGCGCCAGGCACACCCATGCCAGCGTCCGGGCATACCGCCCCATTGCCCGCTGCCGGCGACGGCCGGCGTTCGGTTTCTTCACGGACATAAACGGCGCTGAACCATGCAACATGACCGAGGTAACAACAGCACTCCCTGACCCCCCTCAACCGGGAGGCGATGGCGTGGTCGGGACGTGAAACAACTGGCAGAGCACATTGTGGCTGGGGAGTGCCCGCCGTCAAGGATGGCCGCTCTCGAACAACGCTTCTTTTGCCGCCCGACCGTCCTATTTTTCCGGCCGGCATTTGCTCTCGCCGCCGGGGCCGCGCGGCCGGGTCAAACCGGTGCGACGGCTCAGCGCGCTTCCAGCCGGTGAATGGCGGCAAATTCAGCCTTCAGCGCCGGATACAGCCGCTGGAACACCGGGTAGCGGCGCGTGTACGCCTGCGCCGCCTGGCGATCCACCGCCACCCGCTCGGTCACCCGGATCGTCGCGCCGGTCGCCTCCGCCACCGTCTTCCAAACCCCGGTGCCGACGCCCGCCAGCAGCGCCACGCCGTAGGCCGGCCCTTCGGCGGCGTTGGTCCGCACGATCCGCGCCGCCGCGCCGATCTCCCCGCCGTACATCGCCGCCTGAATCGACCGGAAGGTCGCGCCCTTCGCACCGCCGCCCGACAGCCGCACTTCGCTCAGCGGAACCTTCATTTTCCGGAAAATCCCGATCGTGTCCCGCAGCGCATAGGCGGCACCTTCCATGGTGGCGCGCAGCAGGTGCGCCTTGCCGTGGCGCGGCGTCAGGCCCACGAAACTCGCCCGCGCGTAGGGATCGGCATGCGGCGTGCGTTCCCCGGTGAAGTAGGGCAGTAGATACAGCCCCTCGCTGCCCGGCGCCACCGCTCCGGCCGCCCGATCGAGCGCCTCGTAGACGTCCCGGCCGCTTTTGGCCGCTGCCCGCCGTTCCCCTTCACACAGCGCATTGCGCGCCCACTGCAACGCCCCGCCCGCCGACAGCACCACGCCCATCACATGCCAGCAGCCGGGCACCGCGTGACAGAAGGTATGCACCCGCCCCGCCGGATCGACCTCCACCCGGTCGCAGTGGGCGAACGCCACGCCGCTGGTTCCCATCGTGACCGAAATCACGCCGCGCTTGACGATCCCGTTGCCCACCGCGCCCGCCGCCTGGTCACCGCCTCCGCCCACCACCGGCGTGCCGGCCTGGAGCCCTGTCGCGGTCGCGGCGGTTTTCAGCACCGCGCCGCTCACCTCCGGCGATTCGTACACCGCCGGCAGCAGCGCGCTGTCAATCTGGAGCTTGCTCATCAACGCCTTCGACCACTGGCGTTTCTTCACATCCAAAAGCAGCGTCCCCGAGGCATCCGACACCTCGGTCGCATATTGCCCGGTCAGCCGGAAGCGGATGTAGTCCTTGGGCAGCAGAAATTGGCGCGTCCGCGCGTAAATCCGTGGTTCGTGCCGGCGCACCCACAGGATTTTCGGCGCCGTGAAGCCGGTCAGCGCCGGGTTCTGCACCAAGCCGATCAGCCGCGCCGGCCCGCCCGCTCGGCGGGTGATTTCCTCGCATTCCGCCTGCGTCCGCCCGTCATTCCACAGAATCGCCGGGCGCAGCACCTTCCCCGCCTGGTCCAGGCAGCACAGACCGTGCATCTGGCCCGACAGCCCGATGCCGCGGATCGCGTCGGGTTTCACGCCGCTTTGCGCCAGCACCGCCCGCACGGTTTTCACGACCGCCTTCCACCAATCTTCCGGGTCCTGCTCGCTCCACAGAGGCCGCGGCGAAGAGACCGGATATTCCGCGCTGGCCGCGCCCAGCAACCGCCCGCGTTCATCGATAATGATCGTGCGCGTGCCCGAAGTCCCAATGTCGATTCCCATCAGCGCCATGGCTGCATTCCCCCGCCGATTTCCCCGTATCTTCCTGAGCGACGGCACGATTGTAGCGCACAAGCAGGCGCTGGGGCCGTTTTGCCGCTGCGGCCGCGCCGGCAGTGCGGCGCCCGAATTCACCCCGCCTCCCCGTTGGCGGGCCGCGCCGCCGCGTCCGTGGTGGCTGCACGGCAAAACTGCATCCGGCTTGCTGGCGGAAATCTCTGAAAAGTCTAGAATCGGTCCGATTCAGGGGTAGCCGGCTGAGTGCAGATCGCGCGCCCAGAATGGGTGAGGGAATTTCCTATGCGGCTACGGACTGTCGTGCGCTTGGTGGTTTGCCTCGCCGCCCTGACGCTGGCCGATCGTCTGACCGCCGCCGAAACGGCTGCGCCCACCGAGCCGCCTGCCGCACCGTCCGCTCCGGTTGCTGCCCCGGTTGCCGCGCCGGTTGCTGCACCGGTTGCCGCGCCGGTTGCCGCGCCGGCGCCGACCGCCCCCGTGGCGCCGGTTGAACCGCCGCTCAGCGCTCCCGCGCGGGCCATGGAAATTGCGCCGCCGCTGCATTCGCAGAACTACTGGTCAGCCCGCCTCGACCTCGTTATCTTCACCCCTGTCACCAGCCTGCCCCCGGTCGCGATCAACGACCCCAACAACAACGCGATCGTCGAAGGCACGCAGGTCACGACGCCCTTCGAGCAAATCAACAACATCCGCCCGGTCATCCAATACAACTGCCCCGACAGCGACAGCCTGTTTGAATTCAGCTACCTCGGCCTGAGCCAGTCGCGCGGCACCCAACTGGCGCCCACCGCGACCGGCCGCTACTGGACCACCCTGGCCGACCCGACCACCGGTGACACCACCGCCACCTCGGTCGATTCCCGCGTCGCCCTGGTCTACGCCGAGTACAACCTACTGGTCCGCCATTCGATCCGTCGCACCGACACGATGAACTACTTCGTCGACTGGGGCTTCCGCTTCGTGCAGATCGCCCAGCACCTGCGCGTGAACTACCTCGGGGTCAACGGCGGCGCCAGCAACGAATTCATCGACATGCGCTCCAGCCTCAACGCCGGCGGCTTTGCTTTCGGCGCCGGCCTGGAATACAACCTGCTGCCCTGGCTCACGCTGAGCGGCCGCTTCGGCGCCGACCTGTTGCAGGGCTCCGCCTCCGGCTCCTATTCGGACATCAACAGCGCAGCCGGAGTGCAGTCCGCCTTCACCCACACCGAAAACCAGCTCATCCCCGGCCTTGAAGCCTCCCTCGGCATCGACTGTGACCCGGACCTCGAACTGCCCTACGCCGGCCGCACCATTTTTCATGCCGGATACGAGATGAAAAACTACTTCCAGGTCACCGACCTGTCCACGATCACCGACGATGTGGAATCGGCCTCGGTGATGAACCGCCGCAGTTCCTTCGGCACCGCCGGCCTGACCTTGGGTCTTCAGTTCGTCTGGACGCTGTAACGGCAGCGGCGCCGACGCGGAGAATTTCCCGCCACGCAGGCTTTCCAACCCCCAGCGCGAGGATCCGACCATGAAAAAAGCACTGATCGTTTGGGGCGGCTGGGACGGCCATGAACCCAAACAGGTCGCCGAGCTCTTCCGCCAGGCGCTGGTGAAAAAGGACTTCGCCGTCGAAGTCAGCGACACCCTCGACGCCTACAAAGATCAGGCCAAACTCGAAAGCCTGAACCTGATCGTCCCCGTCTGGACGATGGGTTCGATTGCCAAGGAGCATTTGAAGCCGCTCCTGGCGGCGGTGAACGCAGGCGTCGGCATCGCCGGCTGCCATGGCGGCATGTGCGACAGCTTCCGCAACGAGACCGAATACCAGTTCATGACCGGCGGCCAGTGGGTGGCCCATCCCGGCAACGATGGGATCGAATACAAGGTCAACATGAACCCGGCCGAAGCTTCCGAAATCACGCGCGGCATTGCCGACTTCACGGTCAAGAGCGAGCAATACTACATGCACGTCGATCCGGCGGTTCGCGTCCTCGCCACGACCACCTTCCCGGCCTACAACAATGCGAAGATGCCGGTCGTCTGGACCAAAACCTGGGGCCAAGGCAAGGTTTTCTACTGTTCGCTCGGGCACCACGCCGACATCATCGCCATGCCGCCGGTCACCGAACTGATGACCCGCGGCTTCCTCTGGGCCGCCAAGTAGGCTCCCCAGGGAGCGCCGGGCTCCAGTCCGGTTGCTTGGATTTCATCTTTTCGTGGGCGTTTCACCCCTTGGGGTCCGCGAGTCGCAAGGTCCGCTTTTTAATCCCCCCGTGTCATCCGGCGCTGGAAGGCGATCCACGCCCGCACTTCCCACCATACTCCTTCGCTGCTTCGCTCCTTCGCGCCCGCGCGCCACCTACCCACCCGCTCACGACGCGCTCACGACGCGCTCACGACTCACGGCACGTTCACGGCGCTTTGCCTGCCCCCGCGGCAGCCGCACCCGCCGGCGCGGATTCAGCGCCGGGTGACGTCCCGGCCGCCGGCGCCGGCGACGCAAGATTGGCCATGATCCCGCGCACCAGTGCTTCGGCCCTTTCGAGAGCCGCGTACAGTTCCCGCCGCCGCCGCATCAGGTCGCGACCGTCGGCCGCCGTCGGGGTCAGGTCGAGCGCGTGGTAGGCCTGGAGGTCTTCCGTGAGGACCGCTTCCAGCGCACGCCGGGCGGCGGGCAAGGCCGCGCGCTGCGCTTCGGTGAGCGCCAGCTTCGCGCGCAGTTGGGTTTCGTCCGCTGCGCCGCCTGCGTCCTTCGCGTCGGCCGCCTTTTGCAGATGTTCGCGCAAGGCAGGCAGGGCATCCTTGTCCAAGGTCGGTTCAAACTGAGCGAAATCGTACAGCAGCCATTCGGCTTCGCGCAGCGCCTCGGCGTGTTCGACGCCGTCGCGCAAATTTTCCAGCCGCACCGAAGAACACGGCGCGCCCGACGGCAGCGGATAGCACAGCACGCCCAAGCCATCGCGGCGCGCCTGCCACTCGGCGGCGGGGAAGCCACTCGCGGCCGTTCCCCCACCCCACGGCCAGTCGGTCACCTGCGGCAGCACCAACCCGGCCACGTTGTTGGCCCACATCTGCACGCCCAGAATATGCGCGTCCAGCACGGGGTTGCTCAGCAGCAGATTCACGTTGGGTGCGACCGGTTCCTGGCCGACGTACCACAGTGTGAGGTTGTTGCGCGCGTATTGCAGCCGGCGCGCGCGGTCGTAGGAAATCGGCGCAAAGGCCGGTGTGTCGGCGGCGGTGAGCGGGCTCCAGGCGTCGATTTTGTTCTGGAACGGTGCGCTCGGCGCGCCGAACAGCCAGACATGCGCGTCCGGGTCCAAGTCGTGAATTCGCGCGACGTTGGCGAGAATCGATTCGGTCTCGGCTTTGGCGTTGGCGCCGCCAGCCGCGCCGAAACCGGCGCCGGTCTCGGTCGTGTTCTCCGGGTCGGCGCGCACATCGCCGGCGAGGATGAAACTGCCGGCGGTCAGACCCATCCGTTGCAGCGGATCCCGCGTGGTTTCGGCGATGTGCCGAATCGCATCGACTGCGGCGTTGGTCAGCCGGCCGCCTGTTGCTTCGACGGTATATAGGTTCAGGCAGTTCTGACCGCGCGCGACGCAAAAAGGCAGGTCATCGAGGCCGGGTTCCATGCGCTGGCTGTGAAACGAGGTGGGGCTGATGCGATGGCTGAGAAAAAATGCGTAGTACACCCGGCGCAGATCGGCGGGCAGCTCCGGCCAACCGTAGTACCCCGCGATGGTGGTGTTCCAGTCGGCCATGACGCAAAAGCGCCCCTGGACCGGCAGGGTGACATTGTAAAAATGCGCGTCCAGCGCCAGTTGCACTCGCAGCCGCCCGGCGGCGTCGCGGCCGCGCACGAAAAAATGGTGCAGGCCGTGCAACCGCCGCGCCGGTTCCGCGGCCGCGGCCTGGCTATCGACCTGCCAGGTCAGGTCCACCCAGACATGCCGCCCGGCCCGCGGATCGCCGACGGGAAGACTGGTAACGAACCCATCGCCATGCGGTCCGGCCTCCATCGGCACCAGCGCATCCGGCTGGTGTTCGCGAGCCCCCGGGACCAGCGCCACCGCGGCCAGCGGGTTGTCGACGGTCAGGCAGTCGAAAAACCGGACGGTCAGGAAATAGCGCGCGCTCAAAATGGCGGCGTCGATGGCCTGGTCGGGCGGCGGCGCCGGCGGCGGCAGATTCGGCACGGAAGCGACCGGCGGCATGGCCACCGGATCGACTGCGCGCCGCGGTGGAGCAGCCGGCACCGCGGTTTGCGAGCCGGCCGCGGCGGACGGCGGTTCGACCATCACCAACTCCCACCGCGTCACCGCCGGCAGGTCGGCGGGGAGCTGGAAGTGGAAGCCCTCGGTTTCGCCATCGACGAGGTCGATGCGCTGGCGCGTTTTGTCGCGGCGCGGAACCGCTTGCGTGGCATCGGCCATCGGCGCATGATCGAGCACCGCGCCGGAACCGTCGGCGGCGCCCGGGCCGGAAGCCTCCGGCAGTTGGCAGCCGAAGCTCCAGAGCGCCGCGGCGGCCAGCATCAGCGCCGCGCGTAGCAACGTGCGTCCGTACATGGTCGATCCCCGCCGGTGGTTGAGCAACCGATTAATCCTATCCGAAGCGCGCGCTTTGGCAGGCGCGTGGTGCGCGTGGCCGCAAGCACGCATTGCCACGCAGAGCCGAAGAGTTTCTCGCCAAGTCGCGGAGTCGCAAAGTCGCCGCGTACAGAACGACGAAATGCATTGCGCACCTTGGCGTCCTTTGCGCCTTTGCGAGAGAAATTCCTAAGAGTTTCTCGCCAAGTCGCGGAGTCGCAAAGTCGCCCCACACAGAACGACGAAATGCATTGAACAACTTGGCGTCCTTTGCGCCTTTGCGAGAGAATTTCTTGCTCTTGGCGTCTACGCGTTGGCGTCGGCCGGGCCGGCGTACACCGTGAAGGCTTCCCCGCTGAGCGGCCAGGTCTTCAAGTAGGCCTGCGTGTCGGCGACCGTGATGGAATCCAGCAGCTTGATGGAGTCTTCGGTGGTGCGAATCTGCCCGACGGTGCTCAGGTCCATCGCCGCCTGGTACAGCCGCGAAAACGGGGATTCGGCGGACCGAACAAAGGCGGTCTTCCAGCGATTTTTCGCTTTGAACAGTTCTTCCTCGGTGATGCCGTCCTGCTGGAGCTTGGCGATTTCCACCCGCAGCAGCGATTCGACCTCGGCCAGTTTCTCCGGCATGCAAATGGCGTAGACCGCGAACATGCCCGAATCGGTGAACGACTGCAGGCTGGCCGACGCCTGCAGCGCGTGGCCTTTGCGAACGAGGTTCCAGTACAGCCGCGAATTGACGCTGCCGAGGGCTTCGGCGACGATCGAGCCGGTGAATTCTTCCTTTTCATGGGCCGGATCGCAGGCGGGCGCCGGGAAGGCGATTTCCACGACCTGCTTCTGAAACCGTTTGGACACAGTGACATCGCGGCCGGGGTGGATCCGAGTGGGCGCCGGCTTGCGGCGGACGGTCGCTTCGCCGGAAGGCCAGCCGGCGGTCTGTTCGGTCAGGCTTTTGAGCAGCCCATCGCGGTCGAAATTGCCGCTCACCACAAACGTGATATTGCGCGCGACATAGCGGCGGTCGAAGTAGGCCTGCATCTGGTCGCGAGTCAGCGCCGAAACCGAATCGCGGGTGCCGATGACATTGGTGGCCAGCGGCGCGCCTTTGTAGGCGTTGAGCATCATCCGGTCGCGCGCAACCGCTTCCAACTGGTCCAGGTACATCGCGATTTCTTCGAGAATGACATTTTTCTCCATCGTAAAATCTTCCAGCCGCAGCGCCGGCCGCATCAGATCGACCATCTGGTCGAGGGCCGCCTGCTGTTCGGATTTCACCGCGAAAATATAGTAGAAGGTCACTTCCTCGGAGGTGAACGCGTTGTACTCGGAACCGATCCGGTCGAAGTCGAGGTTGACCTGTTCGTAGTTGCGTTTCACGCTGCCTTTGAAACACATATGTTCGAGAAAATGGCTGACGCCGTCCAGTTCCGGCGTTTCGTCCCGCCCGCCAGTGTGTACCAGGAAGCCCAGCGCCAGCGAGTGCATCGAAGGGTCATGCTCCCAAGCCACGCGCAGGCCGTTGTCGAGAGTGCGGGTGCCGATTTCGATCGCCATGTGCGGGACTCCTGAGGCGCCGTCGAGCGCGGCGCGGACCGGGGGTGAAACGAGCTATTGCGCCGGCGCGGATTTCTTGCTTTTGCCGGCCGCGGCCTTGGCCGCCTGCGCATCGACCTTGCGGCCGACCGTCACGATCGCGCGACGGCTCAAATCGAGCGCCGCGACGTATTCTTTCACGTCCTCGAGCGTGACCTTGCGGATGTCGTCGATCCGTTCGTCCGGCTGGCGAATGCGCCCGAAATGGAACAGGTCCCAGGCGGCGTGATCGGCGAAGCGGCCGGTGCGTTCGCGGCCGAGCGTCGTCTTGTTCACGACGATCGTGCGGGCGCGCTCCAGTTCCTCAGGGGCAAGGTCTTTGGCCAGCCGCGCCAGTTCGGCCAGCATCACCTCCATCGTTTCATGCGCGCGTTCGGGCGTGGTGCCGGCGGCCAGCGCGAAGCGGCCGTTTTTGCGGCGGTACTCGTAGTGCGACGAGCACCAGTAGCACAGGCCGCGCTTTTCGCGGACTTCGGAAAACAGCCGCGCGCTGAAGCCGCCGGACATGATGTTGTTGAGCACCGTTTCGACGGCGTGCTTGGGATCGGCCGGCGGCAGGCAGACCAGGCTGACGCCCATCGCGGATTGCTCGCAGTCTTTTTCGAAAAACGTTTCGCGCGCGTCGAGCGGCAGCGCGGCGGCCTCCGGCGGATCGATCGCGCCGGCCGGAGCGACAAAAGGCGTGAAGAGTTTCTCCAACTGGTCGAGCACTTTCGCGGAAGCGTAGTTGCCGGCGATGGCGACCTTCATGTTATCGTTGCGGAAAAATTTGCGCCAGGCGTCGGTCACGTCGTCGCGCGTGATGGTCGCGATCGATTCGGGCGTGCCCAGCCCGTGCGCGCCCATGGCCGGACCGAAGGCGAGTTCGCCCAGCAGAATGCCCATTTTCTGCGCCGGCTGGTCTTCAATCGCCCGCAGCCGCTGCAGCGCCAGCGACTTCGCGACCGTCACCTGCGCTTCCGGATAGGCCGGGGTGAGCAGCATTTCAGCGGCGAGTTCCAGCGTGGGCGTCAGAAACTCGCTCAGGCAGGAAATTTCAACCTCGGTGGCTTCATGATCGATGTGGACCTGGACCGAGGAACCGGTCGCATCCAGCGCGTCGGCGAAATCCTGCATCGACCGTTTGGCGGTGCCCTTGTTCATCAGCTCGGCGGCCATCCGCTGCACGCCACGCTGCGCCGGGTCGTCGTGGCCCAGCCCGCCGGCAAACTGGAGAATGACCTTGACCAGTTTGCGCTCGGGAAGATGCACCCCGCCAACCTGGATGCCGCAGGGGCAGCGGGCTTCGGTGAGGGTGTAGTTCATGCAGGTGCCTCGTGAGAAAGGATGCCGAGAATCGTGACGATGCAAAAGAACCATCGTACAGCGAATCGCACGGATGGGGGGGACCGGACAAAGGGATGATCGCGCAAGAAAGTCGCGGGCGGGATTTTTCGCAACCGATCGGGTAGGATGAGCAGCGGCCGGGAAGGCCGCCGGGCAATCGCGGTGCTCACGCATCGAGGAAAGTCCGGCCACCGTTGGACAGGATCGTGGGTAACGCCCACCGAGCGCAAGCTCAGGGACAGTGCAACAGAAAACAAACCGACCGCGCCAGGCGAGTTCCCCTCGCCGGGCGCGGCACGGGTGAAAACCGGCCTCCTCGAGGGGCCGCGGGCGGACGCGAGTCCGCTTGAATGGCAAACCCGATCCGGTGCAAGCGTAGGGTGAACGCCGCAAGGCCGACGCCCTGGCGGGGAGGCGTGGTTCCGCGCCGCCGGGAAGCAATTCCCGCAACCTGCCGGTCACGCGCTCGAGCCGACGCGCAAGCGGCGGCCCAGTCCCATGATTGCCACCGCGCGCGATTCACCTCGCGCGCGGAACAAAAGCCGGCTTACAGGCGACCTTCCCAGTCCTTGTTTTTTAAACAGCCGCACGGCCGACGGCGCCGGGTGCGCCTCCCTCGTCGGCCGCGCCACAGCAGGGCGGCGTCGAGGGGGCAGGTTGCGCAATTCAGGCAAACGCTCGTTTTTCAGCAGCCGCACGGCCGACGGCGCCGGGTGCACCTCCTCGTCGGCCGCGCCACAGACAGGCGGAGGCGATGAAGATTGCACGCGACAGGCGGGTTAACATCGGTGTGGAAGAGGGCGGGCGCGGGGGCCCGCCCCTACAATATAGAGAGATTCACTGATCGTTGATTTCGTCGCGCAGCAGTTCTTCCGGCGAACGCTTTTTGCGCGTGACGGCGAAAAGAAACACCAGCCCGCCGAACGCCACGATGCCGCCAAAGATCAGCCATGTGACGCCGCTGATGACCGTATCGTTGACGTGCGAAAAATTGATCGCGCCCGCCCCGTGTTGAATCAGCAGCGCGCGGACGTCCTTGTGCACGGCGTCGTCGGGCGCGTAATCGAGCGGCGTTTTGTTGCTGCGGTCCGCGGCGTTGACATCGGCCCCGGCGGCGATCAGTTGCGCCGCCAGCTCGCGCGATCCGCCTTCCGCGGCGATGCTCAGCGCGGTCCGCCCTTCCACATCGCGCAGGTCCACGTCGCTCGGATGCGCCCGCAAGCAGGTTTCGACGGCGTTCACATCGCCCCGGTGGACGGCATCGATCAGTTCGTTGGCCGCCAGCGGCTGTACGGCGGCAACGGTTACGGCGGCGATGCACAGGCTCAACGCGAGCACCACACCGCAACCCCTGCGGCGGCCGGCGCCCAGCCCAATGCTGAAGCGCGGCCCTGCGGCGGCGCGTGGCGCGATTGGATGCACAGAATTCAGCAGCATGCGTGCCTTCAGGAATTGCCCGTCGCGGCGGCTTCGATCAGGCCGGCCACTTCCCGTTTGCCATGGTGGACCGCTTCTTCATGTGCGGTCCGTCCGTCATTGTCTTTCAGCGTGAGGTCGGCCTTGCCTTGGAGCAGGATTTCGGCCGAGTACTTGCTGCCGGTGATGGCGGCGTAGTGCAGCGGGGTCTGATTGTCCTTGTCGCGCGCGTTGATATTGGCGTGGTGCGCCAGCAATGTCTGGCAGATTTTGCGGTGGTTGTATTCGCTGGCCATGTGCAGCGGTGTGGCGCCATTGCGGTTGGCCACGTCGATTTCAGGATTTTTGGCCAGCAGCATTTCGACCACGTCGATGTCGCCATTGATCGCCGCCGGGTGCAGCGGCGTGTTCCCGTTCTTGGCCTTGGCGTTCAGGTCGGCGCCGTTCTGGAGCAGAGCTTCCACCACATCCATCGCGCCGGCGGCTGCGGCGTCATGCAGCGGGGTGCGGCCCTCGTCGTCTTCCTGGTTGACGGTGGCGCCCAGCTTAAGCAGTGCATCGACGATCGGCCGTTTGCCGGTGGCCGCGGCGAAATGCAACGGGCTGCGGCCCAGTTTGCCCCGTGCACCGGGATTGCCGCCGCGCTGGATCAGCGATTCGGCCGCGCCCTCGTGGCCCCCCCAGGCCGCCATGTGCAGCGGCGTGTTGCGGTCGTCGTTGCTGGCATTCGGATCGGCATTGCTGCGCAACAGCAGTTCAACGATGCCCTTGTGTCCGTTGTAGGCCGCGCCATGCAACGGCGTCCAGCCGTGGCGGTCGACGCCGCGCACATCGCCCCCTTTGTTCAGCAGCAAATCGACCACCGGCTGGTGGCCTTCGAAGGCCGCGCCGTGCAGCGGCGTCCAGCCTTCCTTGTCCTTGCTGTTGACGCAGGTGGGGTCGGCGGCGATACAAGCCTTGACGCGGTCCGGGTCGCCGGCCTCCGCGGCCAGTTGGATCACCGAACTGCCGGCAGCCATGCCGGTTTTCTTGGCCGCCATGATGAGGACGGCCAGACCGAGAATGATGACGAGCGCGCTCAAGACCCAAATCATGAACCACGTCCCCGACCCATCTGGCGAAACGCATCGGCACCGCACAAAACCGAATGACTGCACATCGTGATAGATTACACGATTTTCAGCAACTTTCTTGGGCCGATTTGGAATTCGTTGCCTGCACCCGTGCAGTTCCGCGTCCGCCGCCTCCCCAAACGCCGAATCCCGGATCGGTCCGGACGAACTCGCCGCGGGCGTACAATTTCCCCTTGGCGGGGACGGACGCTTGCGCATCGCGCGAGCCGTGCTCCGCGCGGCGCGGCGCCGGCAAAGGCGCCGCAGGAGCAGGGCCATGGCGGCGTCAGGCTGGCGGTCGGCAATCGCGGTGCTGGGAATGAGCGGCGTGATCGCGCTGCTCGCGGCACGGCCGGCGGCGGCGGTGGAAATGATTTCGACCGGCGGGGATTGGCTGGCGCCCGTCGGCCTGGCCGCACCCGCCGCGCTGACCGATGCCGAAATGTCGAGTCTTTTCATGGATGGCGGACGGATCCGCAGCGGTCGCAAGGACTACTGGCTGTCCTTTGGCGTGCAGGAATTTTTCTCCGACCTCAGCGGCTTCGTGGCTTTCAAGAAC
>JBOHNC010000452.1:0-10352 GCA_050730415.1 Planctomycetota bacterium
TCCTCGCTCGATGCTTTGCCTCGACTCGTCGGCGCGCCTTGGCAAAATCCACCATCTGACCCGTCGCGGCCGCGGGACGGTTTTGAAACACTCTCTTCAATGGGAATCGGCGCGAACGTGAATCACCACCCTGCGGTTGCGGGCATTTTTGAAATCTTCAGCGGCGGCCTGTTGGCTCTGGCCGTGGGCTTCGGCTTGGCGGTATTGCCGAGGGTGGGGGTTGCGGCGGCGGCGGCGGAAACCGCGCCGGGGCCGGCGGAGCCTCCGACCGCGCATGAATTGCTGCGGCAGGCGCGCGCCGCCTATGCGGCGGGCGAGGATGCTCGCGCGGCCGATCTTTTCGCGCAACTCTGCGCGCTGCAACCGCAGGACGGCAATCACTGGTTCGAATTGGGCCGCGCGCAGTACCGGCTGAGCCGTTTCACGGCGGCCGATGCGAGTTTTTTGCGCGCGCGGCAACTGGGCACGACGGCGCATGACCTGATGTTGTGGTCGGGCTTCACGGCGTTCAAGCTGGAGCACTGGAAGGACACCGACCAGTTTCTGAGCGCGCTGCCGGCGGCGCAAATCACGCCGGAGACGCGGCTGAAACGCGCGATTGCGCGGTTCAATTTGGGCGATGGGGACGCGGCGGGGGAGCTGCAGACGCTGGCGCGGCAGGACACGCCGGTCGGGTTGACGGCGCGCTACTACTATGGATTGACGCTGGAAAATGCAGGCGACCGCGGCGCTGCCTTCGACCTGTATCGATCGCTGGAGGACCGCCATGGCCCCTATGGGATGGACCATGCCAGTTTTTTGCGGGTCGAGGGGCTGAAGGCGGAGCAGCCGAATCCGCTGATTCTGCGGGCCGATTTTTCGTTCGGCTACGATTCGCGGCCATCGCGCGAAAACGACGACTTGGACACGGTGGGGTCGGCGCCGGACGGCTTCGGCGAGTTCGATTTCATGGCGGCGGTGCAGCCGTTGTATGCGCTGAAGCCGGTGACGCCGCTGGTGTACTGGCTGTCGCTGATGGGGGACCAGCGAACGTATTTCCATGTGCATGACCTGGACTATACGTCGCTGGAGCTGATGCAGGCGCTGCAGAACAGCCCGGAAGGGAATTGCAATTTTCGGGTGGATCAGTTTTTTCGCCGCAACTGGCTGGGCGGTGGACCGTATTTCGACGAGTGGGGCGGCGACGGCCTGTTCGAATGGCGGCATCGGGATGGGCCGGCCATCCATCGCGTGCAACTGCTGGTGGATGCGGAACTGGCCGATGCGCTCAGCCCGGCCTACCAGCCCGAGGAAGGTGGGCGGTACGGCGTGATGGTGCGCTACGTGTTTTTCCGGAAGGGCGCGCGGGATTGGAATCTAACGGTGCCGGTCGAAGTCGGCTGGCGGCATGGATCGGCGTCGCTGGCGTCGGAAAGCTATGGGCAGTGGTCGGTGTCGGTGGCGCCGAGCACGACCTTGTTCGAGCGGGTGCGGATCGGGGCATCGGCGGCGGCGCAATCGCTGCGCTACCGGACCGACGCCACGACGGGACTGACGCGCCGCGACTGGCCGCTGACGCTGGACGGCTGGGTGGAAACGCTGGTTTGGCGTCATGGGTCGGTGGCGGGGCATTTCGAATATACGGAGCAGGGGTCGAACCAGGCGTTGTATCGGTATGTTGACCGGCAGGTGTGGGTGAGTATTTCGGTGTGGCTGTAGGCGCGGGGGCCAGGTCAGGTACGGGTCGCGCGGTGGGACGCGATTCGGTGGGAATTGGCCTAGGTGGTTGAGTTTCGCCGCGCATGGATCGGGATGCACCGGTGCGAGGGGGGCGTTCGGGCGGGAATTGCGGGCATGGGGATTGCTTCAGGTCAGGCGGCTGGACTTACAATCATACACGGCCCGGATTTGCATCGCTCGAGAGCCCGCCATGGATTTTCGCGACTACGACCTTGAAGGCTGCTACGACGAGATGTTTTTGGCGTCCGGGGAGCCACGCCCGGCGACGCGGTATCTGGCCGAAAAAATTGCGGCGCTGCCGCCGGGGGAGTTGGAGCGTCGGCAGAAAGCGGCGGAGGCGGCCTTTCTGCAACTGGGGATTACCTTCACGGTGTACGGCGAGGAGCAGGGGGTTGAGCGGATTTTTCCGTTCGACACCATTCCGCGGGTGGTTGAAGCGCGGGAATGGGAGCAGATCGAACGGGGGTTGAAGCAGCGCATTTTTGCCTTGAATCAATTCATCCACGACATCTACCACGACCAGAAGATCGTGAAGGACAAGGTGGTGCCGGCGGAGCTGATTCACTCGGGCACCAGCTACCGGCCGGAATGCGCGGGGCTGAATCCGCCCAAGGGCATCTGGTGCCACATCACCGGATCGGACCTGGTGCGCGACCGCGACGGGCGATATTACGTACTGGAAGACAATCTGCGGGTGCCGTCAGGGGTGAGCTATGTGCTGGAGAACCGGCAGATTCTGAAGCGCACGTTTCCGAAAGTATTCGAAAAAATGCGGGTGCGCGCGGTGGAGGACTACCCCAACCGACTGCTTGAAATGCTGAACTTCATCGCGCCGGTGTATTTGAAGGAGGCGAGCATCGGCGTGCTGACGCCGGGGATGTACAACTCGGCGTACTTCGAGCATTCCTTCCTGGCGAGGCAGATGGGCGCGGAGCTGGTGGAAGGCGGCGACCTGACGGTCTCGGACGGATATCTGTTCAAGCGGACGACGCGGGGATTTCAGAAGGTGGACGTGCTGTACCGGCGGGTGGACGACGATTTTCTCGACCCGCGGGTATTTCGGAGCGATTCACGGCTGGGGGTGCCGGGGCTGATGGAGGTCTATCGCGCGGGGCGGGTGGCGTTGGCCAACGCGCCGGGGACCGGGATCGCGGACGACAAGGCGATTTATTCCTACGTACCGAAGATCATTCGCTACTACATGGGCGCGGACCCGATTTTGCCCAACGTGCCAACTTATCTGTGCGCCGAGGAAGGCGACCGGGCCTATGTGCTGGAGAACCTGGACAAGCTGGTGGTGAAGGCGGCGAACGAATCGGGGGGCTACGGGATGTTGGTGGGGCCGCATGCCACCGTTGAGCACCGGGCGGCGTTCGCGGAGCGGATCAAGGCCAATCCGCGGAACTACATTGCGCAGCCGACGCTGTCGCTGTCGCGGGTGCCGATTCTGTGCGGGGACCATTTCGAGGGGCGGCATGTGGACCTGCGGCCGTATGTGCTGTTCGGCAAGGACATTCACGTGATTCCCGGCGGATTGACGCGGGTGGCCTTGCGGAAAGGCTCGCTGGTGGTGAACTCATCGCAGGGTGGGGGCAGCAAGGACACCTGGGTGCTGGAAAGCGATCCAGCGGCGCGGGAACGGGAGCAGGCGCAGGCGCAGCAGCAGCAACAGCAGTAGTGATGGGCCGGCGCCGGCTCGGGCTGGCGATCGGGGCGGGTTCGATTTCGCGGGAGCGCTTGCCGGGGCGACGGGGGGCGACGGGGAGCGACGGGGAGCGGCGGGGGGGACAGGCATGGCAAGGACGGCAGGCGCATGTTGAGCCGGGTGGCGAATTCGATCTACTGGATGTGCCGGTACGTGGAGCGCGCCGAAAACGTGGCGCGGTTCATCGATGTGAACCATCACCTGACGCTGGATCTGCCGTCGTCGGCAGCGGAGCAATGGTCGCCGCTGGTGGATGCAAGCGGGGACATGGAGCTATTCGAGGCGCGCTACGACGAGCCGACGGCGCAGAACGTGACGCGGTTCATGACCTTCGACCTGGGGAATCCCAATTCGATATTGAGCTCGCTGCGGGGCGCGCGGGAAAACGCGCGGAGTGTGCGGGAGGTGATTTCCTCGGAAATGTGGAACCAGTTGAACTGGATCTACCTGTTTGTCGCCGAGGCCGCGAAGCAGCCGTTCGAATGGGACGACTCGCATCATTTGTACGAAACGGTGAAGCGCAACAGCCATCTGTTCGTGGGGGTGAGCGAGGACACGATGTCGCACACGGAGGGGTGGCATTTCGGGCGGATGGGGCGGTTGATCGAACGGGCGGATAAGACCTCGCGAATTCTGGATGTGAAGTATTATTTGCTGCTGCCGGACCTGGAGGCGGTGGGGACGCCTTACGACAACATTCAGTGGGCGGCGGTGCTGAAGAGCGCGAGCGCGTTGGAGATGTACCGCAAGCGATTTCAGCGGATCTGGCCGCGGCATGTGGCGGAGTTTCTGATTCTGGATGCGAATTTTCCCCGCGCGATGCGCTCGTGTCTGATGGGCGCGCAGAGTTCGCTGCGGGAGATCACCGGGGCGCCCGAGGGCACGCATCGCAGCGCGGCGGAGCGTTCGCTGGGGCGGCTGCGGTCGGAATTGGATTTCACCGACATGGATGAGGTGTTCCGGCTGGGCATGCATGAGTGGATGGATGCGTTCCAGGCGAAGTTGAACGAAGTCGGCAGCACGATCTACGGGACTTTTTTTGCGCTGCGCGGGGCGGCGTTCGATCCGGCCGCCAGCGGTGGGGGTGGTGGCGCGGGCGCGGGAGCAGCCGGGGGTGGAGACGAAGCGGGAGCGCGGCGATGACGTTTTGTATCGCGATGAAAGTGACGGAAGGCCTGGTGGCGCTGGCCGACACGCGGATCACCAGCGGCGCGGAGCAGATCACGGCGCGGAAGGTGACGGTCCACCAGTACGGGCGGCACTCGATGTTTCTGATGACCTCCGGCCTGCGCAGCGTGCGGGACAAGGCGCTGACGTATTTCAGCGACCAGATGGAGACGCAGGACACGGCCTTCGACAAGTTGTACAAGGCAGTGAACGCCTTCGCGGCGCAGGTGCGGCGGGTGGCTCACGAAGACAAGCGGGCGTTGCGCGAAAGCGGTCTGCAATTTAATCTGCATGCGATTCTGGGCGGGCAGTTGGAGAAAGACGAGGAGCACAAACTGTACCTGATCTATCCGCAGGCGAACTGGGTCGAGGTTTCGCAGGGGACGCCCTATTACGTGATCGGATCGTCGGCGTATGGGAAGCCGCTTCTGGACCGCTGCCTGACCTACGAGACTTCGATGGAAACCGCGTTGAAGCTGGGGTATCTGGCGTTCGATGCGACCAGGACGGCGGCCACCGATGTGGGGTTTCCGCTCGATGTGGTGCTGTACCGCCGCGGGACGTTCCGGATGGCGGAACATCGCTATTCACGCGGGGACCTGTGGAAGGTATCGGAGTGGTGGCAGCAGCACATGCGGCGGGGGGTGGAGGAGATCCCGGCGGACTGGTTGAAGGATGCCATGAAGAAATTGCCCAAAGCCTGAACGCTGCGCCGGGGATCGGGAGCGCCGCGGTCGCAGATTGAAAGAGAAACCTTTTACGCATGCATTTTGAAATTCAACACACGCTGCGGTACACGTATGACTCGCCGGTGGTGATGGAGCCGGCGCTGATCCGGCTGAGCCCGCGCACCGACGCCGGGCAGCAGGTGCTGTCGGCGCACTGCGCGATCACGCCGGCGCCGGCCGGGCAGGCCGCGTGCGTCGATCTGGACGGCAATTCGACGCTGGGGGTGTGGTTCAGTGAGCGCTCGGATTTTTTGTCGATCGTGACGGCCTGCGAAGTTCGCACGCTGCGGACGAACGCCTTCGAATTTATGCTCATGCCGCCCAGCATGTACACGCTGCCGGCGCTGTACCCGAACGAGATTTTTGCCGCGCTGGCGCCGTATCTGCAGCGACAGGCGCTCGAACCGGAGATCATGGCGCTGGCGCAGAGTCTCATGCAGGAGGCGAAGTCCGACACGATGGGGTACCTGGTGCTGGTGTGTTCGCACCTGGCGGTGCAGATATTTCAGCAGCCGCGAGAGACTGGGGGGCCGATGACGGCCGCGGAGACGTGGCAGAAAAAAATCGGCGCCTGTCGCGACGTGACGGTGCTGTTCATGGAACTGTGCCGGGCGGTGGGGCTGGCGGCGCGGTTCGTGAGCGGGTACGTGCTGGGGCTGCTGCCGGATTTGCGGCCGGAACTGCACGCATGGGCGGAAGTCTACCTGCCCGGCGGGGGCTGGCGGGGGTTCGATCCGAGCATGGGCATCGCGGTGTGCGACCGGCATGTGGCGGTGGCGGCGGCGGCGCGGCCGGAAAACGCGGCGCCGGTGTCGGGCACCTACCGATTTTTCGCGAATGAAGCCGGCGGCGGCGGGGGTTCGCAACTGTGGTACGACGTCAACCTGCACGTGCTGGACTGACGGCTGCCGGCGGCGGCGCGCCGATGGCAGGCTGGCGGCGCGCGCTCAGCCCCAGAGGGCTTCGGTGAGCATCACGGGGATGGAGCCGAAGCGTTCGCTGTAATCGAGCTGGCTTTTTTTGATGACTTCGTGGGCTTCCTTGCGGCCGTAGATGTGGGTGATTTCACATTCGCTGGTGATGGCGCCGGGCTTGGTTTTGTAGGTCAGGAAGTAGTGGCGCAGGCGGTCCACCAGGCTGGTGGGGCACTGGTCGATGTCCTGCCAGTCGCCGTAGGCGGCGTCGCCCTGCATGATGGCGATGATTTTGTCGTCGGCCTGGTTGCCGTCGATCATGCGCAGGCCGCCGATGGGTTTGGCCTTCAGAAAGATGTTGCCGTGGGAGATGGTTTTTTCGGTGAGGATGCAGATATCGAGCGGGTCGCTGTCGCCGGCGATGCCGGTGCGGCCGGTGCGTTCCTCGCACAGGCGGGCGACTTCGGTGCCGCAGTAGGTCTGGGGAATGAGGCCGTAGATGGTGGGGCAGACGTTGGAAAATTTCTGGGGGCGATCGACTTTGAGGTAGCCGTTGTGTTTGTCGAGTTCGTATTTGACGGTGTCGGTGGGAACGATTTCGACGAAGGCGGAGACGATGTCGGGGGCTTCATCGCCGATCTGGACGCCGTGCCAGGGGTGGGACTTGAAGAGCAGTCCCATCAGGTTCCAGATCGGGTCGGGTTTTTTTTCAGACATGGGGGGCTCCAGAGAATTGGGAGGGCCACACGGACGTGGTGGTGACCCGGTTGGCCTGATGGTTCAAGGTCGCCGCAGCTGGCCGGCCTCCGCGAAAACGGCGAACCCAGCGGCAAACCGCAGCCAACCAGTCCACAGGACCAGCCGGAGCATTATAGTCCGCCCGGCGGATTTTTTCGGCTTGGGTGCGGGAAGTGGGATGAATGCAAACGGGCGACGGCTGGGTGACGGGGGTCAATTGCCGAGCAGGTCGCTGGGCGGGACGGGCTTGCCCATATGGGTGAGTACATAGGCTTCCCAGAATTTGGTGGTTTCAAAGTATTCGCCTTCCAGGGATTCGCACATCACATCGGCGAGGCTGCCGGGGGTGTTGGGATCAAGCTGTTCGAAATCGATGTTGGTGGCGTTCTGGTAGTCGAAATTGGACCACCAGGCGCTGCGGAGGATCGGAAAAAGGGACTCGGGGTAGTGGCTCACGCCGTATCCGTTGGAGTAGGCGTCGCCGTGATGGATCTGGTACATTTTGTATTCACGCCAGGCAATCTGGCCGTCGCCGTTGAGGTCCCATTGACTGGAACTGGGACTGTTGTACATCCAACTGATCATATCGGCCTGGTCGCTGGAGGGTACGTCCGCGAATTCGTAGATGAAACTGCAGGGCAGGGTATCGGCCGGCGCGGACGGGGTGCCTTCGCCGAGGTCATGGTTGTACCAATCGGTGTTGGTGGGGAACGGGTTGCTGCCGGCTTTGGTGGTGTCCCAACTGGCGGGGAAGGGGCCGTTGGTGCCGTGGGCGGGGTCGGCGGGATCGAGGTATACGCCGGGCTCACGGGAAAAACCGAATCTGGTGCTCAGGTAGGTCAGGCGCGGGGGGAAGTCGTAGACGAGGCCCATTTTGGTGCTGTACTGCTGGAGCATGATGCGGCAGTCGCGCAGGTTGTTCATCGCGGTGGTTTTTTTGGCGCGCTGAATGGATCCGGAAATGGCGGTGATCAGAATCACGGTGAGAATCGCAATGACGGCGATGACCACGATGATTTCGACCAAGGTGAACCCCGGACGATGGCGGCGACGGCGACTGAAGTTGACATTGGTGTCCATGAAAATCCCTGCGTCGGTCCCTGTCTATTCTACCGGGTGAAGGCGGGTAAAGTCACGCACCAAGTTAGGCCTGCGACCTCCCGCACCTGTGCACGGGTGCGTGAGTGTGGCGGGGCAAGTTTGGGTGGGTTGGAGTTTAAGAGAAGATTGCGAGCTACGCGCGCAAGAAAACCAAGGACGCCGGGTGCGCCGGCTTTTTTCCCCATGGGCCATGGGCCTGCGCCACTTGGTGAGAGGCATTTGAATTGGGGATTCAGGCGGTGGAGACGGCACCTTCGTTTGGCCAGGGGCGTTGGGGTCTGGGGGCGGCGCAGCGGGTAGAATGAGGCTGGAGTTACGGGCATGGCGCGCTGGTTTCAATCCGACCGCAAATTTTTGGTCTACGCCGTGGCGCTGTTTGTGCTGGGCGGCACGTTGCAGTGGTGGCATCTGAGCGTGCGGGAAGAGTTGGGCATGCCGCTCGATGCGCAGCAGGGCAGCGCCGACTTGGTGAAGGCGGGCATTTACAGTCTGGGCAGCGTGCGGGGATTGGTCGCGACGGCGTTGTGGATGGAAGTGACCGACGCGCGCTACAAGCGCGACTATGTACGGCTGAAAGGCGATTGCGATCTGCTGATGGAGATTCAGCCCAATTTCACTTCGACCTGCAAATTTCTGGCCTACACCGAGGTGTTCGATCTGACCGACCAGATGCCGGGGTTGGACGAAAAATATTATTGGGTCCGGTCGGGGCTCAACATTCTCGATCAGGGCTATCGGCGCAATCGGCGGGAGTCGGCGTTACCAAGCGAGTTGGGTTTTTTGTACAGCTTCCGATTCAACGAACTGCGCGACGACGGCGCGGCGTTGGCGTTGAAGGACGCGACGTCGCCGCGCAAGGATGAAAGTTTCAACGATCCGCCGGACATGTACCTGAGCGATCGGCATCAGCTTGCGCCGCTCGACGGTCCGCCCGATTTTGCCTTCCAACCTTCGTCCACCGCCAAGCCGCGCTGGTCGCTGCAGATGCTCATGCCCGACGGCATCCACATTTTGCGGCAGCCGCGGTGCATTGAATGTTTCTACTGGTCGGAGTACTACAACCAGTTGGCGGCCGCAGAGCCGGACGCGAACTTGCAGGCGATCCTGACCGATTTGCAGGACTGCCACAAACGCATTGCGTGGTATTCCGATTGGCCGGAGGCGCGGGCGCATTTGCAGATGGCGCGCGACATCAATGTCCGGCTGGACGAGGATGCGCTGAAGCGCGGCATGACGCTGTATGACGCCTTCCGCGAGAACTTCATGGGGGAATATTTTTATCTGCTGCTGGATGCCCTCCCGCGCCGGGCGCGTTCGGCGCAGGAACGGGACGAAATGGCGGCGGAGGTCCGCAAGCAGTGGGCTTGGTACCAAAGTTATTTCCAGCCGCCGCGCTATCCCAAGCAGGCGATTTTTACCTCACCGCGCCAAGCGGCGGACTGGTACGCCCAAGAGCAACAGGGTGAGGTAGCGGGTTGGGATGCCAATCATCCCGACGATCACTTCACCTTTTTCGAGCAGCTTCCGCGCTGAGCACGGCGAGTGCCCGTCGGCCGGGAATTTCGGCGGCGACGGCGCGACGAACGGGGCACCCTGCGAAAACTGTTCAGGGGGCTGTGTAGAATCCATGCATTCTGCTCAGGTCGGCGGCGGTTCCGCGCGATGACACGGCGGCGAGGTCATGATCGTCTCGGATCGCGCGGAAGAACGCTTTGGGCGTGTCGTGGCGCGGAAGCCGCACCACCACACGCCAACCGCACCACGACACACCAACCTTGAGGCATTCGACCTGTGCCTTACCCACATCTGTCGCGCATGACCCGGAAACCCCGACCGTCAGGTCGCCATCTTCGCGCCAACGGCGCGAGGGTTCAGAGCCAGGGGTTGCCGAAGGTCTTCCGCAGGCGCACCCCTGGAAGCGGTCGCCAGACCGCCCCGCGCGACCCAAAGCGATGTCGCGCCAATGCGCATTTCCGCGCGGAACGTCGTGGGCGACGCGCCGAAATGCAATCGCTTCGTTGAACGTTGCATGCGGTTCCGCGCGATGGAAGGTCGGGTGCGTGGTTCTGCTTCGGGTCGCGCGGGCGCGTTGCTACGCACCGCTTTCCCAGCAGATGGCCTCCAGGCTGCGCCTTCTGGCCAACTGCTGGGCTATGATTCTGCCGCGCCTCCGGCGCTAAAATCATCACGCGTGTGGCGGCCGTTTGGGGTGGCTTCCAGAACAGGGTGAAAGCCGGGGCTGGAAGACAAAATAGCACCCAAAGAAGATGTGGGTAATGT
>JBOHNC010000453.1:0-23664 GCA_050730415.1 Planctomycetota bacterium
GCGCACCGGCAAGCGCGCCGGCGAGTGCGCCGGCGGCAGGTCGGATCGACTGCCAGCCGTCGCAGGCCAGCACCGACTCGACGCAGCGCTGCAGGGTCCCCTCCGCTTGAAAGCAGCAGACGATCACCGAAAAGAGCGGAACCTCGCCGCCCGCGTCGGAGGTGGCCTGAGCCGACCCCGCCGCGGGCGGGGCATCGGCGGCGGCGGAGGTGTTGGGCGCGGCGGCCGACCCGGAGGCAGGGGAAATCATGACTGGGGCTGGAACCTCGGCCCAAAGTGTTCCGGTTGGCGGCCGCGACGCGGTCCGATGCGGAAAGCTGATTGTAATCGGACCCATGCACCAGAGATTGCACGAAATCCTTGGACTGGGCCGTTGAAACCGCCGTGGCGACCTTCGGCGCCACCCAAATCCCTGCGAGAAACGGGAGGCACCGGCCCACCCGCGGGCGCATCGGATAGAATCAAGCGATGCGGCGCAGGGTGCCGCAGCCTGATCCCGAATCCGACCGTTCCCAGCGCCGACCGATCACGGGCCGGGGAGATGTTATTTTCATGACGGTGCAACACGAATGTGAACTGATCCTCGCGGTGCCCGGCGCCGACGACCTCCCAAAGGTGCCCCGCAGCGCGGTCTGGCAGGGGCTGGCGGTGCGTTTCCAGGCCAATACTCGCCTGACCGACGTGTACTGGGACACCCCCGACCACCGCCTGACCCAAGCCGGTTGGGCCATCCGGCTGCGCGTCGCCGGACGGGAAGCCAGCCTGCAAGCCAAAAGTCTGCATGCCAGCGACGCCAGCGGCGTGAACCTCCGCGAAGAATTCCGCCAGCGCGCGCGCGTCAACTTCAACGGCATTCTCGCCACGCTGGAAGCCGGCCCCGTCAGCCTGCTCATCGCCGACATCCTCGACCGCCCGATTCTCGACATCGAACTGCAGCCGCTGTTCGCCGCCACGCGGATGCGCCGCACCTACAAGGTGCTGGCCAACCCGCTGGCCTACCTGATGCTGGACACCGGCGCCATTCACCGGCCCGGCCAAGCCGGCGCGCTGCTGGGCGAGCAACTCACGCCATTTTTCCGCTTCGAACTGGAAGGCGATCCCGGCGCGCGGGATCAGTTGCTGCAGTGGGCGCAAAGCCTGGCCGCGGAGATTGGCGCGGAAATCACGCCCATCTCCAAATTCGAGCTCGGTTGGCAGGCGCTGGGTTTCGCCGACGAGGAACTCGCGCTGGCTCACGCCGCCGCGTCGCGCCATCCGCTGGCTGTCGACCGCATGACCGAGCCTGCATCGGACCTCGTGGCAGCGACCCCGGCAACCGCAGCGCCGGGCGAATCCGCTGCGGCCGGCGAGCCGCCGGCAGCACCCGCCGGCAAGGTGCCGGCCCGCCGATCCCGCGCCGCGCGCGGCGGCAGCCGAAAATCCGGCGGCCGGGCGAAAAGGCCCCAACAGTCTTCCCGCAGCCGGCGATCCAGAGCCTCCAAAAGTTCCGCGCCCTCCGAAGCTGCTGCCACGGCCGCCGCCGGTCATCCCGACGATCGCAGCGCCGCACCGCAGCCCGCCGCCGTCGCAGTGCTTTCCGCGCCGACCGGCGCAAGCCCCGTCGCCGGCTCCGGCTCGCAAGGCGCGCGGCCGCCCGACGGGTTGAACTCCCCCCCCTGGGCCGGCGGTTCAAGCGATCTGGAGGCCCTTCCGCCGGTCGTGGCGCACCGGGACCTGGGTGGTTCGCTGGTGGTCACCGCGGAGCCCATCGACGCGGTGCTCGATGACGCCTGCCACGACCCGGTCACCAACGAGCTGAAGGCGCTGGAGGAATGGCCGATTGAATTCCGCGAGCGCTGCGTGCGGCGCGCGCCGGCCGACGAAAACGAATTCATTTCGCAACTGGGCCATCTGCTGCGGCGGGCGCCCGATCCGGACTCCCGCAGCGACTGGCTGACCCGCCTGGCCGGCGCCATCTTCGACGTGACCATCCCGATTCACCGGCTGGAGCCGCGTTTTCGGGGGATGCTGCTGAGCCTGGCGCAACTGGCCGGCGCCGATCTGCCCAGCGCCGGCAAGGGGAATCAGCGCTGGCTGGCCCTGCGCGATCGCATCGTCTACCACGGCCTGCCGGAATTCGACGGACGCCAGGCTTGGATGATGGGGCTGGCGATGGCGAGCCTCGCGCGCGAGCAGCGCAACGCGGAAACCGGAGCGTGGCGGCGGTTGACCTTCGACGAGCGCCAGGACGCGCTGCGGCTGGGCGCCCTGCTGAAACTCAGCCGTGACTTCCTGCGCAAAGTCGGCGTGGAATGGGTGCCCGCCTACCTCGACCTGCGCCACGGCCGGCCGGTTCTGCTGGTCGAAGAAGTCGGCCTGGAACGACGCCGGCTGGATTTGCGCAGCGCCGGCAGGTTCTGGCGCGAAGTCTTCGGCGAGGGCCTGTCCATCCGCCGCCGCACGCGCCACGACGGCCCGGAAAAACTGCCGCCCAAAGTCAAACTCCGGCCGCTCGATCGCAAGCGTTCCATCGATCTGTTCTGCGGGCAGAACACCGGCGATGCCATCGCCCAGGTGCTGGCCCACCAGCAGAAAGTGTTCGAAAAGCAGGAGGCGCACCTGAAAGCGGCGCGCGGCGCCGACCCGGCCCGCACGCTCGATCATTTCGCCACCGATCCGCTGATTGAAGTCATCCACGACTATCGCGTCGCGCTGCGCCGGCTGCGCTCCTACTGCCGCCTGTTCGAACTGCCGCTGGGACGCAACGCCGTCCGCCGCATGGCAGACACGATGCAGCGGCTGGCCGACCCCACCTCCAACCTGCGCCAGATCGACGTGCTGATCGAGACCGCCCAGCGCGACTACCAGGCCGGTTGCTTCCGCACCGCCGGCGGCGGCGATCCGGCACCGCTCTTCGATTGGCTGCTCGAACGCCGTGCCGTCGAACTCGAACGCTTCTGGCAGACCTACGACCGCTCCCAGACCACCGCCCTGCGCGAGCGCATGACGAAGGAGCTGCAGCCGGAACGGTGGTGCTGGGTCGACCGCCTGAGCATGGCGCGGCCGCGACGCGCGGGCGACCGCGAGGATTTCGATCCGTCCCGGCAGGGCGGCGCCGGCCGCAGCCGCCGCGCGCAGCAGGCTCCGATCGAGGTCTTCGCCGCCGGCGCGCTCATGCAGGCCCTCAGCGATGCCCGCGTGCTGTTCGTCGCCGCCCGGCCCGATCCGCTGCACTGCCCGTGCGGCGATCTTCACGCCGTCCGCATCGCCGTGAAAAAACTGCGCTACGGCTTCGAGCTGTTCGCGCCGCTCATGGGCGAACCCACCAACAGCGTGATCGACATCGGCAAAAAACTTCAGGACCAGTTGGGCGACATCAACGACTGCGAAGCCAACTGCCATGCCCTCGAGGCCCTGTTGGCCGCGCCGCCCGCTGCGCCCGCCGCAGTTCTGCAGCCGGCCGAAGTCTGGACGGTCTACACCCGCAAACGGATTCACGAAACCCGCCTGCATCTGGTCGAAACCTGGCCCCGGCTGTTCGGCCGCACCGTCGTCAAACGGCTGCTGGCCGACTGGTGGATGTAACCGCATGAAACGTCCCGTGCGCCGCCACCGCAGTTCACCCGCCCACGCCGGCCACGCCGGCCAGACGGCCCGGCCGCAGCGCCGCTTCGACACGATCGTGCTGGGCGTCGGCGGCATGGGCAGCGCGGCGGTCTACAACCTGGCGCGCCGCGGCCAGAAAGTGCTGGGCCTCGAACGCTTCGACATCCCCCATGCGATGGGTTCCAGCCACGGCCTGACCCGGATCATCCGATTGGCCTACTACGAGCACCCCTCCTATGTGCCGCTGCTGCGCCGCGCCTACGAACTCTGGCGCGATCTCCAGAAAAAAGCCGGCGAAAAATTGCTCCACATCACCGGTTCCATCGACGCCGCGCCGGTCGGGTCGGGGCTCTTCGAAGATTCCCTGAAATCCTGCCAGCTCCACCGCCTGAAATACGAGGCGCTCACCGGCGAGCAACTGCGCTGGCGCTGCCCCGGCTTCCAACTGCCCGACAGCCACCTGTGCCTGTTTCAGCCCGACGGCGGCTTTCTGCTGCCCGAACGCTGCATCGTGAACTACGTCACCCTGGCGCAGGCGAAAGGCGCCGAAATTCACGCCCGGGAACAGGTGCTGCACTGGGAAGCCTCGCCGCGCGGCAACGGCGTGCGCGTGCACACCGACCGCGGCGACTACCAGGCCGACCGGTTGGTCATCGCGGCGGGCGCGTGGAGTTCCAAACTGATCCGCGAACTGCGCGGCAAGGCGCAGCCCGAACGCCAGGTGCTCGGCTGGTTCCAGCCGGCGCATCCCAAGCTGTTCCTGCCCGAACGCTTCCCGGTCTTCAATCTGCTCGTCGACGAAGGCCGTTTCTACGGCTTCCCGCTGTACGGCGTGCCCGGGGTGAAAATCGGCCTGTACCACCACCTGAACGAACAGGTCGATCCGGAGACGATGAACCGTGAGTGCGGCCCGCGCGACGAAGCGCCGCTGCGCGAAGCGCTCGAAAAATACTTCCCCGACGCCGCCGGCCCGCTGATGGCCCTGAAAAGCTGCCTGTTCACCAATTCGCCCGACGAACATTTCATTCTCGACACCCATCCGCGCTACGAGCAGGTGGCGATCGCCGCCGGCTTCTCCGGGCACGGCTTCAAATTCTGCTCGGTGGTGGGCGAGATTCTCGCCGATCTTGCGCTGAACGGTCGGACCAAACACGACCTGTCGATGTTCCGCTTCGCCCGTTTCAAACGCGCCCGCGCCGCTGCCGACGCCGCCAACGGAAAACCTGCCTCGGGCAAGCCGTCGCGCGCCCCACGCGGGGCCACACCCACCCTGCCGGGTACCGCGCCCCTGCCGGTCCGCAAGGCCGCCTGGCGCCACGCCACCTACAAGCGCAAGCGGCGCTGATCGGCCCCGCGCAGCTTCGGCGTCCGGTTCGATGTTCCCCCGCTTCCTTCATTCTTCATCCTTCAATCTTCATCCTTTCTTTTTCTCCCCCTCGGATACACTGACTCCCCATCGAGCCCCAAGCCCAGGAAGTTTGCCATGTCCACCCAACCGATAGAAGCGGTGCTGATCGGCGCCGGCAGCCGCGGCCGCCACTGCTTCGGCGAGATCGCCCTCAAACATCCGCACGACCTGAAATTCGTCGCGGTGGCTGAACCGGACGAAGAACGCCGCAACGTTTTCGGCGACGCCCACCGCATTCCCAAGAACCGGCGGTTCAAGTCCTACCAGGATCTGTTCGCCAAGGGCCTGCTGGCCCCTGCCTGCGTCAACACCACCATGGACCGGATGCACTTCGAAACCGCGATCGCCGCCTTCGCTGTCGGCTACCACCTGCTGCTCGAAAAACCCATGGCCGTCGATCCGGTCCACTGCATGAAAATCGTCGACGCCTCGCGCCGCGCCGGCAAATTCCTGCAGATTTGCCACACCATGCGCTACGCGCCCTATACCCAGGAACTGCGCCGGCTGGTCGCCAGCGGCGTGCTGGGCGAAATGCTGCACGTTCAGCACTGCGAACACGTCGCCTACTGGCACATGGCGCACAGCTTCGTCCGCGGCAACTGGGGCAACGAGGGCCGCAGCGCACCGATGCTGCTGGCCAAGAGCTGCCATGACCTCGATTTCATCGTCTGGATGATCGGCCGCAAGGCCAAGAAAATCGTCAGCTTCGGCCGGCTCAGCGACTTCAATGCCTCCCGCGTCGGCCCGGAAATTCCCGAGCGCTGCACCGACGGCTGCCCGGTCGAAGCCACCTGCCCCTACTCCGCGATCAAAACCTACCTCCAGCCGCACAGCCACAGTTGGGTCAACGCCGGGGTCAGCATCGATCCCAGCTACGAGGCCCGCAAAAAATCGATCGAAACCGGACCTTACGGCCGCTGCGTCTACCGCTGCGACAACGACGTCGTCGATCACCAGGTGGTGGCGATGGAATTCGAAGGCGGCCTGACCTGCGAATTCACCATGCAGGGGCATGCCTTCGAAGGCACCCGCGCCAGCCGCATCACCGGCACCGAGGCCTCGATCCGCACGCTCGGCGCCAGCAACGAAATCGTGCTCGAACACATCGCCTCCGGCCGGCGTGAAACCATCACCCCCGGCGCCGGAGTGGGCGGACATGGCGGCGGCGACACCGGCATCGTGCGCGCCTTCGTGGCCGCGGTGCGTGACGGCGACACCAGCCTGATCGTGTCCACCGGCGAGCAATCCCTCGAAAGCCACCTGATCGCCTACGCCGCCGAGAAATCGCGCAAGCAGGGCGTGATGGTGGACATGGACGAGTACCGCCGCGAAGTCGAACGGGCCGCCGGCCTCACGTTGCCGGCGCCGGTTGGCGGCGACGGCGCCGGCGACGGCGCCAGCGCCAAGCGGAGTTCGAACCGCAAACGCGCCGGTTCGGCCGCCGCCGCGCGGTGACCCGGCCGCGAAGCAGCGGCATGCAGAAAAATGTTCGCGGGTGCAGAGGCCCGCACCAACTTGCAGGCCGGAAGCCTGCGCTACCCTTTCTGAAAAGGAACCCCACCCGTGCCCGCTGAACGTCTTCAGAAAATTCTCGCCCGTGCCGGTTTCGGCTCGCGCCGCCACTGCGAAACCCTCATCACCGAGGGCCGCGTCACCGTCGACGATGTGGTCGTCACGCAGTTGGGGTCCAAGGCCGACCCCGACACCCAGAAAGTCACCGTCGATCTCCAGCCGATTCGCCTGGAAAACAAAATCTACCTGCTGCTCAACAAACCCAAGGGCATGATCTGCTCCAACGCCGACCCGGCCGGGCGGCCGCTGGCGGTCAACCTGCCCGGCATCAAGGAACGCATTTTCAGCGTTGGCCGGCTGGACGAGGAAACATCGGGCCTGCTGTTACTCACCAACGACGGCGATTGGTCCAATCTGCTGGCCCACCCGCGCTACAAAATCGAAAAAACGTACCAAGCCCGCGTGGTCGGCGAGATTTCCAACGAGGCGCTGGGCAAACTCCGCGAAGGTGTGCACCTGGCCGAAGGTCGCACCGCGCCGGCCTGGGTGGAATACATCAAACACGGCCAGAAAGTTTCGCAGCTCACCGTCACCATCCGCGAAGGCATGAATCGCCAGGTCCGCCGGATGCTCGCCGCCGTCGATCTGAAATGCATCGACCTGAAGCGCGTCGCCATCGGGCCGCTCAAAATGGAAAAACTTGAACCCGGGCAGTTTCGCTCCCTGCATCCACGCGAAGTCGAAAAGTTGCGCACCCAGGCCACCGCCACGCCCGACACCGGCGCGCTGGAACGGATGCAGGGCGAAATCGACCGCTTCGCTCAGCAGGGACCGGAAGGCGAATCGCGGCTGCGCGACGCCCGGCGAAGGTTGGCGCAGATGCGCTGGCGCATGGGCCTGCCCTTCGAAGGCGCGGGCCACGATGGCGGCGGCCGCGGCGGTCATCACGAACGCAGCGGCGCGCGCACACACGGCCATCGCAGCGACCGCGGCGGCCGCGGAGGCCGTGGCGGCTTTGGCGGGCACGGTGGATATGGCGCACGCAACGCACGAACCGAACGCGGCGACCGTGAAGAACGTAGCCGGCCGGCCGGCCGTGGCGAGCGTCCTAGATCGAGCGCACCGAGCCGTGATGATCGCAGTGCATCTGGTTTCCGTGGACGTCCCGGCGATTCCGAACGCAAACCATGGCATGCGCGGGGGCCGCGGCGCGAGGCCGACGCGGGCGCCGCTGAACACACGGGCGCGCCTGGCGCCGGTGAAGCTTCTCCGGCGCGCGGCGAACGCGCTGCCAATGCACCCGGCGGCCCCGGCGGCGGCGGTGGCGGCGGCGGCCGTGGCGAACACACCGCACGCGACTCCCGCGGACCGCGCGGACCTCGCGGACCACGCGGACCGCGCGATGATCGTGGCGGACACGAAGGGCGCGGACCCCGCGAAGGGAACGGCCCCCGCGGCGGGCGTGACAACCGCAGTCCTCGCGGCGATCGTGGCGGACGCGAAGGGCGCGATGGACGCGGTGACCGTGGCGGATTTGGCGGACGCGGCCGCGACGACCGCGGCGGACGACCTTTCCACGGCCGCGCCGAGCGGGGTGATCGAAAGCCCTGGCAGCCGCGCGAGTCGCGCCCGGCACCCGCACCCGCACCCGGCGCCGGCGCCGGCGATCAACCGAACAGCGCACCCTCCGGCGCACCCGGCGGCGGCGCGGATTCCCGTGGAGGCACCCGCGAACGCCGCGGTGAACGCAGCGAACATCCGGGACGCGGCAAGCGGCGCGGCCCAGGTGGCTCGGGTGGGTCACGCGGCCCGGGCGGTCCACGCGGTTCACGCGGCCCAAGCGGACCGCGCAGCGGATACGCCGGGCGTAGCGGTGGCGGGCGCGATGCCCGTGGCGGCGGTGGGCGCGGTGGGCCCGGTGGACGTGGCGGTCCAGGTGGACGCGGCGGAAGTGGCGGAAGTGGCGGAGCAGCAGCTCCGCGCGGACCGTTCCGCGGCGGCCCGGCCGGCCGCAAGCCCTGGAAAGGCGGCCCGCGGCGCGACAAACCGCACGGCACTCGCCCCGGCGGCGACGCGCCGCCCAAGCCCGAAAGTGGCGGGGCCGAAGCCTAACAATTAAATACGAGCGCACGGGAGATGCCAAGACGGCGCGTCCCCATGCCTGATCGCCAAGGATGGACTGAACGAATCACGGGACAGCGTCCCGTGCCACAATGCCGCAGACATTTCGTGCGCAGTCACTTGAGCATCAGAACGTAGGTGAAGTGCCCGACGCATCGTGGCACGGGACGCTGTCCCGTGCATAAAAATCCGCGGCAACACCGCGGTCCTTATCCCCTGCCTTTTGGTTCCATCGCGAATTGGCGTTGCAGTGCCAAAAGGCCACCTCCGACTTTCTTCCGTTCCCTCCACGCGCCGGGTACAATGGAGCGGTTGCGCCGTCCGGAGCCCCCGTCGCATGAATCCGCCCGCCTCCAATTCGTCCACCTTCAAACCGCTGCCGATTTCCGGCTCGGCCGAGCTGTCGGCCGCCGCGACCGCCGCCGCCACCGCTTCCGCCGCGCCGCCGGCCGTCACGCCGGAATTCATCGCCGCCTGCGAAGCCAAAGAAACCGCGCTGCGCGCCTGGCTCCAGCAGGCCGGCCGCGTCCTGGTCGCGTACTCCGGCGGTGTCGATTCCACCTACCTGGCCTTCGTCGCGCACGCGGCGCTCGGTGCGGAAGCACTCGCGGTCACCGCGCACAGCCCCAGCCTCGCGCCCAGCGAACTGGCCGAAACGAAGGATCTCGCCGCGCGCTTCGGCTTCGCTCACCGCATCGTCGCCACCCACGAAGTCGACAACCCCGCCTACCGCGCCAATGACGGCAACCGCTGCCATTTCTGCAAAAGCGAGCTGATGACAGAAATGCAGCGGCTGCGGGTGGAACTCGGATTCGAAACGATTCTGCTCGGCGCCATCGTCGATGACATCGGCGACCACCGCCCCGGCGAAAAAGCGGCGCTCAGCCAGGGCGCCGCCTTCCCGCTGCGCGACGTCGGCCTGAGCAAACGGGAAATCCGCTGGCTCAGCGAACAGCACGGCTTGCCGACCGCCGACAAGCCGGCCTCGGCCTGCCTCAGCTCCCGTTTCGCTTACGGCACCGAAGTCACCGCCGACCGGCTGGCGCAGGTGGCCGCCGCCGAGGATCTTTTGCACACGCTCGGTTTCCGCGCCTGCCGCGTGCGCGTGCACGATGTCTCCCCCACCCCCGCCGCCAAATGCATTTTGCTGGCTCGCATCGAAGTCCCCGCCGCCGACATCGCGAAGGTCACCCCGCACGCCGCGCAATTGGCCGCCGATTTCAAACGCCTCGGCTACACCTTCGTCAGCCTCGATCTGGCCGGCTACAAGAGCGGCAACCTCAACGCCGCGCTGTAGATCCCGCGAGGTCCACGACAAAAAAAACGTAGTCTCAGCGCGCCTTGGTGTCGCGCGGAGTTGCTTGGTCCCAGTCGCCGGGCGTTTCGTGCGCCCAGTCGTTGTTGCGCAACGCTGCCTGGCGCAGGCGCCGCGCCGCCAGCCGATGCAAAGAGCTTCCTCGCCCCATGCCCGCCACCGATTTTCCGAAACCGCCCGCCTCATTTTGGCGGCCTACGCGATGGAACTATAATGGCGCCCGTGCCCATCGCCCCCCGCGTGAGTTCCACCCATGCCCGCCGCCACGAACGCCGCCTCGACTGCCCCCGCCGCTGCCGCCGCCAGCGCCGCCACCGCCCCCGGCGCCGAACCGGCTTTCGACGCGCACCGCCACGCCGTCTCCCTCGAACACCCCCGCCTGTTCGGCTCGTTGGCGCGCTTGAAGCAGCTCGCCGCCGACCGCCCCGACGCCTACCGCCGCATGGCCACCTTCACGCGCGCCATCGACCCGGCGAAATACGACCAGAGCGAACACGACCGCGTCTTCTCCATCGCGCTGACCGCTGCCCTCGAACATGACGCCGCCCTCGCCGCGGAAGCCCGCCGTCTGGCGATGGTCTACGTCAACGGCAAAATCCGTGTCGGCCACGACACCTACGGCTACGACTGCGCCCGCGTCGCCGTCGCCTACGATCTGTGCCATGCGGCGTTCAGCGCCGAAGACCGCGTCAAGCTCTTCACCTACATGAACAAAACCATCGACGCCAATGTCGATGAGGAAGTCAGCGTCTTTCACAACGGGTTCTACGGCTACAAAAACTGGGGCTTCGGTCTGATCTCCTACGCTACACTGTACGAAAACCCCAATGCCGCCGGTTACCTGGCCACGCTGGAACATGAAATCGTCACGCGCGCCGCACCGGCGCTCGATTTCGGCGGCGCCGGCGGGGTTTTCTGCGAAGGCTACTACCTGAACTATTTTATTTACGAATGGCACGTCTTCCTTGAAGCCGCGCGGCTGTGCGAGGGCCTCGATTACTACGCGCTGTCGCCGAAATTCTGGAAATCGCGCGCCGTGGCTTCGATGTTCGACACCGAACCGGGCGTAAACGCCGACGGCCTGCGCCGGCCGCTGCCGATGGGCGACGCCGGCCGCGAACCGGCCATCATCTGCGACCGCTTGCTGGCTTCGCGCCGGCTCTTGGCCGCGCGCTACCCCGACGACCCCGACCACCGCGTTATCGCGCGCTTCGACGCCCGCACGCCGCACTACAACCGTCCCGGCGCCGGCTACAAGGACTTCCTGTGGGGTCCGGGCGTCGAACCCGCCGCACCCGAGGCGCTTGAAAACTTCCGCCTGTCGCACTACAGCCCGGCCGCCGGCGCGGTGTTCGGGCGCAGCAGTTGGCAGCCCGATGCCACCCACTTTTTCTTTCACTGCTCCAAACGCTTCACCTCCCACCAGCACCTCGATGTCGGTCATTTCCTCATCTACAAGCACGACGAACTGGTCGGCGACGGCGGTCACTACGACAGCTTCGACAACGACAACTGCGTGAACTACTATATGCGTTCAATCGCGCACAATGTTGTACTGGTGTATGACCCGGCCGAGCAATTCCAGCGCATGCGCATGGGCCCGCCGCCGGTCAACGACGGCGGCCAGCATTTTCCCTGGACCGGCACGCCGATGCGACACAACGGTTTTGCATGGGACATCGAACACTTCCAAGCCAACCGCGCGCTGACCGACATTGCCGAGGTGCTCGATGTTCAGGAAGCCGGGCGCTATTTGTACGTCGTCGGCGACTGCACCCGCGCCTATGCGCCCACCAAAGTGGAAAACTTCACCCGCCAGATCGTCTTCCTGCGCCCCGGCACCTTCGTGATTTTCGACCGCGTCCGCGCCACCGACCCCAGCTTCGAAAAAACCTGGCTGCTGCAATGTTTCAACCCGCCCGACGGCGGCGTGGCGCTCAACACCGACCTCGACGACTGCCGCGCATTTCATTTCAGCGCCGGTCCGGGTCGGCTGTTCGTCCAGACACTCCTGCCCGAACGCACCCAAACGCGGTTCTGCGCCGGTGAGCAGCTCTACGAACACCACGGCCACAAGGTGGAGATCACCCGCCAGATGCCCCGCCCGCCCGAATGCCGCGCGGAAATCAGCACGGTCGAACCGGCTCGGGAACATTTCTTCCTGCATGTCCTGACCGCCACCGACACCAGCGTTGCCGCCGTGCCCGCCGCGAGCGTTCTGCGCAAAGACACCGCGGTGATCGTGACGGTGCCCGGCGTTGGCGCCACCGTGCAGTTCGACACCGAACGCATCAAAATGCAGACCGTGTTCACCCCCTGATGGGAGCCCCCGCATGGCCCTTGCGCTGGAGCTGATCCGCCCCCCCGCGCCGCTGTCCTTCGCCGACGGATTGGCGTTGCAGCAGCAGCTTTTCGACCGCATCCTGGCCGCGCGCGCCGCCAACGCGGAGTTCGGCGGCGGCGTGATCTTGCTCGAACACACGCCCACCATTACGCTCGGCCGCGAGTCCGCCGTGCAGGACCTGCTGGCCAGCGAAGCGACGCTCCGCGCCCAGGGCATCGCCGTTGAAACCACCGACCGCGGCGGCAAAATCACCGTCCACGCTCCCGGCCAGTGGGTGCTCTACCCGGTGCTCGATCTGAACCGCTTCGGCCGCAGCGTCACCGGGCACATCCGCAACCTTGAAGAGGTCGCCATCCGGGCGGCGGCGCGCTTCGGCGTGCCGGCGGAGCGGATCGCTGGCGTGAGCGGCGCGTGGGTGCGGTCACCCGGCGCGCAGCGGTCGACGGACTCCGGCGGCGCCCCGGCGCGGGAGGAAAAACTCGCCGCGGTCGGCATTGCGGTGCGGCGCTGGATCGTCCGCCACGGATTGTGTTTCAACGTCGCCGCCGACATGCCGGTCTACAAGTTCATCGTGCCCTGCGGGCAGTTGGAACGCGGCGTCACCAGCCTACAGAAACTCATCGGCCGCCGCGACACCGCCGCGCTCATGGCCGAATCCGCCGCGGCGCTGCTGACGGAACTGGAAACTGTTTTGGATGTCCGGTTCAGGGCGCCGGATTGACCTTGGCCGGCGTCGCATTTTCGGCGGTTTTGCGGCGCGTGTTGGCCGCAAAATCCTCGACCCGGTGGCGCACGATCACGCCTTCAATCATGTAAATTACGTCTTCGGAAATATTGGTGGCCAGGTCGGCGATCCGTTCGAGATGCCGTGAGACCGACAGCAGGTGGATCAGCGTTTCCACGTTCTCGGGATTGCGCCGGATACCATCCTCGACCAGCCCGTACATCTTGCGGTTGATCGCGTCGACGACGTCGTCGGAAACACACACGCTGTGTGCCATCTCGGAATCCATGTTCACCAACGCGTCCAGGCTGTGCCGCAGCATCACCTGGGTCTTATCCGCCATCCCGGCGAAGTCGAAGGCGATGTCCACCTTCGGGTGCACGGCCAGATACTCGCCCTGCTCCGCCACGTTCACCGCCAAGTCCCCGATGCGTTCAAGATCGTTGTTGATCTTGAGCACCGCCACAATGAAGCGCATGTCCACCGCCACCGGCTGGTGCAGCGCGATGATCTTCAAACACTCTTCCTCAACATCGACCTCCATCTGGTCGATTTCGAAGTCGTGATCGATCACATAGTGAGCCAGCGAGGCGTCGTCCTGCGCAATCGAGCGCACGGCGGTGCCCACCGCTTCCTCGACCAGTGCCGACAGTGTGAGAATCTTCTTTTTGAGGTTCCCAATTTCGCGATGCAAGTGCTGCGCCATGGCGCGTAGTACCTCGTTCTGGGATTCTCCCCGCCCCCGCGAAGTTTCCCGATTGCCCCAGACTCCCCCGGAACCATGATAGCGAAACCGCTACCATCCCGCCATTGTAAACCGCCTCTTTCCAGGCTGTTCGCCGCGTCCTAGCCGAATCGACCGGTGATGTAATCCTCCGTGCGCTTCTGCGAGGGGTTGGTGAACATGACTTCGGTCTCGTCGAACTCGATCACCTTCCCCTGATAGAAAAAAGCGGTGTAGTCGGCGACACGCGAGGCCTGCTGCATGTTGTGGGTCACGATCACCCGGGTGCAGGTCGGTTCGAGCGTATCCAGCAGGTCTTCGATCTTGCTGGTGGCGATCGGGTCCAGCGCCGAACAGGGTTCGTCGAGCAACAGCACTTCCGGTTCGACCGCCAGCGCGCGCGCGATGCACATTCGCTGCTGCTGACCGCCCGACAGCGAATAGGCGGACGATGTCAACTTGTCCTTGACCTCTTCCCACAGCGCCGCGCGGCGCAGGTTGAGTTCCACCCGGTCGGCCAGTTCGCTGCCGCGGGCCAGGCCGTTGATCCGCATGCCGAAGGCGACGTTGTCGAAGATCGACTTGGGAAATGGATTCGGGCGCTGAAAGACCATGCCCACGCGGCGGCGCAGCATCACCAGTTCCATGTCGCGCACGTCCACGTCGCCGAAGAGAATTTCGCCTTCCACGCGCGTGCCGCGCACGTTTTCGTACATGCGGTTGAAGGTGCGCAGGAAGGTGGATTTCCCGCAACCCGACGGTCCGATCAGCGCGGTGATTTTGTCCTTCGGAATCTCCAAGTTCACGTCGAACAACGCCTGGGACTTGCCGTAGAAGAAGTTCACGTTGATCGCCCGCAACATCGAGGGTGCGGAAGCCGCCGGCGCCGCAGAGGCGGCATTGGCGGCCGGCGACGTTTTCGGGGCCGCAGCCGGGGTGCCACGCGGCGACGGCGGTGGTAGCGCTTGAGTCATCGGTTCGGGCACCTCGATTTCAGGTTTCTCGATCGGCATCATGGTTTTACCTCGGCTTTCTCCGGAAACAAGCGCAGCAACGGCTATGTGGCTAACCCCAGCAACCTGCCGATCGGCCGCAGGATAAAGCGAGCGAACAAACGCAGAATCGCGCCCAATCGCGGCACAATCAAGCGCGCCGCCAGGTTGATCACCAGAACCAGCAGCAGCAAAAGGAAGCCCGCGGCCCACGCCTGCCGGTGCCAGTCGGGATCCGGACCCGTGGCAAAGTTATAAATGAGCACCGTCAACGATTCAGTCGGTTCGGACATCTTCGACCAATGCAGCAGGTTGCCCGTAGCGGTGAACAGCAGGGGCGCGGTTTCACCGGCAATGCGGGCGAAGCCGAGCATCAGCGCCGTAAAAATGCCGCTGGCAGCGGCCGGAACCACCACGAAGAAAATCACCCGCCACTTCGGCGCGCCCAGCGCCATCGCCCCCTCGCGCAGCTCCATGGGCACCGTGCGCAGGCAGTCTTCGGTGCTGCGCACCACCAGCGGCGCCAGCATGACGCCCAGCGCCACGGAGCCCGCCCAGCCGGAAAAAACCTCGGACGGCTTCACCAGAAGATAAAAAAGGGTATAGACAAAAATCCCCGTGACGATCGATGGCACGCCGTTGAGCAGGTCGGCGACGTAACGGATCAATGAAGGGTAAAAGCCGTAGCCGTACTCCGACAGGTACACGCCGGCGAGAAATCCGATCGGAAAGCCGATGCAGACGGCGAGGGCAAGCATTTTCGCGCTGCCCATAATCGCATTCGCCACCCCGCCGCCGGGTTCGCCCGGCGGTTGCGGCAGGTTGAACAGAAACGTCCACCAATTTACGCTCTGCGCGCCTTTGACCGCCAGGTAGCCCAGGATGAACAGCAGCACACCGGCCGTCAGCAAGGTGAGCACGCCGGTCATGCCGAGCATAACCACGTTGACCGTCTTGCGCCACATCAAGTGTAGACGCTGCCGATTGGCCATGGCCATGGGCGTGGTGGTCATCGGCGCGCTCCCTTACGGGTGGTGGCCAGAATCAACAGCCGCGCCGCAGCGTTCACCAGGATCGTGAGCGCAAACAGAACCAAGCCCAACTCCATCAGCGCGTTGAGTTCCAGGCCGCTGCCGTTGGCGAAGTCGTTGGCCAGCTTCGACGCGATCGTATAGCCCGGCGCCAGCAGCGAGGTGACGACTTTATTGCCCGAATTGCCGATCACCATCGTCACCGCCATGGTCTCGCCCAGCGCACGGGCCAGGGACAGGAAGATCGACCCAAAAATCCCCACCCGCGCGTGCGGCACCACCACTTTCCAAGTCGTTTCCCAGCGGGTGGCGCCCAGCCCCAGCGCCGCTTCGCGCTGATCGTTCGGCACCGCCAGCAGCATCTCGCGCGAAACCGACACAATGAAGGGCACCACCATCAGCGCCAGCACCACCCCGGCCGAAAACATGCTCACCCCGTAACACACTCCCGAAAACAGATGGGGAATGATCATCCAGAACTGGACCCATCCCGGCAGCCACGAGATGGGATGAATCCACTGCGTGGCGCCTTGCAGCACCGGCACCACATGGTCGTGCAAAACCGGCACCAGGAAGAGAAAGCCCAGCAGGCCAAAGATCACGCTGGGCACCGCCGCCAGCAGTTCGATGAGGAAGGTCAGAATGTCCGACAGCCAGCGCGGCGCAAGTTCGGCCAGGAAAATCGCGCAGCCCAAACCCAGCGGGATCGAAATCAGCAGCGCCATCGCCGAGGTGACCAGGGTGCCATAGATAAAAATCCACGCCCCGTATGACTTCTGCGGCGGATTCCAGTCCTCCGTCCACAAAAATTGGAAGCCGAACTTCTGCACGCTCGGCCAGGACATGTAACACAGTTGAATCACGAGCCCAATGGCGATCAAAATAAGGACGACCGACGCGCTCAGTACCAGCAGGTGCGCGACCCGGTCGGCCATCCGCGACCGGAATCCCGAGCGCGGAACCGCCGTGTCACCGGTGCGAATATCCAAATTGGCTTCCGACATGTCCGTCCCTACTCGGTGCAATGTCCGGAAAATCGACGTTCCGCAACGCCGCGGCTTTCCCGAACCTCCCTGTTCCTTCGCCCATACATTTCCGTTGGGCGGCCCGGTCCCTTGCAAAGTCTCCCCACTGGTCGGCTATTGAACGCCGTCCAGTGCTTTCAACTCCCGAACCACAAGATCTTTCGGCAACCGCGCGTAGGCCAGGTCTTTCAATTCGTCCTGGCCGCGAGTCAGCCCCCAGCGAATGAATGCCTTCAGCGCGTCGCGCTTGGCCGGGTCGGCGTGGATGACATTATCCGGAGAGGAGAAGCTGGAGCCTGCGCCGTCAATCTGCACATAGGCGCTGGCGGCCGGCGTGGTCTCGTCTGCGCCGCAGCAGTGCGCGCTCAGAGTCGCTAGCAGGATCACCGCGCACACTGCCACCAGCCGGCGTCGCCGCGCAATTGCTGGGTGGGTGGGTGACCGCATCGACGAACTCCACGAGCCGCCGCATACGGGAGCTCAACATGGGTTGCCTTGGGGATGGAAAGAGGAATAAAAGGTCCGCCAATTAAAAAAAGAAAAGTATAAGGGGGTTTCGCCGGGGCATAACAGCCGGCGAAACCCCCTGTGGTTCACTTGATCCCTTCGATCGCCTTCATTTCCATGCCGACGACCTCCTTGGGAACGCTGGCATAGGCCAGGTCTTTGCAGTACGACTGGCCGTCGTTCAGCGCCCACTTCAGGAAGTCGACCATCGCGGCCTTCTTGGCCGGATCGTCGATTTTCGACGGCACCATGATCCAGGTGAAGGTCACAATCGGATAGGTGGCGTCGCCCGGCGCGTTGGTGATCGAGACCCGGAAGTCGCTGGGCATGCTGGCAGCGGCGCCGGCGGCGGCGGCCGAGGTGGAATCCAGGTCGGCGTGGATGAACTTGCCGGCCGAGTTCTGCACTGAACCGTAGGTCATGTGGTTCTTCAGCGCGTAAATCAGTTCCACGTACCCGATCGAGTACGGGGTTTTCGTGACGTCGCCGGCAACGCCTTCGTTGCCCTTGCCGCCGATGCCGACCGGCCACTTGACGCTGACCGCGCAGCCGACTTTGTCCTTCCATTCCGGGCTGACCTTGCTCAGGTAGTCGGTCCAGGTGTAGGTGGTGCCGGACCCGTCAGAGCGGTGTACGACCACGATGTCGTTGTCGGGCAGCGTCACACCGGCGTTCGGCCCGGTGATCGCGGGATCGTTCCACTTGGTGATCGTGCCCATGTAAATTCCGGCCAGCGCCGCCGGCGTGAACTTCAGTTCCGCCGTGACGTTGGGGATGTTGTAGGTCGGCATCACCGCGCCCAGCGCGATAGGCAGGTGGATGCAGTCGCAGCCGCGCGCCTTTTTGAAGTCGTCAAGCTGCTCCTGGGTCATCGGACCGTCGGTGCCGCCGAAGTCGATGGTGCCCGCAGTCACCTGGCGAATGCCGGCGCCCGACCCGATCGACTGGTAGTTCAAGGCGATCTTGGGGTGGAGCTTCGTGTACTCGGAGATCCACTTGTATTCCAACGGCGCCTGGAAGGACGACCCCGCCCCGTTGAGGCTCGCCGCCATGTCAGTGCTCGACGAAGCGGCAGGGGTGGCGGAGGATGACGGAACAGCGGGACTCTTCGTGCCGCTGTCCTTTTCCTCGCCACAGCCGGCAATCACCGCCGCCAGCAGGCCCATCACACATACTGCCAAAAGCCGACGGCTTCCCATCCCCCGGCTGCGTTCATGAATTCGCATACACTTGACTCCCTTGATTCCCCATTCCTTTGTTACCCGACCCCGTGCCGAGAACAAAAAAAAAGGAAGGCTCCAAGGTGGCTCGACGCCGCTCAGGAGCCTTCCCGCCGATTACTTGATCGTGTCGATGGCTTTCATTTCCATTTCCACGACTTCCTTGGGCACTCGCGCGTAGGCCAGCGGCTGACAGTAGTCCTGGCCGGTGCTGAGCGCCCACTTCAAATAGTCGATCAGCGCCTGGCGCTTGCCATCGTTGGCGATGTGGTCGGGCACCATGACCCAGGTGAAGGTCACGATCGGATAGGTGTCGTCGCCGGGCGCGTTGGTGATCGAAACCCGGAAGTCGGCAGGCATGTTCGCAGCGGCGCCGGCGGCGGCGGCCGACGTGGTCGCCAGGTCGGCCTTGATGAACTTGCCCGCGGCGTTCTGCACTTCGCCGTAGGCGATGTGGTTCTGGATCGCGTAGATCAGTTCAACGTAGCCGATGGCGTTGGGGGTTTGCTTGACCAGCGCCGAAACGCCTTCGTTGCCTTTTCCGCCCAAGCCGACGGGCCAGCGCACGCTCGTGCCGCACCCGACCTTCTCCTGCCAAGTCTTGCTGATCTTGCTCAGGTAGTCGGTCCAGGTGTAGGTGGTGCCGGATCCGTCGGAGCGGTGCACGACGACGATGTCGTTGTCGGGCAGCTTGACGTCGGGGTTCGGCCCGGCGATGGCCGGATCGTCCCACTTGGTGATCTCGCCGAGGTAAATGCCCGCGAGAGCCGCCGGCGTGAACTTCAGTTCCGCCGTCACGCCCGGGATATTGTAGGTCGGCATGACCGCACCCAGCGCGATGGGCAGGTGCAGACAGACCGCGCCGCGGGCATCCTTGAAGGCGCCCAACTGTTCGGTGGTCATGGGACCATCGGTGCCACCGAAGTCGATGGTGCCGGCGGTCACCTGGCGGATGCCGGCGCCCGACCAGATCGACTGGTAGTTCAACTGCACGCCCGGATGGGTCTTCTGGTACTCGGCAATCCATTTGTACTGCAGCGGCGCCTGAAACGACGACCCGGCGCCGTTCAAGCTCACCGTGTCTTCAGCCTGCACCGAAGCGGCGCTCAGCGTCACGGCGCACAGCGCCACGAGGCAGAGCCCGAGCATTCGCATCTTGCGGAAAGCCATCGATCTCACTCCTTTTGGTTTCGAAATCTTTTCAGACTGTTTGAACATCGAGACAGAAATTTTCTGGGGGGGCGTCGGAACCGGCCTCAGCCTGTAGAAAGCCTTTCCCGACAACCCACCCCAGGTGGCGGACTTTGAAGGGTCTCAAAGCCCTAGATCCAGAGACTTCAACTCGTCTGCGCAACTACCACTGAGTCTGGAAGCGCATTTCCAGGATGTTGGCGTTGCCCTTGTTCTTCCCGCCGCCGGCCAACTTCTGATCCAGGGAGGCATCGATGAAGTCCAGCATGTAGCGGAAGGTCGGGCTGAGGTACCAGTTGGCGCCCACCGTGAAGATGCTGGCCTTGCCGCCGTAGACGCCAGCCGAGGTGTCTTCGAGATTCAGCATCCCGTACCGAGCGGCCAGTTCGAAGGCACCGTAGCCGACACCGCCGTTGCCATCGTCCTCGAAGGCGTTGTGGATCGGCTTGACCCCGCCGAACACGCCGTTGGCGTAATCGTACGGACGGTGTTCACCGGTCAGGAAGTAGCCCGCGTCGATGTAGTAGCCGTTGAAGGTCGCACCCTTCGCGCCCGACCCCGACGGAGCGGTCGTGCTGACGTTGGTGAATTCCCCCGACGCCCAGAAGGACTGGAAGACCACCGCCGCGTCAAAGCCGAACATGGTCACTTTCGACGCGTCAATCGTGGCCGTCGCCCAGGTGGGGCTCATGTGCGCATCCGGCTTCAAATTGTAGCTGACCTGCTGGAAGCCGCCGGCGAAAGTGTTGGGGTTGCGGAGGCTGAAGGAGAAGCCGATTTCGGCCATCTGCGCGCCCTTGGCATCATAGTAGGGGACACCGCTGACACGGCCGGTCAGGTTGTACTTGCCGGCCTTGTTCTGGCCAGTGTCGTTGCCGGAAGGATTGCCGCCCTTGCCGGAAGCGCGGAACACGCCGACCGCCCACTGCACGACGTCATGGTCGCCGCCGTCCGGTTTGTACTGGTTGCTGATCTGCACGCCGGTCGCGTAATCTTCCGCGAAGACGTTGATCGTCGAGCGATCCAGGAAGGTGAGGTTCAGGTCGGAGGTCGATTCTTCCAACTGGAACGGCTCGAAGGTGCTGCCGAACAGCAACTTGCCCACGAAGGGGATGTGGTCGATGCCCATCGCGGCGGTGCGGAAGTTAACCGCGCCCCCGGCGAAGTCCACTTCCAGCTTGAAGAACAGCTTCTTGTACACCTCACCGTACATCGCCAGGCGCGCACGGCGGAATTCGGTCTGATCGGTCTCAGTGGCGTTGGCGCCCAACACCGTCTTCAGATCGTCGTTGTAGTGGGCGAACATGGCGTCCCACTGCAAGCGGCCGGTCAGCCCGCCCGAGAAGGCATTGCCCCCATCGCGCGACTTCAGCTTGATGCCGTTGTCCCAGTACACATCCAACGAGTTCTTCCCGGCCGCCGCTTCCAGCTTGGCCACGCGCTCTTCCAAGGACATCCCTGTCCCCATATCTGCCGCGTACCCCGCTTGGAACACAAAGACCGTCGCCAATACGGCGATCAGTGAAAATATGTTCTTCACCCCTGCTTCCTTTCATCGGAGACCACACTTGGCCTTGAGATCCCACCGGACCCTGATTCAGGACTGTAGAAATCAGGCTGCATGTCCCCCACTGCCTACACACTCTCCAACGACCTACACAAGCCGTTGAAACAAAACATCGTCCCCCAACTCTACCGTTCGAATGTTAGGATTTTGTGAGTCCCGCGTTAGAATTGAACCAAATAAAGGAATCGTGCAACCCTAACATTCTCACGCAACCATTTCAATTTTTTGGAGTTGGATACCGTTCGCGGCCGATTGTGCAGTCCGCACCGAGAACAGGACCCCTGACTCCGAGATTCTTTTCTCCCCCTCCTTCGAGCGATTTTCACGCGTATTCTCGCGCCCCAATCGCCTCCCAATCGACCGGCTCGAGCCGCCTTTAAGCCCTACGCCGCAGCGTAGATCGCCTCCGGCAAACTGGCCACAAATTCCCGAATTTCATCCCGCACCCGCCGGAAATGCTCCACGATCTTCCGCGGGTCCAGTTCCGTCGCCGCCAGCCAGCGCGGGTCGTCAAATCCCACATGCAGGATCCGCGTCCGCCCCTGGAACGCCGGACAGGTCACGTAGGCGTCGTCGCTCAGCGTGACGATCAGATCGAATTCCCGCACCGGCAGTTCCGCAATCGACTTTGAAACCTGCCGGCTGATGTCCACGCCCATTTCTGCCATCACCCGCACCGCGTTCTTGTTCAGACCCAGCCGCCGCACGCCGGCCGACCAGGCTTCGATTTCGTCGCCCTTCAGATGCCGCGCCCAACCTTCCGCCATCTGGCTGCAGCACGAATTTCCCGTGCACAAAAATAGAATCCGCAGCCGCTTGTGCATCGATCCCTCCATGGCCCTTCTCCCGCAGGCTGATCACGCCCAGGCTGGCCCGGGTTCGATCCGCCTTCGTCGGCGGCGCGAACCCACCTCCGAACTGCTGCGGGTTGCCCACGGCCCTGGCGCCGATCGAACAGCGCATCGGTTCAACAGGACCGCCAACGGCTTCACGCGGCTTGTACACCATGCAATGTACCGCCTCGAGGTTAGGACTTGATGAGTTTGCAGTTAGCTTTCAGAAAAATGCACCGGTAGAATCACCGAAAACGTACTGCCCTCACCCACCGTGCTCTCGATTTCCAGCCGGCCACCATGGGCCTGCATGATTTGCCGCGCAATTGCCAATCCCAAGCCGGTCCCGCCCAGTTTCCGGCTGCGCGCTTTGTCCACCCGGTAGAAGCGCTCCCCCAGCCGCTCCAGGTGCTGCCGTTCGATGCCCGGCCCGAAATCGCGCACTTTCACCGTCACCTCCGACCCGGCCGCCGCCGCGGTTATTTTCACCGCCTTGCCGGCGTCGGAATATTTGACCGCATTGTCGATCAGGTTGACCAGCACCTGCGTGAACAGACGCTCCCCCACCGACACCCGCAGGTCTTCGGGGCACTCGATTTCCAGAATCACCTGCTTGTCTTCCGCGCGCACCGCGCAGGCCTCCGCCGCCGTGTCGATCAGCCCCAGCAGCGGAGTTTCGTGCCGGTCCAGCGTCGCGCTGTCGGCATCTTGGTCGATCCGCGACAGCAGCAGCAGGTCCTCGATGATCGTCTCCAACCGGTCGGCGTGCCGGGCGATGATTTCCAGGAACCGCGCCGCGTCTTCCTTGTTTTCCAGCGCGCCGTCCTGGAGGGTCTCGATGAATCCTTTGATTGAGGTCACCGGGGTCTTCAGTTCATGCGACACATTGGCCACGAATTCGCGCTGCAAGCCTTCCAGCCGGCGGACGCGAGTGACATCGTTGATGACCACCACCACGCCCAGCCGGCGATGAGCCGCGTCGTGCAGCGTGGCGCCGTGGACCTGCAGCGTACGCGACTCGCCCCGGTCGTTGCGTTCGAATTCAGCCTCCTGCGGCGTCTCCACCGCCAGCGCCCGCTGCACGAATTCATGCAGCGCCGGCGCCCGCACCACCTCCTGCAACAGCTTCCCCCGCACCGACTCCGGCGTCGCGCCGAACATCCGCGCCGCCACCTGGTTCATGCTGATGACGCGCTCCTCCGCATCCACCGCCAGCACCCCTTCGATCATCGAACTCAGAATCGCCTCGTGCTCGTTGCGCTGCCGAACCACCGTCGCCATGCGGTCATGGAGCTGCGCCGCCATGCGGTTGAGCGTCTCGGTCAGTCCGCCGTCGTCGCCCACGCGCGACAGGCTGATGCGGGCGTCGAAATGCCCCTGCGCGAACCGCTCGGCGCCGCGCTGAATCTCCCGCAGCGGCCGGTCGATGCGCCGATACAGAAGGTAGCTCACCACCGCCGCCAACAGCGCCATCAGCCCGCCGGCCCAGCCGACCTGGACATACAGCGAGTGCAACCGCTCCTCGATCGGCGCCAGCGGACAGGCCGCCCGCACCAGCCCGAGCG
>JBOHNC010000454.1:0-9278 GCA_050730415.1 Planctomycetota bacterium
CGACACGCCATTCCGGGGGTTGGCACCCCCGGCTACCGACAGGCAGCCCCTTGCGGGGCCAAGAAACGGACGGCGGAAAAAAACGTTCCGAGCGGGAGAACGGCGGCGGTGCGGCATCGCCCCTGTCTGACAGGGCCGCGCGGGCGGTCGAGGCGACCGCTGCCAGGGGTAGCCGGCGGAAGACCTCCGGCAACCCCTGGCTTTGTTGCCTCGCGCCGTTGGCGCGAAGAAGCCGACCTGACGGTCGGCGCTTCGGGATCATGCGCGAAAAATGTGGGTAATGCACAGGTCATTCGACCTGCGGCTTTCCAAATGCGGGCCCTTGCGGGGCCAAGAAAAAGACATGGAAAGGAAGGTTTCTACAGAGTCCATTCAACCTTGTTTTTTAAGAAGTAAAGGCGCCGGCTTTGCCGGCATTTTTTATCCACGGGACAGCGTCCCGTGCCACAATGCTTCGGACATTTGTGAGGAAAAGATGGACTTGCGGAGGGGCTGGACGGATCGGACGAAGAATAGGAACCGGCAGGATACCGGCGCTCCCAGGGAACGAAGTTTTAAAAACGCGCGGTTGCAATTGCGCGGCGGGTTTGCTAGGATGAGCGCCTTCTTTCTCGCGCCGAATACAGGGCTCGCGCGCGGGATGTGCTGAGACTGTTCCAACCATGATTCATGTCGATCCGGCCGACAAGCCGAAGATCATCGAAACCGGCGAGGCCACCGGCCTCCTGCCCATGCCCGACGGCCGCGGCGAACCGATTCCGGTCTTCGGTACGCGCGCGATCCGCGAGGGCTTCGACGCGACCTGCCTGCAACAGGCGATCAATTCGCGCGGCGCGCCCGGCGTCAGCGACCTCGTGCTGAACCCCGACGCGCACGCCGGGTACGGCGCACCAGTCGGCTGCGTGCTCGTGTCGCCCACCCATGTCTACCCCGGGCCCGTCGGCGTGGACATCAAGTGTTCGATGAGCCTGCTGCAACTGGACCTGCCGGCCGAGGCGATCGCCGCCAAGCCGCTCCGCCGCGCCCTGATCGACGCGATCTGCAAGCGCACGCCCACCGGCGCCGGCCGCGGGCAGCGCTCGGTCACGGCGGCTCGGGATGTGTCGAAGGAACTCGGTTTCAGCGCCGCGGTCGAAGGCGCGTCGGCCGCCGTCTGCACGGCGCTGGGCATTCCGCCGCACTGGGCCGAGCACTGCGAAGACAGCGCGCATGTCGGCCACGACGGCTTCAGCCAGTCGCTCGGCGACCGCCTGCAGGGGCTGATCGACAGCGACAGTTTCCCCAAGTTCGAAGACAAAGTCCGGCAGCTGGGATCGTACGGCGGCGGCAACCATTTCGGCGAATGCGAAGTGGTCCATGTGGAAGCGACCGAGCGCGCGCGCGCAACGGCGCAGGCCTTCGGCCTGGTCGACGGCCGCGTGGCGTTTCTGTCGCACTGCGGTTCGCGCGGGTTCGGCTTCCACCTGGCCAACGGGCAGTTCAAGGCGCTGCAGGCCAAGTTCGCGCAGTGGAACATTCCGCTGCCCGGCGCCGATCGCGAACTGGTCTACGCGCCGCTCGGCACGCCCGAAGCCGACGCCTACATCGACGACATGTCGCTGGGCGCCAACTTCGCGACGGTGAACCATCTGCTGATCAACGCGCTGGTGCTGGAAGCGTTCCAGGAGGTGATTCCCGGGGTGAAGGGCGAGCTGGTGTATTTCATCAGCCACAACATCGCGCGGCAGGAGTACGTCCGCAACGAGCTGGCGTGGGTCCACCGCAAGGGCGCGACGCGGGCGTTTCCGGCCGGCCATCGCGAGCTGAAAAACACGCCGTACTTCGCGACCGGCCATCCGATTCTGCTGCCGGGCAATCCGCAGGCGGGATCGGCGGTGATGGTCGCCGAGGCGGGGGCGGTGAAAAGCTGCTACTCGGTGAATCACGGCGCCGGCCGCGCGATGGGCCGCAAGCGCGCCGACCGCGAGCTGGATCAGGCCACGGTGGATCGCTCGTTTGAAGCCGCCGACATCCTGACCAACTGCCGCCGTTATCCGAAGGACGAGGCGCCGGCGGCGTACAAGGACTTCCGCGAAGTGCTGAAGTCGGTGGAACTCGCCGGCCTGGCCTCCCCGGTCGCGTTTCTGAAGGCGCGTTTCGTGATTAAAGACGGCGACCAAAGCCTCGGCGGCGTGGCCTAGTGGCCCCAGGGGTCACTCCCCTGGCGGCATCGCTTCGCGTTGCCGAGTCGATGCGCAGAACGAGGCTTTGGGTCGCTCCCGTGGGTTGCGGGGAGGCGCTGGGGGGAGGCGCGGGCGCGCGGAGCCGACGAGATTGTTTGGAGGTGGAAGCCGGGCTGGCGCGCGGCGCTCGCAGCGGGGGGGCTCCGAGGGGGGTACAGCGGTGGGGCGCGACAAGGGTAGGGCGAGTTGCGGGTTGCGCCGGTGCAAATTTAGTCGGAATTTTTGGTTGTTTTGCACGACACTTGCTGTGATAAAATCGAGTGGATCGAAAAATACGATCACGTAACGCCTTTTCGAAAAATGTGGCATAAACTGTCAGTTTGCATGCTGAGAGATGGTCATAAAAGGACAGTGAGTGGCAGTTTTTGCCACCACGGTTCGCCAAGTGGTATCGTCGGGGACCCACATGGACTGTTCGATCGAAACCAAAAGACATGACGACCACGCGATCGTGACCGTGGCCGGTTACATCGACGCGCACACCTTCGAGGAACTCGAAGACGAAGTCCAGGGCCTGCTGGACGACGAAGTCTTCCGGATCGCGATGGAGCTGTCGAAGGTGAATTATATTTCCTCCGCCGGCATCGGCGTTCTGGTCAATATCCAGGCCAATTGCCAGGGCGGCGCGGGCAATCTGGTGCTGATCAACCCAGCCGACTGCCTGCGGGAAGTGTTCCAGATGTTCGGGATCTGGGAGCTGTTCACGGTGGTCACCGATGAATCGGAAGCGTTGCGCGTGCTGGCCGGCGGTGCGCCCGCCGCCGCCGCGGCGACGCCTCCCCCCTCTGCGCCGCCGCCGCCGCCCGCACCGGCGCAGGTCCCGCCGCCGATCATCCGTCGGCCGCGGTTCGAATAGCGAATTTTGCGCATGTGGCCTGCGGCAGCCCCGATCCAGCCGGGGCCGCTTTTAAACGGTGCGGCTTGACGCGCCGTTCGGCGTGGTCAGTTCGTGCCGCGGCGGCTTGCGCTTGCGCGCGCAAGAAGAAAAAGGCGCGAGCTTCGCTTGCACTTTTTAGGCACGGGACAGCGTCCCGTGGCACAATGCGTCGGGCGTTCGAGAGGGATGGATGGACTTGCGGAGCCGAAGGGGCGGATCGAGCGAAGAAACCGGTCTGATGACCGGCGCACCCAGGGGGTGCTCCCAGGGGGCGTACGCAGGAGGGTTAGGATTTCACGGCCAGAGGGCCGAAGTGCTCCGGCGCGTGAAAGCTGTCGCCGACCCATTTCCAGGTGGAGACGACGCCGGCGCCGGCGCGATTGCGCCCGATGTTGATCCGCCAGCGATCCAAATCGGGCGCTCCCGCCGCTTTTCCCGCTGCTTTTCCCGCCGGGCCGAGGAGGCTCCCCGGGCCGTTCACGGGCAGGTCGATTTCGAGCGTCCAGCGATCGGCTCCGCGTGCGACCTGCGTCTTCACGCCGCGCAGTTTGCGATCGCCGGCCGAATAGCCGGCGTACCAGGCGCCGTTGGCGTTCACCATCAGGTGCCAGTAGCTTTTGCCCGCGCCTTCCACATCGAGAAAAATCTCCAACCCGTCGTCGGTCCACAGCCCCGGGTCGCCGTTCAACTTCAGCAGGGTCTTGATCCGCTCCATCGCCGGTTCATGGCAGACGAAGCGGAAGGCCAGGCGCTTGCCGTCGGTGAGGGCGCGCACCTGGGTGGCCGCGGCGGCCGGCAGAGCCGTCTTCAAATCCAGAAATCCGGCGTGGCTGCGCGCGCGCTGCCAGTCGGTTTCTTGCGCCGGCCAGCCGGTCACCGCCAGCACGTTCAGCACCGGCCGCTGCGTCAGCAGCTTGCGGCGGCGGTCGGTGTCGCCGCCGCGCACGAAGAACGGCTGGGTCCAGGCGCAGCGTCCGCCGGCGCCGTAGCATTCGACGCGGATGAACGGCAGGTTGACGGCGGCCGCGTCGAAGGTGATCGAGCGCCCGTCCTGGCGCGCCAGCAGCCGGCCCTTGCCGCCGAACACCGCCAGCCGCGTTGCATCGGCGGTTTGGACGGTCAGGCGCGAGCCTTTCACGGCGATCTTGGCGATCCGCACGCCGGTGCTGGCGTAGAAACGGCCGGCGCGCAGCGCCGCCAGAATCGCCGCCTTGGTGGGCGATTTCGCCAGCACCATGTTCCAGCCCAGGCCGATGTGATGCAGCCGGTGGCTGTCGTCGTTGGCGAAGCCCCAGACCGGGTGCTCAGGATCCTGGATGCGGTCCCATTTGTCGAGCGCATAGGCGCTGCCGTCGAGAAACTCGCAGACGGCGTTGTAGATTTCCATGCCCACGAACCCGTGCAGCCGGCGCAGGGTTTCCAGCGAGCAGTGGTCGTAGTTGGCTTCCCAGTTCGGATGGTTCAGCACCACCAGGCCGCCGTCGTGCAGCGCAGCGTCGATGGCGGTCTGCCGGTCGGCGGAGGGCTCGACCCAGGTCTTGGCGTCGATGTGGAGCATGTGCGGGCCGCGCGCGGAGATTTCATTGCCGGAGATGAGCAGCATTCGGCCGGCTTTCAGGCCCTGGGGCGGCGTGATTTTGTCGTGGTCGCTGAGCATCAGGAAGTCGTAGCCCAATTTGCGGTAGGCATCGACGACCGATTGCGGTTCCTCGGATCCATCCGACCGGTTGGTGTGGGTGTGCAGGTTGCCGCGCAGCCACCGGCCGCCTTGGAGTGCATACGGATTGGTCAGGGTGACAGACATGATGAGGAATCTCCGAGGTTCGGTAAGGTGGGCGGCAGGGCCGTCGCGGCGCGGGGTGGCCGCGCGGTGGGGAGCGGCTGCATATACCGCGTTGGAAGCTCGGATTGTAGCTCCAAGCCGTCCAGCGTCGAATCTCCCTCGGCTGGTGGCGCGGGACAGCGTCCCGTGATTGGTGAAGGGTGTCCCGCGCCATGGGTGTGAGGCGCGGCGTTTCCGACGGCTGATGCCAGTTGGGTCGTCCGCGATGAACGCAATTGGAAAACGATGGACCGCGGCTGCGCCAGGGGCTTTTTCATGCACGGGACGGCGTCCCGTGCCACGATGCCTCGGACATTCGGGAGGAATGGATGGACTTCCGGAGCCGAAGGGACGGATCGGACGAAGAAGGCGGTCTGATGATCGGCGCTCCCGGGGCAGAACGCAAAGCGAGGGTGACATTGCACCCGGCCAAGGGGTTACCATTAATGGACGCTTGGGAGCCATCCCCCCGCATGGAAGCTGATTTTGTAACCTCAGGTACGCATTTGCTCTTGCGTCGGCCTAGCCGGCGCCGGGGCTTCACGCTGATCGAAATACTGGTGGTCGTTTCGATTCTGATCATTTTGATGACACTGGTCATCGGCACCGTGCTCGACGCGCTCAGCGCGATGAACGCCGAAGGCGGGGCTTCCGGCGTGGCGAGTTTCCTGCGCGATGCGCAGGTTCAGGCGGTGCGATCGGGCAAGGTGTTGGGTGTGCGCGCCGATCAGATCACGCCGACCAACGGCAACCCGGTGTACTGGGAGCTGACCGCGTGGCAGTACCCGACCGAGGCCGACGCCTATCTGGCCGGCACGCGGGGGGCTTCCAACGACACCACCAAATGGCCGCAGAACGCGCTGCCGGTGGCGACCTTCGATCTGGACCCGCGGGATGACTTGCAGATTTGCGACACCAGCGGCACTTACTTTCCCGCCGACACGCTGTCGCTGGCGTCGATCCTGATCCTGCCCGACGGCAGCGCCAACCGCGACACGTATTTTTCGGTGGTCGACCGCAACCAGGTGAAGGAGGGCAATCCGCAGAGCACCGCGGTGGAGCTCCAGCACGCCACCGGCCGCGTTTTTGTCGTGAAAAATAGCGACTACCTGAATCCGTGAGGCTTGGGCGGAAAGGAATTTGCCATGGTTGTCGTGACGCATTGCGCGACTGTTCCCCGCCATACGGGCGCCCGCGCGAGTGAGTATGCGCGAAGGGCGGGAGTATTGCCCGCATTTTCGTCGGGTGCGGTTCCGCGCGATGGAAGGGCGAGTGTGCAACGAACGCTTCGGGTCGCGCGGAAGAACCTTTTGGGAGGGTCGTGGCGCGGCGGGGCCTCGCCACGACCCTCCAACCGTGGGTCATTCGACCCACGGCTATCCATAGGCGGCCCCTTGCGGGGCCAAGAAAAAGGCAACGGAAGCCTGTTTTCATCAGGTCCGTTCATCTTCAGGTCCCTTCATTCTTCACGCTTCATCCTTGCGATTCATCCGACCGGATTGTGCCAGTGGCGTCCATCGACGGCCAAGAGGGCGGCGGCGGCGTCGGGGCCCCAGGTGCCGGAGGCGTAATTGGGGAAGTGCGGCGGCGCATTGCGCGCCCACTGTTCATGAATGCCGGTGATGAACTGCCAGGCGCTGGCGACTTCATCTCGCCGCATGAACAGCGTCTGGTTGCCGAGCATCACATCGAGCAGCAGCCGTTCGTAGGCTTCGGGCGACCCGCCGGCGAATTCCGAGTCAAAATCGAAATCGAGCTTTGCGACCCGCGGCGTGTCGGTGTGCGGGCCTTTGGCGTTGATCGAAAGCGAAATACCTTCCTGCGGCTGGATGCGGAAGCGCAGGATGTTCGGATCGGCGCCGCCGCCGGTCATGTTGTACAGGATGCGCGGGAGTTCCTTGAAGGTGATCACGATTTCGCTGACCCGCTGCGGCAGCCGTTTGCCGGAGCGCACGTAGAACGGCACGCCGGACCAGCGGAAGTTATCGACGTGCGCGCGGATCGCGACGAAGGTGTCGGTGATCGACTGCGGATTGACGCGCGATTCGGAGCGGTAGGCGATGGCCTTTTCGCTTTCGACGTAGCCGGGGCCGTACTGCCCGCGGACGACGTTTTTGCTGATGTCGTCGATCGGCCGGAGGCTCGAGAGCACTTTGATTTTTTCATTGCGGATGGCGTCGGCCGACAAGCTGCTGGGCGGTTCCATCGTGATCAGGCAGAGCAGTTGCAGGACGTGATTCTGGATCATGTCGCGCAGCACGCCGGTGGTGTCGTAGTAGTCGCCACGCGAACCGACTCCGATCGATTCCGAAACGGTGATCTGCACGTTGTCGATGTACTTGGAGTTCCACAGCGGTTCGAACAGGTTGTTGGCGAAGCGGAACAGCAGCAGGTTTTGGACGGTTTCCTTGCCCAGGTAGTGGTCGATGCGGAAGACCTGCCGTTCGTGGAAGGCTTCGGCCACGGCGGCGTTGATTTCCTCGGCCGACTTGTAGTCGTGACCGACCGGTTTTTCGATCACGATGCGGGCGTAGGTTTTGTCGGTGTCGGGAGGACTCAGGTGGTGCGCTTTGATCTGCTCGATCAGGCCTGTGTAGGCGGTGGGCGGGGTGGCGAAGTAGAAAATCCGGGACCGGCCGTGGGGCAGGTGTTTTTCGCGCAGCCGGGCGAAGCCTTCGGCTTCGTTGAAATCCGACTGGTGGTAGGCGATGTTGGCGGCAAGTTTCTGCCAGACGGCGTCCTGCAGCGGGCGGCGGGAGAACTTCGCCAGCGCGTCCTTCATTTCGTCGCGGAAGGAGGCGTCGGTTTTGGGCCGACGCGCGAAGCCGACGATTTTGGTGTCGGCGGCGATCAGTCCGTCGAGCGCCAGATTGTACAGCGCCGGCATCAGCTTGCGGGCGGTGAGGTCCCCCGATGCGCCGAAGACCACCAGCGTGGTCGGGCCGGGCGTCTGAACAACCTGTTGGATTCCCGATTGGAAATTCATGGGCCCCTCTCTTTTTTTCCGCCGCCCCTTTTTCTCGTCGCCCTTCGCCAGGCCGGCGCACATTGTAAACGCGGCGCGGAGATTCGGGACAGGAGCGGCGCGCCGAATTGCCGCCGGCGGGCCTGCAAAATTTCCGGCCGATGGAATAATTCAGTCCGCTCGTCCCTCGTCACGCGAGGCTCGCCGCCAGCCGCGCGGCGAATGCCGGCGACGCCGATCCAAGGAATTCACGCATGAGCGCTCCCACCACGCCCGCCGGTTCTCCTTCTTCCGCCGCCGGCGATCCCGCTCGGCGGATGGATGTTCTGATCGACGAAATTGCGCGCCACGAGCGGCTGTACTACGTCGCGGCCGCGCCGGAGATTTCCGACCAGGAATTTGACGCGCTGTACAAAGAGCTGCGCGACCTCGAGGCGGCACACCCGGAACTCAAACGCGGCGACTCGCCGACCACTCGCATCGCCAGCGGGCTGTCGGAGCAGTTCGAGCAGGCGCCGCACCGCAAAAAAATGCTGTCGATGGACAACACGTACACCTGGGAGGAACTGGCGCGCTTCGACAAGGGTCTGGCGCGCGAACTGGAGGACGCGCCGCGCCGCTACATGGTGGAACTCAAAATCGACGGCGCTTCGATTTCGCTGTGGTACGAAGCCGGGCGGCTGACGCGGGCGCTGACGCGCGGCGACGGCAGCGTGGGCGAAGATGTGACCGCCAACGTGCGGACGATCCGCGCGGTGCCGCTGCGGTTGCGGCCGCCGGCGGGGGAGGCGGCGCCGGCGTTTTTCGAGGTGCGCGGCGAAGTGTATATGTCGCGGAAGTCGTTTGCGAAGCTGAACCGGGAGCGGGAGGAGGCCGGCGATCCGGCGTTTGCCAATCCGCGCAATGCGTGTGCGGGCACGTTGAAGATGCTCGACCCGCAGGAGGTCGCGCGGCGCGGACTCAGCGCGTTTTTCTACGGCCCCGGGGAAATCCAGGGCCGGGAATTCAAAACGCACGTGGAATTCCTGAAGTACCTTGAAGACTGCGGGTTTCCGGTGAATCCCCACCGCACGAAGACGCCGGTTCAGACGCTGGAGGAAATTCAGGCCTTTGCCGAGCAATGGCGCGAGGCGCGCAAGGGGTTGGACTACGACACCGACGGGCTGGTGGTGAAAATCGACGACTACGCGGAGCGCGAGCGGCTGGGGGCGACGTCGAAAAATCAGAAATGGCAGATTGCTTACAAGTATGCGGCCGAGCAGGCTCGGACGAAACTGCTCGACATCGACTGGCAGGTGGGCAAAACCGGGGTGGTGACGCCGGTGGCGCGCTTGCAGCCGGTGCATTTGGCCGGGACGACGATATCGAACGCCAGCCTGCACAACCTTCAGC
>JBOHNC010000455.1:0-5312 GCA_050730415.1 Planctomycetota bacterium
GGGTCGGCCGGCGCGTCGGCGGCCGGCAGCACCGGCCACGCGCACAGCACACTCAGCAACAATCCCGCGCCCCAGGCGAATGCTGGACCGCCTCCACGCAACCGGCCGAAGGCGGCGTATGTCTGACTCATCGCATGTGCTCCCTGTCGATCCCGGATGGCGGCTGCAACCGCCGGCCGCGTCCGAAGATTTAAGACGCTGCTCAAACGCCGGCATTCACTGCCAAAATGCCCACCGGTCCGGCGGGGTGAATGGAAGCGCTTTACCCTAACCTCAATTGAAGGGATTCCAACCGGCGGACATTGAATTTCATACCGCGCGCCAGCCACAAAAACTGCGCGCTTGCGCACCTGTTTTCCCGGCCTACTGCCCGAAGAACGCGCTCAGGTCCAACTGCACCCGTTCCACCGCGTCGTCGGGCGCTTTGCGGATCGCGCGCGCGTAGTAAATCTTGAGCGGCACCGGCAACTGCGGCACCCGCAGCATGATGCCCACGCCGACCGACATGCGGAAGTACTTCTGGTCGGTGAACCCCGCGCCGGTGGTGGCCGGAGAGGACGGATTGGTGACCGTGCCGCCGTCGAGGAACACAATGCCGCGGAGAATCTCGCGCTGGTAGGCGTCGAAGTAGCTGCGCTGGCGATGCGGCGCCGACCCCAGCAGCAGGTTGGGGTCGTTTTCGGCGATGATCGGGAAGGAATATTGGACCGTGAACGTAAGTTCGTTTTCGCCGCCGACCACCTCGCCCTGATCGCGCGGCGAAATCGAATGTCGCTGGAAGCCGCGCACCGAGCCGATCGAGCCGGCAAAAAATCGGTCGAAAACCGGCACGAAGGTCGATTTGCCGAACGGCGCGACCCGCGCCAGTTCGATGCTGAACAGCATGGTGTGGCGGAGTTCCTCGCTGTTTTCGTACAGCGTCATGTAGTGCGTGCCGCGGAAAATGCCCTTCACGAAATCGAAATCCGACAGCGGCCCCCCGGCCACCTCCCCCGTCCACTCCAGGTAGTCGCCGGAGGTCGGGAAGGCTTTGAGATCGCGCGAATCGTAGGTGAGCGTACCGGTGTAGCGCGAAATTAGATTGCTTCCCGCCACCTCCCGGATGCCCAGCGGCGCATTGGCGTCGAGGTTCAAAATGCGGATTTCCTCGATCGTGTAGTGCGCGCCCAGGTTCCAGGTGTTGATGTCGCCGAAGCGGCGGCCGAGCCCGACCGAAAACCGTGAACGCTGGTCGTCGTAGTTGATTTCATTGGTCCGAATCACGGCCAGATTGGTGACAAAATCGTACGGACGGCCCATGAACCAGGGCTCGGTGAAAGTCACGTTGGCGCTGCTGGCCTGGCCGCCGACCTGGAGCTGAATGTTGAAGTCCTCGCCGCCGCCCTTCAGGCTGCGCACGAACGGCGGCCGCAGCCAGAAATCGCGCCAGGACTGCGGCCAGTCGGTGATGTCGAAATTTTTCTGGTCGAAGGTGAGATTCGCAAACAGCTTGTCCACCGATGAAAAGCCGAAGCCCAGCACCAGCGAGCCGGTCTGATGGCTTTCAACGACCGACACGAGCAGATCGCGAACCAACTGGTCGCCGGTTTTGGTCTCCTCCGGTTCGATCCGCACGCTGGAGAAAAGCTGCGTGTTTTCCAGCGCCCGCTTGCTGGCTTCGATCAGCCGCGAGTCGTACCGCATGCCCGGCGCCAGCCGCAGCTCGCGGTAGATCACATCGTCGCGGGTCTCGGTGTTGCCGCGCACGAAGATCCGGCCGATCGAAACTTCCGGGCCTTCGTTGATGTGCACCGTCAGGTTGTGCAGATTGGACAGGCCCTGGTCGATGACCACGTTCATGCCGCGCCGCCGCGCTTCGGCGACCAGCGGATCGTCGGCCGGCACCTGGGTTTCCTCGAGATCGACCCGCGTCGTCAGCCGCCCGCGCGACTGATACAGATCCTCGATCGCCTTCTGATCGGCCTTTTTCAATTCGTCCGAATACGGCCCCATCGAATGGATGGCCATGGCCTCGCGGATTTCCTCCACCGAAACCGTCTGGTTGCCGGTGATCGTGATGCGCGCGGCGAAGTGCCGGTCGTTTGTGCCGGCGTAGGTGATCGGAAAAATGATCTTGGCTTCGTACCAGTAGGCATGCGTGCCCATGCCGCGGCGCGGCGGCCGGCTGCGATCGGCCTGCACCAGCGGCGTGCCGACCTCGGCGTTCATGTAGCCCTGACGCCGGATGAAATTCCGCACCTCCGCCGCGTCCGTCTTGAGCTGCTCGTTCTGGATCGCGGAGGCGCGGTCCTCGAGAAATATCGGCGGGATGAGCGTGAACGGCCGGGAGCGAATCCCCGCCAACAGCGCCTCGTCGGGAATCACGTTGGTGCCCGAAAATTCCACCGCCGCCGGGAAGACCCGGTCGCCTTCGAGAATCTGAAAGGTCAGGTGCACGAATAGCGGGTGGCCGTCGGGGCCGATGGTGATCGGCGTGACCTTGTAAGTGACGCGGACGTTGCTGTAGCCCTCCTGCCGGTAGGCTTCGGCAATCGCCTTCGCATCCTGGCCGACGGTCTGCAGGTCGAGGCGGCCGACGGAGGCCAAGCCGGGCTGCCCGGTGACGGCCTTGGTGTGCGGCTGCTGCACAAAGTCGTCGGCGCCATCGTGGATGCTGAGCCCCTCCGACTTCGACTGCGGCCCGCTTTCGTCGTTGCCGCCGGCGGCGAGAAACTGGTCCAGCATGAGGTCGCGGTAGCGGTAGTAGGGCAGGCCTTCGGGGATGCGGTGGGCTTTTTGGTCGCGCAGCCAGGCGGCCTGCGTTTCCAGCGCGATGGCGTTGATCAGCGCCAACCGGCGTTCGCGGTTGCTGTCCAGCTTCAAGTCCGGCGCGACTTCGCGCGATTTGATGCTGTCGAAAATTTTGGAATCGCTCAGGATCAAGTCGTGCGGATCGTTCGGCGCGGGCACCACCTTGTCGGTGTCCACCCCCTTGGCGTTCTGCGCCGGGACGACCCGGACAAATTCGAGACCCTCGATGAGCGGGTGCTCGCGCATCGTGAAGACAATTTTCATCCGCCAGACGCCGGCGATTTTCTCCGGGGTGGCGGTGAAGCCGAAATTGCCGTCCGCCGGACGGTAGAACAGCGACAGGTCCTTGATGCGCTCGAAATCGCGGTCGAGCGTCTCGAAGTTGTACAGTTGCCCCTCCGCCGTGACCATGACCTTGCGCAGGAGCGCCTCGGGAACGGTGACCAGCCCGACGAACTGGATGCGGCTGACGCGCAGGTGTTCGTATTCAGAAGGCGGGGGCGGCGTATCGGTGGTTTCCGGCGTGGGCAGGGGCGCCGGCGCCGGACCAGGCGCAGGTGCCGGAACAGGCGCAGGCGCGGGGGTCGCGCCGGCGCCGTGATCGTCGGCAGCGGAGGCCCGGCCGGGCGTGAGGCTCACGGCCAGCGCCGCGCACCACACCACCGCCACCACCAACCACGCGGCCAGCGTCGCTCGCGGCAAGCCTCGGGCGGACGCGCCGACCCTGTGCACATTGAACTCAAGCCCGGCACAGAAGCCGAACGACCGATCGGACATGTACTGCGCTACACCGTGTTGTTGGAGTCGCTGTGAGTGCGGGCCCGCCACCCGCCCCTCTGGCGGTTGCAGCATCGCCCGCCCGCCATCCCAACGGCCGGCGGGGGGGAAAACATCCCACGTTTATACTGTCAGATGGCGTTTGGGGTATCGTTCGCGCTGCGCTTTGCGCACTGCCCGGGCGCGGCGTGGCAGTTGCACCGCGCCTGCGCCGCAAATCGCCGCTGAACCTCCGGAGCGCTCTGCTTTGCGCCTTGGCGTCTTGGCGAGAGAACTCTTCAGATTTTCTCGCGCAAAGTCGCCAAGCTCGCCAAGTCGCTCAAGGCATTTCGATGGCATGCACCGAACGGCTTGGCGTCTCCGCGTCTTGGCGCGAGATCTTTCTCTTGCTCTTTTTCCGCGCGGCAAAACCCTACCCGCGTTTGGCCAGCGCGTCCAGAAACACGCCGCCCCCGTGACGCACCGGATCGGCCGCCGGCAGGCCGGTTTCCTTTTCGATCCGCGCGATGGTGGCGTCGAGCTGCTTCGCGCTCATGCCCACCCCGTTCACGCCGATCGCCCGGACTTTGGCCTTGAGCACCAGCGCGGCCAGGTCTTCGTACAGTTGGATGAACTTGGTCAGGCTGGGCAGTTTGTTGCCGTATTCCATGTGGCGCGAAGTCTTCCGCCCCGGCAGCGTGACCAGAATCAGGTCGGTCGGCGCCGTGCCGTGCAGCAGGCCCAGCGTCACCGTGCTGAAGGCCGGATGCGCAATGCCGCCCTGGCCTTCGACCCACACCCAGTCGACGTTTTTGCTCTCGAGCATCAACTGCTCCATCGCGCCGGAGGTGAAATCGCTGATGGTGCGGTCGATCGGCAGCCCGTGGCCGGAAATGAAGATGCCGGTCTGGCCGGTCGCGACGAAACGCGATTTCCAGCCGCGCTTGCGGGCCTCGGCGTCGCAGACCAGGCTGACGGTCATCTTGCCCAGGTTGCAGTCGGTGCCCACGGTGAGCACGCGGCGGTTCTTCAGCAAAAACGGCACACGGTTTTCGTTGCAGTGCAGATCCTCGGGCAGCCGGCGGGCGTCGAGAATCGTGACGCCCTTCTGCCGGGCCTTTTTCGCGAACTGCGGATCGTCACCGAGGAATTCATGCAGGCCGCTCAGGATGTGCAGGCCGCGGTCGAGCGCCTTCAGGATGATCGGGCGGAAGGCCGGCGGCAGGTACCCGCCCATGTTGGCGACGCCGATCAACAGGCAGTTGGGCTGGAGCGCCAACGCGGCCGCGAAGTTCTTCACGATCGGCACGCCGGCGCCGGTGCTGACCAGTTTCTGCAGGTCGCCGCCGGCGGTTTGCGAGTCGATCACGCAGACGACTTCGTCCGGGCACCAGCGCACCACGCTCACGGCGGTTTTGGCGTCCCAGACGTTCAGTTTGCCTTCGGCCAGAATGGCGATGCGACGCTTGCCGATGGCGGGTAGTTTGGATGCGGTCATGGCGATGTCCTGTCGGAGGAGCGTGGGGGGTTCCAGCGGGTCAAACCGGGAATTATATAGCGCGCCGGGCGGAAGCGCGCGCCGCGCGCGGGAGTTTGCAGACCGCCGGCAGGGGCTTTTATACGAATCTCAGATAGTTTACCGTGACTCTTTCAGTCCTGCCGCGCTTGAGCTTTCCCCGCCTTTTCTGCCGTCCGCTTCTTGGCCCCGCAAGGGGCCGCATTTGGGTAGCCGTGGGTGTAAACCCACGGAATGGTGTGTGGTGGGG
>JBOHNC010000456.1:0-6525 GCA_050730415.1 Planctomycetota bacterium
AGTTTCAACATATCAGATCGCCGTGCGCGGCCACCGCCCCGGGAAGAAAATCCGCGCTGGCCGGCGTTTCGGCGCTTTCGCCTGCCCCCGCGGCGATGGTACACTGGAGCGCAGGCCTGCATGCCCAGCCGCTCACGGGAGATTCTCGATGACCGCTCGATTCCGTGGGAAATTGCATGCTCCGATCGCCAACGTCGGTCACGCGCCGGCCCTGACACTGACGCGGGCCCTGACGCTGGCGTTGCTGCTGTCCGCCGGCTGCGGCGAAAAAACCGCCCTGCCCGCCGGTGCCGCGCCATCGCCCGCCAATGCGGCTCAAGCGGCCAGCGCCACCGCGCCCACAGCGCCGACCACGCCCGCGCCCGGGCCGGCCGTTCCGGCCGGCCCGAATCCGCCCGCCCCATCGAGCGCTCCCCCCGCGACCCCGCCAATGGTTCCTGCTGCTCCGTCGATTCCCGCCGCACCCCCGCAGCCGGGCGTCGGCAACTGGGGCCTGCATCTGATCCCCGAAGATGCCGCCCATCGCCCCGGCTTCGGCAACCACTACACGGTGGCGGAGTCCAAACCGCCGGCCGATTTCGCCGGCCCCTCGCCGGAGGTCGAATGCTACGGAAACTTCGAAGCGATGGGTGTGATTGTCACGCCGCCCGCCGACCTGAAGCCCGCCGCCATCGCCGGAATGCACTGCTGGTTAAACGTGGCAAGCCAGTGGAAACCGATGCAGGACCCGGTCCAGATCGGCGCGACGAATCACTTTGCGACATCGATTTTCTGGCTGGGCCCAGAGAGCCGCCACCAAGTAAAAATCACCGCGGAACTGGCGGCTGACAAGACCGTCCGCACCTGGTACGGCCAGGGCCAAACGCGGAACGACGGAGTCTCTGAATATTTCATGCACATTTATCATTGGGTCGCCCCCGACGGCGACGACGCCGGCGACGGCAGTCCGCAACATCCCTGGAAGACGCTGGCCCATGCCATCAAGGTAGCCGGCGGTCTGGGCGATGACATCATTCTGCGGCCCGGCGTCTACTACGAAGGCGACCTGGCGCTGCCGAAGATCGAAAAGGCCAACAACAGCGAACTGGAAATCGGTGGCGATTACCATGCACCGCCCGGCTCGGTGGTGATCGACGGCAGCGACCCGAAGCTGCTCGATCCCACCGCCTGGAAATCGGAATCTGCCGGACTGTACAGCCATCCATTCGACGACGGCTGCCAGAATGTGGTGCTCGAAAACAAAAAAACCGGCGTGCTCACCCGCCTGCTGCCGATCTTCACGCCCGACGAACTGCGCACCCGCACGGTCGGCAAGCATGGAGATTTCGCCGGCGGCACCTTTGCCGACCAGCACATCACCGGCGCCTTCGCCACCGACGGCAAAACCATGTGGCTTCTGCCGCCGGCGCCGCTGACGAACTTCACCGTTCACGCCGCCAAGTACACCCGCGCATTTTTGCTCGACGGCAGCAGTAATGTCCGCTTCTCGAACCTGACCATTCGCTACTTCGGCAAAAACGCCTACGCCTGCGCAGCGTTGATCGAGAATTCCTCCAAGGTCACCTTCGAGAAGTGCCATTTTCTGTTCGTCGACGTGGGACTGTGGGTCAAGGGCAAGAGCGACGACGACACCGTCCAAGACTGCACGTTTTTGGACGGCGTGAACGAGTTTCCCTTCGCGCTGCAAAAGACCGGCGGCAATCCGGTGTCCTTCGAAGCTGGCGCGGTCAACGTGGACAGCATTTTTTCCGGCCGCGGTCTGGTGGTGCGCAACAACCACATCGAAAACGAATTCGACGGCGTGCATCTGTGCCCCTGGGTGACCGATGACGCAGTGACCAACGAAATCGATTTCTACGGCAACACCATTCAAGGCTGCCTCGACGATTTCATCGAAACCGACGGCTTCTCCCGGAACGTGCGGATCTTCGACAACACTATGCGCGGTTCCCTGTCGGGCGTCTCGCTGGCCCAGGCGCTGGGCGGCCCCACCTACGTCTGCTACAACGTGATCGCCGACTGCGGCCAAAGCACTTCGCACACGCGCGAAGGTAACGGCGGGTATCCGTTCAAAACCAACGGCGGCGACGGCAGCGATGTCGGCTGCGGCCCGATGTTTTTCTACCACAACACCGCCGCCAGCCGCGATCCCGAAAGCCGCGCGATATGGGTGAAACACGCCCGCTGGCGCAATCTGACCCTGCGCGACAACATTTGGATCGGCCGGGCTGCCGGTTTCGAATGCTGGGAAAAACCGCCCTCGCCGATCGACTGGGATTTCGACGACCTCTTCTGCCGCGACACCACCCAGCCGCTGATCGTCCTGAAATATCACACGCAATATCGAACCCTCGCCGACATCCGCAATGGCCCGGGCTGGCTGAAGCACGGCCTGTCGGCCGACCCGCAATTCACCGATGAAAATTCCGGTGTGTACACCCTCCAGCCCGGCAGCCCCTGCGTCGACGCCGGCACGCCGATTCCCGGCATCGACGACGGTCGAATCCACGGCAAAGCGCCGGACATGGGGGCGTTCGAAGCGCCCTGAAATACGCGCGGAACCGCCTGGACGGTTTGGGCGAAAAAGATGACGTGGCCGTCGGCGCTCATAAATGGAATGTGCGTGCTGCGGGGAATGGACGCGCTCACGGAGCCGAATGCCTGATTTGGCCGAAGAGCGGGCGTACCCGCCCGCGGTCCCGGCGGCTGTTCACGACCGCGCCCGTGCCACCGCCTGTTTCCACGCCGCGAACTGCGCCTCGCGTTCCTCCGCATTCAGCGTTGGTTCAAACCGCGTCCAGCCCACCGTCGAAACCCCATCGCCTCCGCCGGTCGAAGCGTCGAATGCCCCCACCGCCAGCCCCGCCAGCCGCGCCGCCCCCAGTGCGGTGGTCTCGGTGAAAGCCGGCCGTAGCACCGCAACGCCGAGCACGTCAGCCTGGATCTGCATCAGCAAATCGTTCACCGATCCCCCGCCGTCCACGCGCAGTTCGACCGGCGCCCGTCCGGCGTCGGCGGCCATCGCATCGACGACCTCCCGGGTCTGAAACGCGATCGCCTCCAGCGTCGCGCGCGCCAAATGCGCCTTGGTTGAACCGCGGGTCAGACCGGTGATGATCCCCCGCGCGCCGGAATCCCAATGCGGCGCGCCCAGCCCCGCGAAGGCCGGCACAAAATGCACGCCGCCCGCATCCGGCACGCTGCGCGCCAGCGGTTCGATTTCCGCCGCCGATCCGATCACCCCCAACTGGTCGCGCAGCCACTGCACCGCCGCGCCGGCCACGAACACCGATCCCTCCAAGGCATATTGCAGCGGCTCCGATCCAATGCGCCACGCCACCGTCGTCAGCAGGCCATGCTGCGAAATCGGCGCCGCGCCGCCGGTCTGCATCAGTAGAAAACAACCGGTGCCGTAGGTATTTTTTGCCTGCCCGAGCCGCACGCAGCCCTGGCCGAACAGCGCCGCCTGCTGATCGCCGGCCACGCCCGCGATCGGAATCGCCGCGCCGAATATTTCGGGTGCTGTTTCTCCCACCCGCCCGCTTGAAGCCACGATCGTCGGCAGCAGCGCCGCGGGGATGTCGAACTGCCGCAGCAACTCCACGTCCCACAGGCCGGTGCGTAAGTTCATGAGCAGCGTGCGCGAAGCGTTGCTCACGTCGGTCGCATGCACCTTGCCGCCGGTCAGTTGCCAGATCAGCCACGCGTCGATGGTGCCCGCGGCGATTTCGCCCGCTGCCGCTCGCGCCCGCAATCCCGGCACCTGATCCAGCAGCCACGCGAGTTTGGTGGCGCTGAAATAGGGATCGGCCACCAGTCCGGTGCGCTCCCGCAGCCACGGCTCGACGCCCTCTTTTTTCAGTCGCTCGCAGCGGTCGCCGGTCCGCCGATCCTGCCAGACGATCGCGCGGTGCACCGGCTTTCCCGTGGCGCGCTCCCAGACCACCACCGTTTCGCGCTGATTGGCGATGCCGATCGCCGCGATCTCTCGCGCTGGGACTCCCGCCCGCGCCAGCGCCTCCCGCGCGGTGTCCCGCTGCGTAGTCCAGATTTCCTCCGCGTCGTGTTCCACCCATCCGGGGCGCGGAAAATATTGGGTGAATTCCCGCTGCGCCGACGCCACCCTCCGCCCGCCGGCGTCGAACAGCAGCGCCCGACTGGAACTCGTCCCCTGATCCAACGCCAGAATATAGTGCATCGAAGAGTCCCCCGCCGCCGGGAGTATTGTATCGGCAGGTAAACAGAGACATCGCGCCAGACATTGTCCCTGCGGCGCAAGCCGTCTCCCGCGGTCGCCTTTCAACTCTCGACTTTCATCTTCCCTCTTCCCCCGCATGCGCACCACCCCGGAAATCCAAAGGTGAGAGTTGAAAGTTGAAAGGCGACCGCAGTCCACCCGCCGATCGCAGCGTTTTTTTCGACACGCCCTCTGCCCGCTTCCAACCCACGGAACGCTCCGTTCCCTTCGTCCCACGTCCTTTCCCGCACGCATCGGCTATACAATGAATTGCGCGCCTTTCCACGCGCGCCGCTGCTTGCAGGAGACTCCCCATGCAACCCACCAACACCGGTTCGCGCGGCGGACGCCCGCAGATCCTGGCCACCCACGCCGTCGTCACCTCCGGCCACTACCTCGCCTCCAACATCGGCCTCGACATTCTGAAAAAGGGCGGCAACGCCTTCGACGCCGCCGCCGCCGTCGGCTTCGCGCTGACGGTCCTGAAGCCGCATCAGTGCGGCTTCGGCGGCGAAGCGCCCGTGCTGTTCAGAGCCGCCGGTGAATCTTCCGTGCACGCGCTGAGCGGCCACGGCGTCGCGCCCGCCGCCGCCACGCTCGAATATTTCCAATCCCTCGATCTCGACCGCATCCCCGGCGACGGCTTTCTGGGCGCCGTCGTCCCGCCCGTGCCCGCCACCTGGCTGGCGCTGCTGGAACGCCACGGCTCCCTGCGCCTGAAGGAAATTCTGCTGCCCGTCGCCGACCTCGCCCAGGACGGCTTCCCCATGTACGACTCGCTGCACGCCGCCATCGCCCAACACGCCGCGCGCTTCCGCGAACAGTGGCCTTCCTCGGCGAAAAAGTTTCTGCCCCACGGCGCAGTTCCGCCCATCGGCACGGTTTTTAAACAGCCCGATCTCGCCGCCACCTTCCGCCGCCTCATCGTCGCCGATCAGGATGCCGGCACCGACCGCATCGCCGGCCTGCGCGCCGCGCACGACCGCTTCTACCGCGGCGACATCGCCCGCCACATCGTCGATTTCGCCCGCACCACGCCCGTCCGCGACGCCTCCGGCCGCGCACACACCGCGCTGCTGACCGCCGCCGATTTCGCCGGCTGCGAAGCGCATTTCGAAGCGCCTTTGGCCGTCGACTGGCACGGCTGGACGGTGCACAAATGTTCCAGTTGGACCCAGGGCCCGGTTTTCCTTCAGACCCTCCGGCTGCTCGAAGGCTGCGATCTGAAAAAGCTCGGACACAACAGCGCCGATTACCTGCACACGCTGATCGAAGCGCTGAAACTCGCCTTCGCCGACCGCGAATTTTTCTACGGCGACCCCGCGCACGTCGCGGTTCCCTTTGACCGCCTGCTGTCCAGCGAGTATGCAGCCGAACGCCGCCGGCTGATCGATCCCGCTCGCGCCTCGCTTGACCAGCGCCCCGGCCGCGGTGCGCCGTTCCGTGCGCAGACCGTTCTCGAGGCCAACGCCGCCTACACGCGCGCCGCTGGCTCGGGCCGCGCCACCGCCGGCCCCACCGCCGACGCCGAAACAGACAGGCACGGCGACACCACCAAGCTCGAAGTCGCCGACCAGGCCGGCAACCTTGTCTCCGCCACGCCCAGCGGCGGCTGGCTGATGTCCTCCCCGGTCGTCCCCGGCTACGGCTTCCCGCTCGGCACCCGCGGCCAGATGTTCAGCCTGGAAAAAGGCCATCCCAATTGCGTTGCGCCCGGCAAGCGCCCCCGCACCACGCTCACCACCGCCATCGCGCGGCATGAAGACGGGCGGTTCATGAGTTTCGGCAGCCCCGGCGGCGAAGGTCAGGAAGTCTGGGGCCTGCAATTCTTTTTGAATGTCGTCGAATTCGGCATGTCGCTGCAACAGGCGATTGAAGCGCCCACCGTCGCGCCGATTCACTGGCCCTCGTCGTTCTACCCGCGCGGCTGCGAACCCGGCGGGGTGAACGTGGAAGACCGGATCGATCCCGCCGTCCGCGCCGAACTCACGCGCCGCGGCCACCTCCTGCATGTGCTCGGCCCGTTCAGCGGCGGCAACACACTGGCCGCACTGATCGACCCCGTCGCCGGCGTGCTCCACGCCGCCGCCTCGCCGCGCCTGGACCCCGCCTACGCCATCGGCTGGTAAAAATAGCCAGGAGTAGGAGGAAATCTTGAATCCTGAAGCTTGAATTTACTCTGTGGAAATCTGCGCTCCATGTCTTTTTCTTGGCCCCGCAAGGGGCCGCCTGTCGATAGCCGTGGGTCGAATGACCCACGGATGGAGGGTCGTGGCGCGGCGCAGCCG
>JBOHNC010000457.1:0-3757 GCA_050730415.1 Planctomycetota bacterium
GTGTCACTCGCGCCGGGTGGGGGCGGCGGGCGTGGCGGGGGGGGCGGGGCCTTCTGCGGCGGCGCGCCGGGTTTTTTGGGCCCGCCGGGCGGCGGTGAATTGCTCATGGCCGTGCGTTCCGTTCCAGAGTGCCGACAGGAAGCTCCGATTGTACCGATCGGGGCCGGGTTGCGCCAACCCACATTTTTCCCAGGCGCCCTCTCAGAATTGGAAAATCAGTTCGAAGGTCGGTACACCGAAATTGGTCTTGATCCGGGGATCGCTGCCGGAGCCGAACTGGTCCAGCTCGAGGGACTCATAGCCCGCGCCCACGGCCAGATTGGTCATGATGTACCAGCGCCCCGTGACGGCGAATTTGCTCCAGAGGAATTTGTCCCAACTGTCGAGCTGGTATTCGGCGTAGATCGACGCCCAGTGGTTCCAGAGCTTGAACCCCTTTTCAAATTTGAAGGACAGGGCCACGGCGGAAATGTCGGTCCGCGTGACCGTGGCATCGAGGCCGGTGAATTTGGACGAAATGTACATCGGACCGGCGCGCATCCCGAAGGTCCAGGAATCCCCGTTGATGCGCACATCGAAGCCGAAATGGGCCTGCAGGAAGCTGAATTTTGCCTGCTTGTCGTTGATGTTGAACACGTGCGCCTGCAAGCCGAACCCGAAATCGGTGTTGACCTGTCCCAGGAAGGTGAAGTACATCAGGCTGTCACGCGCCTTCCAGCCGTTGAACTGCAAATCCAGCGCCGTCACCAGTACCTGCGACTGCCGGGCCCGTTCGTCCCCCGCGCGGCTGGTGACCTGCCCCTGCCCGATCATGGCCTCGAAGCGGATCAGCGCGCCTTTCACGACGCCGGCGCGGTCGTCCTTCAGCGGTTCTTCGCGGTTTTTCAGCAATTGGCGGAGGTCCCCCAACTGCATGCGGAAATCCGCGGTCGATTTGCGCGGGTACAGCCGGTCGTAGGCATCGATGACCGTCTCCATGTCGTCGGCCGATTGCTTGGTCTTCTCGGCTTCGGCCTGCTTGATCCGCTTTTCCAGCGCGGCCTGAATGTCGATGTCCGATTCGTCCCAGGCGTCCCCTTTGCGGTCGTGCCGCCAGTAGTCCAGCAGCCGCTTGGCAATATCCGCCGGGGTGATTGCCGGGTCGGGCATCAGCGTGAACTTCATCCCGCCGTTGATGATCGTCTGCGGCGTTTTCTGCGCACTGGCCAGATCGGTCTTCAGGTAGGGCGCCACCGCGAACTCGCGCACGTGCTTGGCGTACGCCAGAATCAGCGCCTGGATGCGCGCTTCGTCCTCGGACTGGCCGGGGCTCTTCGGATCCGGCCGCAGCGTACGCCAGCGAGCGATGTCGGTTTCGACCTGGAGGTATTGCCCGGCATTTATTTCCGCGCGCACCCGGTCCTCGAACCACGACACCACGCGATTGGCCAGATTGCCCGCTTCGGAACTCTGCGGATCGTAGGTGGCGATGATGTGCACCCAGTTCAGCGCGCGCCGCGGGTCGTTGTCGTCCAGGTGCAGATTGCCGATCTCGAAGGCCGCCTGCACGACTTCCGACTTCTGCGCCGCCGATTCGGCGGTCCGGCGCAGGTGCGCGAACCGCTGTTTTTTCTCCAGCCGCGCCAGGATTCGTGCTTGGCGGGCGACGTTGGCCCCGCTGACCTGGAGTTTCTGGACCATCCGGATCAGCAGCGTGTAGTCGTCCTCCTGATCCTCGCCGGTCATCTGGTCGGTGCGGTCTTCATGCGCGAGAATCGCCTTCCAGATGGGGTCTTCTTCCTCGACCGGCAGGGCCGGGACCGGCGGCGCAAGCTGTGGCTGACCGGGGGTGGCCGAACCGCCGGCCGAGGCCGGTTCCGGGGCAGGCGTGAAGGTCATCTGCGCCGGCAGGCCGGGCGGATTGGGCGGCGGCGGGGGGGCCGGGATGACGATCGGCTGAGGCGGTGGCGGCGAAGCGCCCCCGGGGCTCTGCGCCAACGGCCGAAACATGTCCGGTACGTTGCCGTTGCCGGCCGGAGCCGGCCCGGGCGCGGGCGCGGGTGTTGGTGCCGTCGTGGGGACAGGCACAGGCGCAGGAGCCGGCTTGAACATGTCCGGGATGTTCTGGTCGCCAGCCGGAGCAGGCATGGGGCTGGGTGTGGGAGCCGGTGCGGGTGCGGGTGTAGGCGCGGGCGCGGGCGCGGGTGCAGGCGCCGGGGCCGGAGCAGGCTGCGGCGCCGGGGTCGTGCCATTGCCAGTGGGCGCAGGGTTGGGATGCGGTGCAAACATGTCCGGAATCGTCGGCGTTGGGGCCGGCGTTGGGGCTGGCGTCGGGGCCGGCGCTGGCGGCGCCGCGGGCGCGGCTGGTTTATCTGGCGTGGCGGGCGTCGGCGCGGGCGCTGGTTTGGGCTTGAACATGTCGGGGATGTACGGCGCGGGCTGAGGCGCGGGAGTTCCCCCACCGTTGCCGTCGGCATCGGCGGCAGTCAAAGGTAGCAGCGCGACGGCCAGACCGAACATGACAGCGCACGATAGGACGGCCGGCAAACGGTGCAGGGCGACAGGGTGGCTGGAAACATGGGCCATCCGACTGCAACTCCCCCGCTGGGCAGACTCCGGGCGCCGGCCCTCGCAAGGGGTCTCGCCACGACGTTCGGAGGGCGCCGGATGGAATGGGCCCGGCTGCATCCAGCCGGAATCCGCTCCGTCCTGCGCCAAACTGCGCGAAATTGTTGGTGCCGCCGAGCCATTTCGCTCGGTTGAACTGTCGGCTATTTGCTGCGGAATCAATGGAGTACGCAAGTATACCGCATGGCCGGTGGCCGTCCCCGCCGATTGCCGGGAGAGTGTTTATTTTTTGCCGAATTGCGCGCGGGCACCGATTCAATTGGTGCGAAAAATCGTTCCTTTCGGTGAACCCAGGATTCAACCTTCAGGGGTAGAACTGCGCCAGCCGGTTCTGCGTGTGCAAGCGCGGCAGCCCTTCAATGGCCAGGTTGGCAATCAGCGGCGGCGGATTGTCCACCAGGTCGCGTACCATCGCGACTTCCTTGCAGTCGTCGAAGAAGGGGCAGACCGAGCAATCCGCCCAGATTTTGTGCGGCAGCAATCCCCGATCGACCTTGTGGAAGCCCTGCTTGCTGAAGTAGGTCGGCGAGTAGGTCAACAGAAACACGCGCGGCAGGTGCAGGCCCCGCGCCTCGTCGCAGATCGCATCGATCAGCCGGGAGCCGATTTTTTGACCCTTCAGATCGGGGCGGACGGCGACCGAACGGACCTCGGCGATGTCCTTCCAGAACAAATGCAACGCGGCGGCGCCGCCGATTTTGCCGGCCGCATCGACGAAAACGGTGAAATCGCGCAGGTTTTCGTAGACCTGGTGGACCGTCTTGGGCAGCATGATGCCCTGCGCCGCGTAGTCGGTGACGATCGCGTGGATCTGCTCGACGTCGTCGATGCCGGCTTTGCGGATCACGGTTGAGGGTCCTGTCCCTGCGCTTTGGCCTTCGCGGCGGCGATTTTGGCGGCCAAGGCGGCAGGTATGCCGCCGGGTGAAACAGACGCGGCAGGTATGCCGCCGGGTGAAACAGGCGCGGCAGGTATGCCGCCAGATGAAACAGGCGCGGCAGGCGCCTCGGTTGCGGATGCCGCAGGAGCGGCCGGCGCGGGAGCGGGAGCGGCCGGTTCGCCACCGGCAGCAGCCTTGGCGGCGGCAATCTTGGCGGCCAGCGCGGCGGGAATGCCGCCGGTTGATGGGGCCGGCGCGGCGGGCGCGGAC
>JBOHNC010000458.1:0-24243 GCA_050730415.1 Planctomycetota bacterium
TGATGCGGGTCTCGACCGACGGGACCGACCCGCTGGCGGCGGAAGCGCGCGCGGCCGCGGACACGGCGTCGCAGGAGGCGCTGAAGACTTCGGAACTGCCCGCCGGCGTCGATCCGAGTTGGAAGGAAGCGCTGGCCGACGCGCACACGCGGCTGGGCATTCTGGCGTACATGCGGAACAACTTGAAGGAGGCGGACGCGCAGTTTACGAAGAGTTACGCCGAGGCGCCGGATGAGAGCTGGGGAGCTGGCGCACCGACCGGAGTGCTTCTCTTATCGGAAAAATGCCGCGAACACTCAAGTCCGGTTCCGGCAAGAGTGATGCGGTATGGAGATCGCATTATATTGGGTGGAATGCGGGAAAAATGACCTGGGCGGGAGTCGAACCCACGACCTTGTATGTTGGTTTTGGTTGTCTTCCGCGTGAGCGGCGGCCTGCTTCAGCTCCGGAGGCTGAATACCATTCCAACGTGAATTATCACCAGTCCGTGTAAATTATTCAGCCGGTCCGGCAGAAGCCCCCGCGGGAACATCCGACCGCGGGCCTACCGTGGACAGATCGAGGGGTGTAATTCCGATGGCGGCCGCCACGGTGGGGTTCTTAAGGCGGTAGTCGCCGTGGGCGGGATCGACAAATCCAGCATCCTCCACCACGCTGCCCTGATCAAAGCCGGCAGCTTGCCAGGCGGCGAAATCCAGGCCACAAAAGCGCAGAGGTTTACCGGTGGAAGAAAAATATAGATTCTTTTGAAGCTGGGCGTGCGTATTTTTCCAGGCGCCTTCAAACACATCGGTGTTTTCGATTGCTACGATGTTGCGTTGGAATCGATACGAAGCGTGCGGCGCCGTGGGCAGCCGGAGTTCCTCGCTGCCGTCGTCACAGACAAAAATATTGTTTAGGATATCGTTCCCCGAGCCGATATGCTGGAAGAAGCCGCCAGTCTGGCAATGGGCGCATAGATTGCCTTCGACTAAAATCCCCGAGGAGCCTTCATCGAGGTAAATTCCCCACCCGCCGTAACTGTGGATGCTCACACGCTCAATACGGTTGTAACGGATTCGAGTGCCGACCTGCGGCCCAAGCGTGTGAATGCCCGCAAGATCGGAGAGCACGCCGCGGCCGATGTCGGCGATATCGTTGTATTCGATGACGTTGCCGTAACAGGTGGATGCGCCGAAGCCCCAAGCCCGCCCAACGCCGATGCCGATGTTGTCGAATCCGTGGATCCGGTTGTGAACGATCTGGGTCCCGCTGCATTGGCCCACCAGCACGCCGATGCCGGCGTGGTTGAATTCGTCGCCGGGACCGATGTCGGAGTCGGCCACGGTGCAGCGGTCGCAGCCGCTCCAGAATTTCACGCCGCCCGCACCGGTGTCGGTAATCGTGTCGGCGGTCAGGGCAATGTCGAGGCAATTACCGGTGCATTCGACGCCGTAGCCGCCAACATGGTCGAATCGGCAGTGGTCCAGACTGCACCCTTCGGCGTCGGAGAACTGCACCGCGCCGGTTTGCCGCCAGGCTCCGGGCAGCGCATTGTCGGCGTCATAGGAGGCGACCGGTTCGACGAAGGCGAAGGTGAGCCCCGCCATGTGGACTTCGGCGACGCGCTGCTGAGCGGTGCCGTCGATATGAACCAGTTCATGTAGATATGGAGCGACAACCTCTGTTGTCTTCGGCGTCTCTCCGGGGCGCGGAATGTAATACAGCTTATGTGCGGGACGGTCGAGGTACCACTGTCCAGGCAGGCGCAGGGCCGAGACGACATTTTCGACGTAGTACCGGGCACCCAAATCGCTGCGGGCGTCACGGAAGGAGCACCGGCACTTGTCCGCCAAGACGACCTGGCGTTGTGCTGCGTCGATAGAGCGGATCGGCAGCCTTTGATGCATCCAGTAATTGATTACGTTTATTTCAACCGAAGGCAAGTCGTACCAATCGTCGGACAAATTACCGGCGGCGAAGCTGAAGCGGTCGCGGGGTGCGCCCGGCTCCCCGGTGAAGTTCGACGAAGTCAGGTCCCCGGAGCCGGCCACACGGTAGTAGCCGGTCTCCGGCAGGCGGGTCCGCGGCCGGCGCTGGCCGTTGACCCACAGTTCCCGAAAGTTCCAGTCGACGGGGTAGTCCGGTGCGCTCAGGTCGGCCTCCCAGACCGCCACGCCGTTCACGGTGGCCGGCCGGAATCCGGTAATTCGTCTGCCGCCCGACAGGACGGGATGCGCGCCATGCGCCGCGACGAATTCCACGCGGTCGCTTCCTGCAAGCTCCTCTTTCAAATATCCGGCGCGGCCGCCATCGCTGGGGCCGATGGTCAACGTTTGCGGCAGGGTGTAGACGCCGTCCGCCACTACGATGCGGAGGGCCCATCGACTGGGTATGTGCGCGCGAACCTGCCGCGCGGCCGCCAGTGCACTTGCCAGGCTTGGAAGGGGTCCGTCGGTCCCGTCCGCCGTCGGGTGTGCCAGCCGCCCCGACCATTTTGCTTTGCCTTCCGGTGCGACGTACAACACCAGCGATTGAACAGCAGATGCGTCCGGCGGTTTTTGGGCCGGCTTGGGCGCCGAATCGGCGGCTCGCTCGGCCCCATTGGTCGCCAACGCCAATGCCAACGCAACGGCGCCAATCGCCGCACGCCACCGACGAATTCGGCCGATCATGGTCAGGCCCCTTAGGATTGTTGGGCAGTTCGCCTACATCGAGGATAGCGACCCTTGGATGCGGCGAACTGCGGGATCGATGCCTAAGGTTATTTTACCAGCGTTGCGGTGGGCGAGGTGCCGCTCCAGGTGGTGTTCGGCGCACCCAGCGCCGAGACCGACGCGGTGTAGGTGCCCGCGGCCGCGCCGGTGCGCACGAACGTAAACGTGCCGTCCGCGCCGGTGACGCCGGTTCCCGACCACTTCAATGTGTTGTTGTAGTACACGTAGCAGGTGATCGTCACGCCCGACATCGCGTTGTTCGCGGTGTCTTTGACCGTCACCGTCGTCTGCAGGTCCTGGTTGCCGTCGACCAGTTGCAGATTCACCGCCGAAACCACCGCCGTGATCGACGCGGTCTTGGTGATCGATCCCACCGGCGAAGTTCCGTCCCAGGTGGTATTGGGGGCGCTCACCACGGCCACGCGCGCGGTCAGCGTGCCGGCCTGTGCGCCATCGCGTTCGAAGCTGAACTGGCCGTTGACGTCGGTGACGCCGGTGCCGGTCCGCCACAGCGCGTTGTCATGGAACACGTAGCAAGTCACCGTGACGCCACTCAGCGGATGGCCGGCGCTGTCCCAGATCGTGTCGGTGACCTGAAGGTCCTGGTTCGGGCCGATCAACTGTAGCGCGACCGTATGGACCACCGCCGTGACCGTCGCGGTCTTGGTGATCGTGCCCACGGGCGAGTTGCCGCTCCAAGTGGTGTTCGGCGCGCCCAGCGCCGAGACCGACGCTGTGTAGGTGCCCGCCGCCGCGCCGGTGCGCACGAATGTAAACGTGCCGTCGGCGCCGGTGACGCCGGTTCCCGACCACTTCAATGTGTTGTTGTAGTACACATAGCAGGTGATCGTCACGCCCGACATCGCGTTGTTCGCGGTGTCTTTGACCGTCACCGTCGTCTGCAGGTCCTGGTTGCCGTCGACCAGTTGCAGATTCACCGCCGAGACCACTGCGGTGATTGACGCGGTCTTGGTGACCGATCCCACTGGCGAGGTGCCGTCCCAGGCGGTATTGGGTGCACTCACCACGGCCACCTGCGCAGTCAGCGTGCCGGCCTGCGCCCCGTCGCGTTCGAAGCTGACCTGGCCGTTGACGTCGGTGACGCCGGTGCCAGTCCGCCACAGCGCGTTGTCATGGAACACGTAGCAAGTCACCGTGACGCCACTCAGCGGATGGCCAGCGCTGTCCCAGATCGTGTCGGTTACCTGGAGGTCCTGGTTGGCGCCGATCAACTGTAGCGCGACCGTATGGACCACCGCCGTGACCTTGGTCAGCGAACCGATCGGCGAGGCGCCGTTCCAGGCGGCGCCCGGCGCACCCAGTGCGACCACGTAGGCGGTCAGCGCGCCAGCGGGAACGCCGTCACGTTCGAAGCTGAACTGGCCGTTGGAATCGGTGATGCCGGTGCCGGTCCGCCACAGCGCGCCGTTGAGCAGCACGTAGCAGGTGAGCGTGGCGTTCGACAGCGGACTGCCGCTTCCGTTCTGTACGGTCGCGGTGGTCAGGAGGTCCTGATTGGCGTGAATCAACTGCAAATCGACCGCGTGGACCACGGCGGTGACGGCGGCGGTCTTGGTGACGGAGCCCACCGGCGACTGGCCGTTCCAGAGAATCCCGGCGCCGGCGACCTGGACCGCCTTGACGGTGAGCACGCCGCCCGGGACGCCGACGCGCAGCAGGGTGACCGCACCGGTGCTGTCGGTCGTGCCGGAAGTCGCGCCGCAGAAGGTGCCGTTGTCGTAGACATAGCACGACACCGCGACGTTCGACAGCGCTGCGCCGTTGCCGTCCTGAAGGGTCACAACGGTTTGCAAATCCTGATTGGCACCCACCAGCGAGGCCGTGACCGAATGCACGACGGCGGCGATCGGCAGGGAACTGGAATTGACGTTCACGATCACGGAGCTGGTGGCGGTGAGGCCGCCGGTGTCGAGAAGGGTCGCGATGAAGGTGTAGGTCCCCTGGGCGGCGAAGGTCGCCGTGGTGTTCTTGGCGGCGTTGGTGCCGTTGGCGGAGTAGGTCACGGCGGCCGGGCCACTGACGGACCAGGTATAGGTCAGAGCCCCTTCGCCGCCGTCATCGGCGCCAAGGACGCTCAAAGCGGTCGTCGATCCCGAGACGACCGGATTGGGCGAAGCCGCCGCCGCATTCGCGACCGTCGGAGCGGCGTTGACGGTGAGTGCCACAATATCGCTGGCGGTATTGGCTGCGCCATCGCTAACAGTCACCCGAAGCGTATAAGTCCCGGGGCTGACGAAGTTGACCGTCGTCTTGTCCGACCAGTGCGTTCCGTTGGAGGAAAACGTAACGCCGCTCGGGCCCGACACTTCCGACCAAGTGTAGGTCAGCGGGCTGGGGCCGCCGTCGGGGTCGGTGGCGTAGACCGTCAACACGCTGCTGAGTGCGCCCACCACGGGATTGGGACTGGCTGCGACGGCACTTACAATGGTCGGCGCCTGGTTGGTTTTCACGTGCAGCGTTGCCGGGTTCGATGTCACACTCCCCTGCGAATTGCTTACCACCACCGTGTAGACTGCGCCATCGTCGCCGGCGACCACGGCCGGGGCGTTATAGGTGCTCGACGTAGCGCCGCCGATGGGCGCGCCGTTTTTGTACCACTGGTAGGTCAGCGGCGCCGAACCGCCGGCGCCGACGCCAAAGCCGGCCAGTGTGCCCACCGGCACAGTCACATTTTGCGGCTGACCGACGATCGAGGGACCGGTAACCGGGTTGGTCGTGTAGGTGACCGTCAGCATCGGCCGGTCGGCCGCCGTGGCGTATTCGCGCGTGGCGAAGCGCAGGTTGATGTTGCTGGCGCAACTGAATTGCACTCCGTAATTGCTCGACGGCGTTTCCACCCAGCCTTGCACCAGCAAGCCCAGCCCGGTGATCGTGTACTGAATCGGCGGACTGATGGGGTCTTCCGCCCCCGGCAAGCCACCCAGCGTCGGCGGCGTCACGCCACTGGCCACGCTGCTCGGCACGCCATCGTTGTAGGTCGAAGTTTCACTCCAGGCGGAGGTGTTCTTGGTCATCACCAGTTGATCGGAGGAATCCACCGAATTGGTGCGCGTGACCCACAGGTCCAGCTTGGCCGAGGTGATCGTCGCGTCGGTCGGAATCGAACTCAGGTCGAACTTCAGCAGGCCGATGTCGTGTTCGGTCGCATAGCCGGTGTACCAGCGCACCTCCATCCGATCCAAGCTGCCGAAGCTGCTGGTCGGGTCGTATTGATCGATATAGGTGTCGCGGGTACCGCTATAGCTGTTCAAGCCGTCCTGCAACTGGACGGTCGTGGTGGCGCCTCCCTGCAGGGAGACATCGATGGAAATCGAATCGGTGGTGGTGGCTGCGCCGTCCGACACCGCCACCTGCAGCGTATAGCTGCCACTGTACAGGAAGGTTGCGGTCGTGCTGTCCGAACCGGTGGTGCCATTGGGGCTGAAGGTGACGCCGCTCAGGGGCCCAGCGGTTTCGCTCCAGGTGTAGGTCAGCGGGCTGGGTGCGGAATCCGGGTCGTGCGCGACGACGTACAGGGAACACAGCGAGCCATTCACCACCGGGTCCGGGGCCGCGCTGATGTTGGAATCGATCACCGGGGCTTGATTGGCCGTCGGCAGCACGTGCAGCGTGGCCGGGTTCGTGGTGTGGCTGCCGACAAGGTTGCTGACGGTGAGCGTATAGAGGGAGCCATCGTCGGCCAGGGTGGTGGCCGGCGTGGTGTAGGTGGCGGAAGTCGCGCCGGAAATCGCGGCGCCGTTCTTGTACCACTGGTAGCTGAGATTGATCCCGTTGGCACCGGCGCTGAAGGTGGCGGTATTGCCGACGGTGACGGTTTGGTCGGCCGGCTGGGCGGTGATGAGCGGGTACAGCAGGTCGGAGATTTCATGCCGCTGGTAGACCACGATGTAATTGCCGGCGGTGTCCGCAGCCGGAGTGCGGTCGCAGCGCACGATATCCAGCCAGGCCCGGCCGTTGGGATGCCGGTAGATCGACGGGTTGGCCGACGGAAACCAGGTGGACATCCCGTACTGGCCGACGTCGGACAGTTGGGTCTGATTGCCGTCGTAGTGACCGTTGCGAATCACTTCCAAGGAACTGTCGAAGGACATGCCTTCGGTGGTCTGGTCGGTATTGATATCCGGGTTGAACATCGTGACGGCCAATACCAGGTTCGAATTGCCCTCTGCAACAAGAGACGGATCCCACGAAAAGCCTTTCGGAGCTACGAAGGGATAGAGCTGTTGGTAGCGATCCCACTGCGCCGCCCATTGATTGACGCCGGTACTGGGACGGTGAATATAAAAGGCCGTGTCGTTGCCGTAGATCCCCGTGAGTTCCTCGCCGTGCCAGCCGAGGTGTATATCGTTGTTCGAATCGACGCTGATGTCGCCATCGTCCGAAAGCATATCGTCGAGGTCCGAACGGGGATTGCCGGGGTCTTGAGGGTCTTCCCAATCCGGCGCGAATTCGCTCAGCACATATTGGTCGTCGACCCACGAACCGGTGGCGGCGTCGCGGCGTGCGTACCGCAGTTCCCAGTAGGCGCCGTTGGGGCTGGTCTCGGAATAGGTTCCCGACGCCGGGTTCCGCACCACCGCGGTGTAGGCGATATGCGCGTTGCCCCAGCGGTCGAAGGCCAGCGTCCCCGTCTTCCAGGTACGGCCGCTCGCCATCGGAATCTGTTCGATCTGCCAGGTGGCGCCGCTGTCGTAACTCACGGCGTAGTCCGGGTCGGCCGGCGGCAGAATCGCCACCTCGTCGGCGCCATTGACCCCCGCGCCGCTGCGCGCGGCGATGGTCGCACCCATCGACCCCCACCGCCCCGGGCAGCCGGTGTTCACGATCGGGCCGAAAGTCTTGGTGGCAATATCCAGGCGGCGCACCGCGTTGTTGTCGCTCAGGTTGGCTCCACGGTACCACACGAAATACACGGAAGCGTCGGTCACTGCCATACCCACGTAATTGCGGTCCGGCGATTCGTCTGCCGCGTCGCTGACCCGGGTGGGCGGAATCGCCCAGGTCACCACACCGGTGGTTTCGTCCTGCGTGCCGTAACGGTACATCACCGCATCGACCCCGTCGGCCTCGCGCTGGTCGTACCAGGCGGCGTAGATCGTGCCGTCCTTGTCGCGCACGACACTCGAGGAGTGATTGGTGGCGGTCGCGTTTTCGTTCAGCGAGACGCCGATCGGCGTCTCCCCGAAACGGTAAACATAAACGAATCGGCTGACGGTATTCGTCCCATCGGTGAACTGAACCAATGTTGGGCCTAGTCCGAAGGTCGCCGTGCTGTGGTCATTGGTGACCGTTCCGAGCGTGGAGGTCGGCGCCGCCAGCAGTTCCTTAAGCGGCGACTGAGTGGCGGAGATCGTGGTCGCGCCGGAGGTGGGAATCTCGATCGCCATCAGATCGGGAAAAGTAATGTTCGCGGCTTGCAGTTTCGCAGCCGTGAAGCCCACCGACAACAAGACCAGCGCGAGGACCTGCGCACAAGTGCATTGCAATTTAGATTTCATGGGCTTCCCTCCAGGACCGAATTTGGTCCATCAATGGAACAATGCATGTGTTGTAGGTAGATCCTTCGATTTGGCAAGTAATTAATTTGCGCCAAGTCCTCCGCCCAAATAATCACAAGGAGCAGTCAATTGGACCAGATTAACCTTATACTAATAATGGTATTACAAATCATTCTGCTATGTATTTTGTATCTTGACTTTGGACTGAGGTTGCCACCTCCGGTGCATCAGTTTGCCCCCAGCATATCGTTCCCCGGCCCTTTTAATGGACCAAATTTTGACCACTACGGTCGATAAAGCATTTTGGCCATACTTAGATGAACATGAGTGAACCGCCCTGCATTCCAGCCACTGATCGGCCCTCCGACAACCGGCCCTTTACGGGGGGTGCGGTGGGGGGGGGCCCGCGTAAGGGGTAGGATTCGGTGGCGGGGGACAATTCATACCTGAGTCGCGTACGGGTGCAAACGTGGGCACATTGGCCACAGGAGACAATGGGCAGAACAGTCGGGTTGCAGGCAGGAACGTGACTCAAACGGTGCACAAGGTGATATTTTCTGCTGCCAATTTTCAATCGCATTTTGTTTGCACATGGGCATAATTATGGTCTTGAAATTTTCCTTTCCAATTATTGCTAGGGGAGACCTGCCATGCTACGCCCTTCCCGGTTGGTTTGTCAGGTACTGTGTCTGTGCCTGTGTGCCTGTTACGGTCTTGGTGCCGCCGAACGCGTGAATGTGCGGTTTGCATCCGATGTGACGACCTTGGAACAGACGCAGATTTTGGTGCATGCGGGCGCGGTCACCCTGCGTCAGCACCATTGGCGTAAAAGCGCGACCGCCACTGCCTCGACCGCATCGCAATACGCATTGTTGACTACGCCAGGGGTGGTTGGTGTTGAAGAAGATCACATCGTTTCGACGGTTGGATTCAGGGCGCGGGCGCAGGCGGACGGCACCTCGGGTGCGCAATCGGTCGAATCCATTTCATACGGCTGCGAACGGATTGGCGCCGCACCGGGATCGGGGATCAATACCGGCAGCGGCGTTGTCATCGCAATCGTCGATACCGGCATCAATCTGACCCACCCTGATTTGCAGCCCAACATCATCGGCAACCACAACATCATCAACACGGCCAAGTCGGCCAATGACGACAATGGTCACGGCTCACACTGTGCCGGCATCGCGGCCGCCGCACACAATGGCATCGGGGTGATCGGCGTCGCACCGGACGCCAGTTTGCTTGCGGTCAAGGTGCTTGACAGCACCGGCTCGGGCTATGATTCCAACGTCGCCGACGGCATCGAGTGGGCGGCCGACAACGGCGCGCAGGTGATCAGCCTGTCGCTGGGCGGAACCGATCCGTCGACGGATTTGCAGACCGCTGTCGAATACGCGGCGGCGAAAGATTGCATAATCTGCTGCGCGGCGGGGAACTCCGGTCCGCCGGTGTCGCCGGCCACCACCAGCGTGATTTATCCGGCGGCCAATCCCGAATGCATTGCGGTCTCGGCTTGGTGCGATTTGGATGGCACGCCAGCGGCGACGGGAGCCACCGACGCTTGGGGCGACACCGACGAATCGCTGGCGTCCTTCAGTTGCACCGGGCCGGAAATCGCATTCACCGCTCCCGGCGTGTACATCTACTCCGATTGGCTGACCACCGGCAAAACCAACGGCGTTCCGAATAATGGCTACCAGACTGAAAGCGGAACAAGCATGGCGACGCCGCATGTTGCGGGCGTGGCGGCATTGTATATCAAAGCCGGCGCCTCCGACGTCCGTGCAGCGATGATCGCCAGCACGGAAAAGGTCGCGGGCACTCCCGATCAGATCGGTGCAGGCCTGATTCGCGCCTCCGCGCTACCGGCGCCGACCGTCAATATTACCACGCCCACCGATGGCGAATCCGTTGTTTTCAACCGGCAGCCTTTGATCTTCACCGCCACTGCTGCGGACATCCACGACGGCAATATTGCCGCGAATATCCAGTGGAGTTCAAGCCGCGACGGCGCGCTGGGCTCCGGCGCTTCGATCAGTCCCAACCTGTCCGTCGGCGATCACTCCATCACCGCTTTGGTGACCGATTCCAACGGCCTGACCGGCAGCACGGCCATCACGGTCCACGTCCTGCCAACTGCAGCGACGGTGCAGTCGGTGGTGCTATCGCTGACGGGACCGAACCCGGACGTGCATGGCGTGGTGACACTGGTCGATGGCAGTAACAATCCGTTGGCGGGCGCGACCGTCTATACTTACATTTACGCCGACGGCACGCACAAGGCGTCTCCCTCCGGCACGACCGACAGCAACGGGCAGTTTACCTTCACGCAGCAAGGCGTACCGGCGGGAACGATTACCTGCAAGGTCGTGGCCGTCGCGGGGACCGGGCTCACATGGGACGGAACTTCGCCGGTGGGCAGTGTGGCCAAGACAGCGACGACGACGGCCGTGGTGCAGTCGATGGTGCTATCGCTGACGGGACCGAACTCGGACGTGCATGGGGTGGTGAGGCTGGTCGACGGCAGCAACAATCCGCTGCCGGGCGCGACCGTCTATATGTACATCTATATCAACGGCACGCACTCGGGTTCCCCCTACGGGACGACCGACAGCACCGGGCAGTTCACCTTCACGCTGCAAGGCGTACCGGCGGGAGCGATTACCTGCAAGGTCGTAAGTGTCGTGGGCCCCGGTCTCACCTGGGACGGAACTTCGCCGGTGGGTAGTGTTACGAAGCAAGGGCCATAAATTGGCGCTGTCTCGGGCGAACCGGTCCCCCTGTGACCTGCGCCCGAGTTATGTACCGTTCCATTGCTGTCCAAGACAAGCCCAAAAGGGCATGGGCGACATTTTCCCTCCTATGAAAGCCCCATTTTCCCGATTCCCGACCCCCTTTTTGGCACCGCATAGGTGATGCTGTCCAAAAGCACCAAGTTGATTGATTGCAATCAGCCCCGCTTCCGTTGGCTCTGGGCCAGAAAAGGCCCCGGAGGCAGTCTGGGGCCGGTTTATGCAGTCCAAAAGCACATTGGGGCAGAGAAATACCGAAAAACTGGGGTTTACGTGCGTAGAATTGACGTTCTGGCCGGCCGCACCTCGGCCACAAGCCGGTCGGGGCGGCTGCCTAATAGAAGTGCTGGCGCAGAAGGGCCATGTTTTCAAACGCTATTTTGGACCCGAGTGGTACCGTTCGTTATGAGCCTTCGGTACCCGGGGTGGTTCGTCGGTGCAAAGCGCTGGCCGCCACCCCTGGCATTCAATCGGGTGCCGACGCAACGGAAGTACTGCGGCCGACCGCTCCGGCGATCAGCCCGGCAATCGCCTCGCAATTGGTTTGGCGATCGAATCGGGCCTGCGCGAAAGCGCGTCCGGCCTGCCCGCGGCGCTCGCGTTCGACCACGTCTTGCGCCGCGGCGAAGGCGGCGAGCAGTCCTTCCACATCCCCTTCTGCAACCACCCATCCAGCGCCGGCTTCGGTCAGCCAGGTGGCGATCTCATTGTTTTGGCCGCCGACAAAAACGGCCGGCCGCCCGATCGCCAGGATCCCCTGTGTTTTGCTCGGGACGATCTGCCCCTGCCAGGCGCTGTCCAAGCTGATCAGATGCAGATCGGCCGACGCCAAATGCGCGGCCAACTGCTCGAAGGGCACGTAGGACATCAGTTGCACCTGCGAATGGTCGGCCGCGAAGGACTCGATTTCGGCGCGACGTTTGCCTCCCCCCGAAAACACGAACCGCGGACCGTCCGGCCCCAGCCGTTCCGCCGCGGCGAGGAATTCGCCAAAGCGATGGCCCAACCCCATGTTCCCGGAGTACATCGCCACCAATCGTCCATCGGTCCAGCCGCGCGCGTTCCGCAACCCCAGCGCGGACGCGGCATTGGCGGCGTCCAGCACGACATCGCTCCACAGCCCCACCCAGCGGACCCGTGCCGGCGCGGCGTAGGTTTCGAGGATCCGTTGCATATGCGGCCCCAGACCGAGCACCAGCGCCGCGCCGCGCAGTTCGATCCGCTTGAGCGTCTGCAAGCGGCGATACAGCCAGCCGGGCTTCAGCATTCCGAACGAAACCATCACGTCCGGATATACATCCATCACCCAGTGCATGTGGCGGCAGCGCTGCCAGGTGGCGGCGATGCGCGCGAGCAGTCCAACGTATGGTGGCGTGGTCAACGCGCAGATGACATCCGGCCGAGTCCGCAACCGGACCAGCTTCAGAAACAGAATGCCGTAGAACGAACCGTAGTCGGCCAGCTTGCCCGCGAAGCTGCGCCGGCCGAAGCCCAGCGCCGGCACGCGATGGACATGGACGCCTTCCATTTCCTCGTAGGCCGGATACAGTCGCCCGCCGTCGTAGGAGCGGCGCGAACAAAAAACTTCGACATGGTGCCCTTGTGCGGCCATGGTGCGCGCCAGTTCGTGGAGCACCTGCCCGGTCGGGGCCATGTCGGGCGCGTAGTACTGATTCAGAAATAGCACGTGCAGCCGCGGCGTTCCGCCAGCCACGGGCACCGGCCCGCCAACTGTGGGCAGGTGCGGGCCAAACAGCCGCGTCAGCAGCCAGCCCACGAACGCGCCGGCCAGTGCCGCCAAGCCGTGAGACTGGATGCCGTCGCCCCAAGCCGGCAAAAAAGCCGGCGCGGGCGGCATCGAGTTCGCTTGCCATGGCAACAGGCAGCACGCGGCGGCGATAATCGGCAGACCGAGCCATTCCAACCACACCCGCGGCCGCACCCGTAGCGTGCGGTGCCAAATGGCCAGCGCGGCGGCGGTCCACAGTGCGGTGGACAGTCCGGCAATGGCCGGCCCGATCGCTGGCGCCGCGTGCCGGGCCAGGTAAACCGCTCCGGCCACGACGCCCGACAGAATTGCCCCCACCGCCAGCGGCCAGGTCTGGCGGTGCAACAGCGGATCGGGTGATGGTTCAAGGGGCGGTGGATTCATACAGGTCCGATCATGCTCCCAAACGTTCCATCAATTCCCGCTGGGTGCGCCATTTTTCGGCTGGCGAGGGATAGTTCTTTTGCAGCACAGTCCGGCCGCCCTGGATCAACTCGGTCCGTCGCGCGCTGTCGGTCAGTCCGGTGCACAGCGCCGCCGCCGCGGCCTCGGGAGAAAATGGGTCGAAGTAGAGCACCGCATCCTCACAGACTTCGCGGGCGAAGTCGATGTCCGATGTCGCCACCGGCACGCCGGCCATGAAGGACTCGGGGTAGACCGCGGTCGAACATTCCAGGATCGTCGGCAGGCAAACCAGGTGGGCGGTACGGTAGAGTTTCCCGATTTCGTGGTGATTGACACTGCCGACGCTGCGCAACCGGTCGGCCACGCCATTCCGTTCTGCGGCCGCTTGGATGCTGCGCCAACCGGACGAATCGGTGGCGATGGTGAAGACGATCTCGAAGGGCCGATCGACCAGCTTTCGCAAACGCGCGGCGGTCGGCGCCAACATCTCCAGATTTTTGTGCAGGTAGTAGCTCGAAGGTACCAGGATCGTGTAGCGGTCGGCGGCCGGCGCCGGCGGCAGCGCCGCGATGGTCTTCTCGAACAGCGGGCTATAGCTGTTGCGGACAACATGGATGCGATCGATCGGAAACGCGAAGTACTCGTGCAGCCGTCGGCGCACCGTCTCGGTCTCGACTACCAAATGATCGGCGCGGCGGAAATCGCGCCGTGTCAGCCAGTTTCGAAGCTTGTACGCCCAGCGCTCTTTCCAACGCAGCCAGTGGTAGGCGCGCGACTCGGGATAGATCGCCCAAGGCAGCGCGAAGCCTTCCAACTGGGTGGTGCGCGGCCGCCAGAACGCCGGCCCGAAGACCGAAAACACCAGGTCCGGCGCGACCCGCCGTTCCAACTCGAGCAGCAGCCGGCGATGACCGCGCGTGCGGGTGCGCAAGCTCCCGTGGGGCAGTTCCAGAAAAGAAGCGAACCGGCTGCGGAGTTCCTGTGGCACTTCGGACCCGACCCGCTGCGAAACGGCCACGTGCCATTCGTGCTCGGCGCAGGCGCCCATGTTGTTCAGCAGCGCCAGGGTCACCTGTATGCTGCCGCCGGTCCGCACTTTGGAAGATTCGACTAAGAACCGCATGCCAGCTTCACCTCGTAGGTCCGTGGGCTCGATACCGCGCGCAGTCCGGTTCGACGGTCCGCATTCAAGCGCCCCCCCCGGCGGCGCCGACCGACTGTTTGAAGCGCTCGTACACGGAATAGGCCTGGCTCCGCGCGTGCGCCACCTCGTCGCCTTGCAACCGGGCCTTGAGTTCGGCTTTGGCCCGGTCGCGTTCGGCCGAGGGCCGCGCAACATGCTTTTCATCGACCCGCGTCGTGCCCAGTTCGTGGAAGTTGGCCTGCTCGACAAGCGCGAAACAGCGCTGCACGTTTTCAGGCGTGTGCTGAAATTCGGCGAACTTGGTGCCGAACTTGGCGTTGACCCGCCCGATCACCGCACCGAAGTCGCTGGTAACCTGTTCGAAAGTGGCCATCACGAACCGATCGTGGAGCGGCAGCAGCGGCGTGTAAAATTTGCAGTAGAACGAAAAGGCATCTTGGGGCAGATAGCGCTCGACCTTGATCAGGAGGGACAGCACGGCGTCGACCGGGTCGCGGATAATGCACAACGTCGGCAGACGCAATTGAATCCCACGGATAATCTGCGCCGGCGCGTGAATGTGGTGCGCGATTTGGACCGGCTGCGGCTGCGACATCTGGAAGGCCATGGTGGCAAAGGTGTTGCCCGAGCGCGGAAAGGCGTCGATGACAATCTGCGCCGCGCGCGTTACCACCCGGCAAGCCTGCCGATCATGGCGCCAGCGGTAATCGACGTACGGCAGATAAAGGGAAGGGTAGCGGGCCACCGACCAGCGCAACGAATCGCGCCAGCGGCGGGTCCACGAATATCGCTGCTCTGCCATTATTGCTCTCGGACCCCACCACCGTTCCAGGTCGGCGACACGTACCAACCGACTCGTCAACCATTCGCGGCCGTGACAGCCGGGGGCTAGATTTTGCCAAGCTGTACCGGTGAGTCAAGCTGCGAGGATCGCGCCGACCTAATTGTGGCCTGCCCATCCTCGGCTTCTGCACAGGGTACGACGCAAAGGACTCAATACCCGCTTCCAACGCCGGAACCGCGCGCCCCGGTACCGCCAGCAGCCAGCTCGGAACCGGTCTTCACTGACGCCCAATTTGGGTTGCGCCGCCTTGAAGGCCGGACTATTAGCCAGTATACTACTGCCCGGTTTGCTAGGTAGCTTGATCGCTCCGCAGGCACCCGTCAAACCCCCCCTTGAGAATAAAAATTGCCGGTGCGGTGCAAAGCTTGTTCGAGTTGTGAAAAAATGCCCTATCCTGCCCGACAGCCCCAGGGCACTTGATCGGCGGGTATTGGCTCCGTGAGGATCGCAGGAACTCACGGGACGCAGTTCGGTATGAGCTGGTGTATTGGCCGCCGACGCAATCGATTGTGGCCCGAATTGAGTGCACAAATCGAGACGTCGGTACGACCGCGGGTACGAATTCAGAGCGTTTTTTTACCCTGCAGCCGCGTGCTCAACCTTGGAAGGCACCGATGGACAAGAGTTTAGCGGCCCAGTATTCCGATTCGTGGGTGTTTCGATATCGCTGGCTGGTATTGGCCTGCTTTCCCATTCTCACTTTTTTTTTCCCAACGGATCTAAGGTATTTCGTGGGGCTTTCCTTTTCCGGTATTGCTGCGTTTGTTCTGCTATTGTCCATGAAGCGCGTACGCAACGAACGCATCCCGATTTACATGGTTTTTGGCCTGTTTATCATCGCTTACTTTATTCGTATGGCTGTATTACAGACGAATGTCGATATTTTCTCAAGTTTCGTACCTGCCAGCACAATCCAAATGATGATGAGCAATGGCGTAGGCGAGGAAGTTTTCGAAGTAACGGTATTTGGGTTTGTAGTGTTTTGTCTGGTGAGTTCAATCTATCTTTCGTTCGCCGCGCCTCGCTACCGTATCGTCTATTCTTACCAGATCGCACCCAACCATGCACCGCGACTGCTGGCTCTGGCTAAGCGGGTTTTTATCGTTACGGCCTTCATGGCCGTGGTCATTTCGTTTGTATTTTATAAGACCGGGGTGGGCGTCCTGGGCAGCACATCGAACGCGCATCTGCCCTTCCATTTGGGCGGCCTGGTCGTTTATGCAGAAAAATTGGCCATTCCCTACGGCTTCCTGATTGTGATTATGATCGCCGATGCGCTGCAGCGCACATGGCTCATGGTCACGGCAACTGTTTTTCTGCTGTTGCACGCCTTTATCGCGGGCATTCTGTCCGCAAGTCGCGGCGAGGTGATTATTGCTGGCCTTTACTTGATTGTAGTCTGGTTGATGACCAATCGGCTCAGCGTCAAACGCTGGCAAGCGTTACTGGTTCTGTTTGCCGCGGCCACCCTTCTGACCCCGCTAACGACTCGTCTTCGATATGCGCGCGCGGCCGGTTACTCGCTGCGTGCCTCCATCGATATCGCACTGAACGATTCGTGGAAAAGGACTTCGAATTCCTCACCGTACGCATTCCTGTACGCACGCATCAGCGGCGTGGAGCAGTTGTACACCATCGTGCCGGCCGCCGGCGATCCGAACTTGTCGGTGGAGCGCGTGAAAAAGTATCTCCTATCGGGCCGGACTTTCGCGATGATTTACACCGAGGATATCGAAAATGAGAACGGGCAGGCCGCCAACCGCACTGCTTGTACGGGACTGGGATTGTTCTATTTTGTCGGCGGCTATCTCGGAATCGTGCTGGGGTGGATCCTTTGGATTGGGGCGTTGTTCGTCGGATGGCGCCTGGTGGTCCGCTACGTCAGGGTGACTACCCCGGTCGCACTGGCAATGCTGAGCGTTATCTTTTTTTCGGCCACCATGGAAGGCACCCTGGACAACATTAGCCTGTACGCGGCTTTGGTCGGCTCCATCTGGCTGTGGGAAACCATTGCCAGAAGTCTTTTGCCGCAGCCGCAGGTCGTCATTACAGGCCAGATCCAGTCCCGGACCATGCCCGCGGAGGCCGCTGTGAAAAAGGCCTTGGAGGAGTAGCGAAGGGTATGGCCGCCACTCTCATCGTGGTTGACAACAAGGCTGCTCCACCGTCTGACGGTGAGAGTTACCCCCTCTATCACCAGATGGTGGCATTAAGCGCAGCTTCCAATTTGGACGTGCTGTTTGTGCAACATCCGGGCGCCCCGGTCCCTGCGGAATCGGATTTCCCGCCCGGTCTACGATCGCTGTTTGTGGTCCCGGCGCGGCTGCCGGCCTCGAAGATCGGACGTGCCTGCAGCGAGCTGTTTCGAGGGAATCCGTTTTTCGAGGTCGCCGCCACCGTCACCCCGAATGAGTGGCCGGGCATTCTTCAGGGGCGTGCGTACGATCTGGTCTACGGGTACACGGCGCGCATGGGCAAGGTTGCCTTGGAAGTCGCCCGAGCGCTTCCCGGCACTCCGCGACGGGCTCTGTGTATTCATGACGCACTGACCGAACGCTGCCGCTTTTACCGCGATATCTGGCCGCTGGTGTGGTATGGGCCCTACAACCGGCTGTGCTATTTTCGTGGTCTGCGGCGCTTCTACTATGGGAGAGTCGAAGGCAAGCTGCTGTCGCCCTTCGATCTGGTGATCGTGCAGACGGCCACCGACCGCGCCAACGTCATCGCGGATGCCAGCGCCGCGCTCGATTCTCGGCTTGTGGTCGCCACCAATGGCTATCGGCCCGAACTGTTGAACGTGGCCTACAACGGCGCCCGCTCGCAGCGGTTGCTGATGGTGGGTAGCCTGAGTGTGGTGCTGTTCGGACGGGTCTTATGGTTTATCAAACAGGTGTTCCTGCCGGCCCGGCGCAAGCTGCCGGAACTGCAACTGGATATGGTGGGAAAGATCAGTCCGGAACAGCGGCGGACGCTCAGCACTTTCCCTGGCGTCAATGTTGTCGGATTCGTCCCGGAATTGTCCGATGCTTTCCGCGACCGCGCGATGCTGGTCTCACCCACCTTTATGCGCAACGGCTTCCTCAACAAGGTTCTCGACGCTATGACCGCCGGCATGCCATGCAGCGGGATCGGCGCATTCAACGGGTTCGAAGGATTTCAAAACGGTGAACACGGCTTCGAAGTGCAATCGGCCGACCAGTGGGTGGCTCTGCTGACTGAGGTACTAACCCAGCCGGAGCGGCTGGAGGCCGTTTCGCGGGCGGGGCGAATGTTGGTAAAGGACCGCTTTCGCTGGGAGACGACCCTGCAGGATTTTCTGCGGAGAATGCTGCCCATGGAGGACGGCGGTGCGCCACCAACCGCCGTGCGCCGGCCCTGAACCGCCCATCCCCTGCCGACATCCGGCATCTTTCTGCACGATACCGGCGTCGAGGGAAAACACGCTGAGAGGCCATGCGACTTCGGTATCGGCGGGCATTGTTGCGGGTAAAATGTTTCGACTTCCAGTCCCCAACTACCGGGCTGATGATAACACGAGTGAAAGGGGATCGAGATGACGACCGTGGTCGCAGCGAATGAGGCCCATGCGGCGCCCCCAACCTGCCCGCTTTGTAAAGCCGCCGTCGGCGTTACTGTCATCGAACACCACGTGGGAAAATCGTCGAGCGGCCCCTTGGAATACGATATCTACCGCTGCGCAACTTGTGGCTCCTGCCATGCCTTTCCTTTAAAGGCGGCGCCAGACGACTTCTATGACGGGTACGACTACCCGGTGTGGCGCTGGGAGTTCGACGTTTTGCTTGATTTCCTGCAAAGGCAATTTCCGAACGGCGCCCGTGTGTTGGAGGTGGGATGCGGGGAAGGCCATCTGATGAACCGGATGGATCGGACCAAGTACGAGGTCATAGGCCTCGACTCCAATACCGACTGCATTAAGGCGGCGCAAGCCAAAGGCCTGAACTGCCATATCGGATTTGCCGGTCCGAATCACGAACAGTTGAAGGGGAAGCGTTTCGACCTGATTTTCTTTTTCCATTTATTGGAGCACCTTGACAACCCAGCCGCTTTTCTCAGCACGATGCGCAGCATGCTGACCGACACGGGCATGATCGTGCTTTCCGTGCCGAACGAAAATCGAATGATGCTGAAGATCTGCACAGAAACCTTCGACTATCCGCCGAACCACCTTTTTCGGTATTCCGACAACGGCCTGAAACACCTGTACCGTGACTGCGGGTTTGAAGCGGCCGAAACCCTGCAGCAGCCACTGGATCTCAACTTGATTTCTTTCCTGTCTTGGTCGGTGTACGCCCTGTTGGACAGAAGGTTTGGGTGGAGCCGACTGTACGACCGTTCCGCGCCGCGAAGCGTCACGATTCTCTGTAAAGCGCCGTTCTTCGTACTCCTGTTCCCGGTGGCAGCGGTTCGTTACCTATACTGGAAGGCGCGCGGTAAGCAAGGATTGGCCAGATTATTCGTGCTGAAGCAATTAAACGCTTCGCGCCATCCCGCGGCGCCATAAGGGCCATCCCCAGGGTCACGATGCACAAGACTGGAGGGATTTTATGAGGCCTGCTAAGGGCGGTTTGAACGCTTGGAATCTGCTCCCGCTCACCTATTGGTTGCGACGGTATACGGCGAGCGGAGCGGGGTCCTTTCTTTTCCGGATCTTATTCATCGACGGGTTTGTCCTTTCGGCCGCTGTTCTACTCCTGTTTCACAGCGGTTGGGGCGTCCTGAAAACCGCTCTGACCTATTATGCCTTGGCCCGCTTCGCGTTTCTGTCGCTCTATGAACTGGGATATTTCGTCAACGATTTCTGGAGCGAAAAGCGCGAGCAGGTGCGCAGCGGCACTCAGCCGCAAGCCACCCCAGGATCGGCCTGGCTGTGGCCCTCGGTCCTGACCCGCATCGCGACCGCGGGCGTATTGTTTTACGGCCTGCATCGGCTATTCGGCTCGCCGGTGGCCACCGCTTGGGGGCTGATCGTCGGCCTCACGCTGCTGAATTTTATGCTGCACAACGCGATATTTTTCCCCTGGCGAGCCATCACCTTTCTATTCCTCCAGGTTGGAACCTTCGGGGTTTTGGTGCCCATTTTCCGCTATCTTGGGCAGCCGGCCGCGATCCTGCCTTACGCGCTGATTTGCACCGGTCCGATTCTGGGCCTGACGCTCTTTTATGTAGCTGGTCGGGTGAAAGGAAAGCTTTTCTTTATGGATTTGGACTTCGGTCCGTTCTATCGCGGCTGCGTAAATTATGCGCTGCGCATCTGTGTCCTGTGGCTGCTCGCAATGGCAGTCGTCGCACCGTTCTACCCGCCGCTGGTCTGGTGGTGGCCACTCACCTTGGCTGCGGCACTGCTGGCGCTGGATGCGGTGTTAGTGGCGGCTCGATTCATGAAGTCAATGCGCGGCGCGGCGCGCCAGCATGCAGCGCTATATCACCTCCACACCGACGTCTCCCACGACGCTACGATCACGCTTGACGAAATTGCCGCACTGGTAGCACAGACCCGGTACCGTGACGTGTACCTGACCGATCACGCCGAAGACTTCAATCAGGAAAAATTCGACGCCTTGACCGAACAATGCAAGCGGCTCACTGGCGATATCAGGTTTCACCCGGGCCTCGAGTACAGTGTCCACGGCCAGCACATTTTGTGCCTCGATCTGACCCATTTCATCGATTTCAACATCGATTCCATTCCGTTGCTGGAGCAGTTGAAAGGTGCCACTTCACGCTTGATCTGGGCTCATCCCAGTTTTGGCTACCGGTTTTTGCTGTCCAAATCCAAATATCGCGGCAATTTGATCCGGCTGATGCGAAATGTGGACATGCTGGAGGTGATCAATTACAAGATGAAGCGGAACCCCTCGCATCGGCGGCGCAATTTATTGGTCGCATTCTTTGCGGTCCTGATGCGCAATGTGCCGCTGACCGTAGGCGTCGATGCACACACCAAAGCCCAATTGGAAGGCTACATCCAATTCCGTGGCGCCGAATTGTTGAAGAATGCCGGCGGCCGCACCTCCGCGGCCTGAATCCCTCGTCTGCAGCGGCGAAAGTTGCTACGGAGCGTCGTCTTGCGCTCGCAGAGAAGCGCAAATAATCTCCTCGGTTACGATTCGGCCGAGGTGGCGGTTTTGGAGCTGTGAAACCGGGCCAGAATCCGATTTCGGTCGGAAGGCATCAGCGCAAAAAACCAGAAATAGCCTGCCAGCCCAAAACCGATGCCCGCCGCGCCCATAGCCAACCGCAGCCACAGGTGAGATGTCGCGATCTCGGACGCATGGAGCAGCCCATAGGAAACGCTGCACAGGATCGTGAACAAGGCCGCCAGCGGCAGCAAAACCGCGGTCACGTGGTCGCGGAATCGCATCTGCATGCGCTTGAAGCCGCGGTAGACTCCATACCAGTTGTTGGTCACAAGCTGGCTGACGAGGGTCGCCATGGCAACGCCCCACAGACCCCAAAACTGGATGAAAATTGAGGTCAGGATTAGATTAAGAATACCCGCTCCGATCGCCCAGGGCCCGTAGACTTCATCCTCTGTGGCGCGGGCCGCAAAATTGACAATCGCATGCTGGGCCTCAAGGGTCAGCATGACACAAAATATCAGCAAAATCGACAGCCCGACATAGTGGCCCTTGCCGATCCACAGGGTGAAAAGCGGCTCGCCGAAGAACATGAGGAAAGCGGTCCCTGCGACCATCGTTCCGAGTCCTATACGCAGATTGCGGCGGACAATCGCGTGAATGCCGGCCAAGTCGCCCATCGCCCATTTTTTGGATACAAAAACCGACGACACATTGGCAATCGCATTCGCGACCTGAAACAGTTTGCTCACGATCAGATACATCGCCGAATAGTCCGCGACCAGCGTCAGGCCGCTCTGGCCTTTCAGTGCAATGAAATACTGGTCGGTGCGCAGGACCAGGAAGGCGCCGAGGGTGACCAGCCAGGCCTGGAAAGCCGGCCTTACGATGCTGCGCGCAAATGTGGCATTCCAGCGGCCCCCCTCCCAGGCGGACGGTGGCAGCAGCTTGCGCACCCAGCGCGTCGCCATCAGGTGGAACCCGAGAGCGGCAACAATCTGCAGCAGCGCCATGTCCAGCAGGCGCCCCCCGATCATCAGTACCCCGATCTGCATTAAGAACATGCCGATCCGCATCAAACTCAACAGCCACTGCGAATGCGCCACGTACCCGGTACCCTGCAGGAGATAAACCCACAGGCTGGAACTCGAAATCATCGCCATGCTGGCGCAGACGATCAGCCAGGTCAGGTAGACCGACCCGTGCGACATCGTCGTCATATGGACGAAGGAAAACAGAATACAGCCGATCCCACCACCCAGCACCAGGACGGCCAGCGGCAGGAAACGGTACAGCCACAGACCGGTGGCGACCATGTCATTGACGCTCGTATCGGTCAGGCCGACCGCCTGAGCAACGCCGGGAATCAGTGTGTCGGATAAAGCCATGGCGGCGTCCGCTGCGGAAGCATCGGGTTGTGCACCGGTTTTACCGGCGCCGGGGGCCGCCGCAGGGGAATCTGTGCCGACGGTCGCGCCGGGGGAGGCCGCTGTGGTGTTTGGCGCCGCATCTTGGCGGCGTAACGCAAACCGCCGCGTCAGTGTGAAGCCGATGCCGAAATCGAAAATGGGCAGAAATATGTAAAGCTGGCTGAGCATGAACCAGATGCTGCGCTCTTCGTCGCTCAGGTGCCGGTAGTACAGGTGCACGATGAAAATGTTCAGGACCGTCAGCAATCCCTGGCCGATCAACAGCGAGAGTGCGGCATTGGCGATTTTGCGTCCGACACTCAAGGCATTGCTCCCCTTCTCCGCGGCGGCACGCCGTGGCCTATGGTGTGGCGCGAACAGATTGTGTGTAGAAATCTGCCAGGCGATCCCATGCACCGGCTTCGTCGAACCCGAGCGCACCGGCGTCGGGTCGGTTGGAATTGAGCCGCACCCGCGGTTCGGCAAATTCGGTCTGCACGCCAAATTCCAGCGGCGTCGCCAGTTTTAACCGCGGGCCGATCTCGCGCGCGAACCGCCGGGCGAAATCCTCGACCCGTTCGACGTACCAACTGGGCGCGCTGCGACTCACTCCCGGTGTCGCCGGCAGTTCGGCGGCGAACTGCGCGTAGCACAGGCTCAACAGTTCGATCGGGACGTTGTCGCGAATGTAGTCTGGCGTGTTCACCCGCGGGGTCTTGCCGGCGCGCCACTGTTCGACAAGCCAGGTCGTGAAACGCGGTTCTTCGAGCGGCCCGAAGGGATTGGGCATCACAAACTTGCCCAGATGAAAGCCGCCAATCGTCGCGAAGTAGTCGAACATATGCCAGGTCAGGTGCTTCGAAAGCGCATAGGGAGAAAAGGCGCGGTGCGGAGTTTCGCCGGCGCCTTCGCCCGATTCGAAGTAGGTTCCCGTCAGTAGGATCCGTTGGCAGGCGCCGGCCTTGAGCCGCGCCAGGACTTCGCGCAGCCGACCGGTGTTGTTGGCCAGTGCCGCCAGCACGTCGAAGTCAGGGGATTTGTAATTGCGCACATCGGCGGCATGATGCGCGAACAGGTCGAAGCCGCTGCCCGCCAGCTTTAAAAAAGCATCGTCGCTGAAAGCGGTTTCGAAGACGCAGCGACACAACGGCCGAAGCATCGCCAGCCGTGCCGCACGGCGGTCGTCGGCGTAGGCCGCTTCCGGACCGCGCAAAACCGCGGTCACATCGTGCCCCGCTTCGGCCAGCCGCCGCGCGTACCAGCAGCCGGAAAAGGAACTGGCGCCGGTGAAGAGAATTTTCATCGTGCGCACCTACCCGTGTTTAATCGCCCAGTCGTACGGAATGTCCTTGGTGAACGGATCCTTGCGCTGAATCTCCTGCGGATCGTGCGCCAGGGAGGCAATGTTGCAAACCAGGCTCGGATGCGCCGCAACCCCCTTGAACCCATTCCAGACCAGCGGTGGTACGACGACGAGGTTGTAGTTCTCCGGGCCCAGATAAAGCTCCATCAGTTCGCCCTTGGTCTTTGAGCCGGCCCGGTCGTCGAACAGCACCAGTTTGATC
>JBOHNC010000459.1:0-4735 GCA_050730415.1 Planctomycetota bacterium
TCTACCCGCACGAACACCTCGTCGCCGTCGCGCGGCAGCTCATCGAGCGCACCGGCCGGCCGGTGGTGATCGGCTGGGGCGCGCCGGCCGAAGGCGACATCGCCCGCGGGCTGGTCGAGCACATCAATGCCGCACCCGGTCTTCGCGCCGCATCGGCAGTGCCGGCTGACGCCTCGTCCGCACCGGCTGACGCCTTGGCCGCGCCGGCTGTCGCCTTGGCCGCATCGGCTGACGCCTTGGCCGCGCCGGCTGCAGGCTCAGCCGCATCGCCCACCGCCCGCGCGGTGCTCGCGCCGCCCACCACGCTTTCCGAGCAAGCCGCGCTGCTCGACCGCGTCCTGGTCGCCGTCGGCCCGGACACCGGCCCGATTCACATCGCCGTCGCGCGCGGCGTTCCCTGCGTCACCGTGTACGGCGCCTCCGATCCGCTCCGCAACGGACCCTACGGTCCCGCGCACGCCGCGCTCACCGTTGACCTGCCCTGCCGCCCGTGCTGGAAGCAGCGCTGCCCGCTCACCGACACGCCGCTCATCTGCCTGAAAAAAATTCCGCCCGAACGAGTCGTCGCCGCGGTGCTCGAACGCGCCGCCCGCGCCGCGCCCGGATCGACGCCCGCGCCTGTTCAACCCGGCGCCGCCGCGCTTGTTCAATCCGACGCGCCTGTGCCTGTTCAACCCGGCGCGCCTGTGCCTGTTCAACTCGACGCGCCCACCGCGCCGCCTGGGGAGGCCTGACCCCCATGGCCTTCCCCGCCCTCCTCAACCGCTACATCCTGCGCCAACTCGTCCTGAACGTCCTGATGGCTTGGGCCTCCATGAGCGTCCTCGTGCTGCTGTTCGTCGTGCTGAAGATGGCGCAGTTCCTCGAGCATATCAACATCGACGGATCGGCCGTCCTGCACGTCATCCCCTCCCTGGTGCCGCAGGCGCTGTTTTTCGCATTGCCCATTTCCTGCCTGATCGGCGCCGTGCTCACCTTCGGCCGGCTCAACGCCGAGGGCGAAGTCATCGGCATCCGCGCCGCCGGCGGCCACCCCTGGATCATGGTCCTGCCCTGTCTGCTCCTCGGCCTGCTGCTCACCGGCCTCGGCTGGCTCCTGGCCGACACCTGGATGGACGCCGCCAACGCCTACTCGCGCCAGCGCATCAACGCGGTGGCCTTCGAGCAAATCCGGCGCAGCTACCGCCCCGGCAACGTCGTCTCGATTCCGCTCGGCAACGACGGCATGGTCTGCACCGTCGCCGTCGAAGCCCGCCGGGACGGCCGCCAGCCGATCAACATGTCGCTGTTCAAAGGCTACGAGGTCACCTACCTCGGCTACGCCGCCACCCAGACTCAACTGGCCATGACCCTCTGGGCCGACAACTGCCAACTCAGCTTCGTCAACGATCCCAAGCGCCCCAACGATCCCCTGCCGCGCCTGCTGGTCTTCGACCTTGACGACGTCACCCTCACCACCCTGACGCCCGCCTCCAGCGTCGAATCGGTCGTGCGCTTCAAACACCACCGCTTCGAAATCCCCCTGTACAACGAGACCTTCGACGACTTCGCGCTGATTTCTTCGCTCACCGACCTCCGCCACGAGATGCGCGAAGACGAACGCCTTCGCGACGAAGCCCGCCGCGACCTTGCCGCCGAACCGCTGCTGAACGCCCGCGCCGAAACCGGTGCCATGGTCCGCGCCGCGACCGGCCTGAGCCTCGGTCTCTGGAACGCTCCGGTCGATCCGCCTCGCGATCCCTTCCAGTTCGGCGCGGATCTCGATCCCGCCCAACCACTCGCGCCCTTCCAACCGCGCGCCGTCGTCACGCCGTCGGCACACACCGAATTCCTGAAGCGCGTCACCTTTCAGGAACGCGCCCGCGTGCGCAAGGAACTGGAGTACAGCCGCAAGGTCGCCGCTGCCTTCTCGCCGCTGTTTCTGCTGCTGCTGGGCCTGGGCCTCGGCCTGATGGTGCGGCGCCAAAGCCCCTTCGTCGGCTTCATCGTCGGCCTGGTCGGCTACGGGCTGCTGTTCTACCCGCTGGGCCTCGTCGGTCGCGCCTTCACGCTCCAGTGGGACCTGCCGCCGCTCTGGGGGCAGTTCCTGCCCAATTTTCTGCTCGGCGGGCTGGGCCTGCTGCTGATTCGCTGGCAGACCGCGCCGCGCGCCGGGAATCTGGCCCGCTTGGCCGCGGCCTGCAAACGATGGCTGCCCTTCCGCCGCGCCCGCGCGTCGGCCGCGGCCGCCCTTCCTCTCGCTTCCGATCCCGACGCCGGAGACACGCCGCCCAATCGGTTGCATCCTCCGCCGGCCGCCGGCCCGACAGCCGCACGCAGCGCCGATGCGGTTTCCGACGCTTCCGCCGCAATGCCCAAACCCGGCTGGTTCCGCACCCGCGTTCTCGAAGGCCACATTCTCGGCATGTTCCTCACCCCTTTTCTCGGCACCCTCTGCGGCGTCCTGCTGCTGTTCGTCACCCTCGACGTGATGGAAAACGTGGAGAACTTCTCCAACTTTCTGGAGATGTCCCAGCGCACCGCCAGCCACGGCGACCTGATTCCGCTCGGCCACGCCACGGCGCTGAAGCTGATCTTTCAATACCTGATCTTCGATTCGCTCACCAACATCCTGCGCTTCAATGGCGTGACGGTGCTGGCGGCGGCGGTTTTCGCGCTGGTGGTGATGCACCGCGCCCGCGAAACCCTGATCATCCGCGCCGCAGGGGGCGATCTGCGTCGCCGCCTGATCGTCATTCCGCTGGTCGGCCTGCTCCTGGCCGTCACCCTTTCGACCCTCCAGGAATTTGCCTTCAAAACCACCTCCCGCGAACAGAACTGGGTGTACGAACGCATGAAAGGCAAGTCCGCCCGCGTCGCTCAGGCGCAAACCCGGCTGTTCCAGAGCACCCAAAACGGCCGCCCGGTCGATTACGTTCTCGATGTCGGCCGCTATCACCTCGAAGCCAAGCGCGCCCTCGATTTCCACCTGCGCGAATTCCACCCCGGCCAGACCTGGCCGATCGAATATGACGCCCCGCTGGCCGTCTGGCACCCGATCGACGGCGGCCGCGGCCGCTGGGAATTCCCGGCCGGCGGCGAACGGCTGGCTCGCGGCCCCGATCCCTCCGACCCCCGCCTGATCGCCACCCGCCGCACGCCGGTCACCGCGCTGGCGCTGCCGTTCAGCCCCGATCCCTTCGAAGTCGGCGAAGCCGACATGGATTCCTTCTCGCTGCGCGAACTCTGGCGCATGGAACCGCTGCCGACGGTTTCGGCCGAGCTGTGGGGGCGGCTGAGTGAACTGCTGCTCATCCCGGCTCTGCTGTTCTGGGTCATGCCGCTGCAACTCAAAATGAGCTGGCATCCGGCCCAGGGCGCCGGCCTGGCCGGGCTGATCGCCGTCACCGGCATCGGTCTGCACTACGTCAGCCTGTACTACGTGGCCGATGTGTTTGCCTTCGCGCCGTGGGCGGTGCCGGTTTACCTGTTCGGGCTGCACGGATTGCTGCTCCTGACCGGCCTGTGGTTCTACTGGACGACGATGGAGACCTGACGACCATGGCGCGGCTGGCCCGGCGACTCTACCTGCATTGCGTGCGGACCCTCACCGCACCGCTGACCGCTCCCGGCCTGATCGCCGCCTGGCTGCGGCCCGACCGTCTGACCAACCGCGCCGTCGCCGCTCGGCTGGCCGCGCGCGCCCGCACCCAGCCCGCTCTCACCCTGGCCGTCATCTCCGATACCCATTTCCCCGGCGACGGCGCCGCCGATCTGCACGCCGCCGTTGCGGCCATGCGGCCCGATGCCATCCTGCACCTGGGCGACTACGCTGACGAAGGCGGCCTGTTTGAACTGCTGCGCCACCTCACCAACTGGAACCTGCTGCACCAGGACCGTCATGCCGGCATGCTGCATGTGCTCGGCAACCACGACAAGCGCACCCTCGGCCGGTTCTGGTTCGAACGGCTGTTCGGGCCCTGCCGGGCGGTGCTCGAATTGGGCCCCTGGCGGCTGGTGGTGCTGAACAACACCGCCAAGCAGGGGGCCTTTTCGATCGGCGATGTGGATTTGCTGAACGGGCTGGCCCGGCCGCCACGGCCGACGATTCTGGCGGTGCACAAGCCGCCCCGGTGGGAGCACTGGTCCTACCATGCGGCGCCCGAACGAGTCCCCGAACTGTTCCAGGCGGCGGGCGCGGCCGGGGTGCAACTGGCGCTTTGCGGGCACTGCCATGTGTTCGACGAACAGGTGCTTCATGGCGTGCGAGTGGTGCTGACCGGCGGCGGATCGCTGCCGGGCGGGGAGTTCGGCTTCGGCACCCCCGGCCGGCACCTGGTCAAATTGACGCTGCCCTCCGACGGCAAACAGCCGCCGGAGATCGAGGTCATCCGGCTGGCTGCACAAGGAGCAGACCAAGGCGCTGGAGAGGCTCAGGGCTAATACAAAACGAAGCTAATGTATCATATGTTACTGTAGTTCGTTTGGGAAGTGACCGATTGGCCCCTTGGCCGTTTCATCTAGACCACCCCTGAACCAATGCACAGGAGCATCTCCCATGGTAGTTCGTTTGGCATTCGCCTCCGTTCTGGTCACCGGCCTGTTGCTGGGTGCCGTCGCTTGCGGTTCGACGCCGCCCGCCGACTCGCCGGACGCGCCGCTGCCCTTGGTGCCGCCGAGCCACCCGGCCGTCGCCGCCAACCCCGGCGCGACTCCCGGCGCCCCGGTGCCAGCCGTTCCCGCGCCTGCGCCGGCT
>JBOHNC010000460.1:0-5694 GCA_050730415.1 Planctomycetota bacterium
GGCTTCGCCCGGCGCAGCCAGGCCGGGTCGGCCGACCAGCGTGGCGCCCAGCATCGTCGCCCCCATGGGATCGAAGGCGGGGTCCGCCAAGCCGGCGGGCGGCAGCGTGGTTTCACCGGCCTGAGGCGGGATGGACGGCGGACGGAGCGGTTCGGCCTGGGGCCGCAGTTCGCTGCGGTAGATCGTGGCCATCGACTCGACTTCCAGCATCGCCGTGTCCTGCAAGGTCGGCGGGCCGATCGGCGCCAGCGTTGCCGGCGGCACAGGCGGCATCGGCGGCATCGGCGCGCGTAGCGGCGCCGGCGGTACAGGCGGGACCGGCGGCGCCGGTGGGCTGGGCGGGCTTGGCGATTGGGCAGGCCCGGCGGCATACCTTGGAGCGCTTCCCTGCGGCGGACCACCGCGCGGGGAGGTACCGCCGCGTGGGCCGACTCCGGCGGCGGCGGCCGGCTGCGCGGGCAGGGGCCCGGCGGTGGGCGGCATGCCGGCCGGCTGGTAGCTGGTGGGTGGATGGGTCGGCAGGTTGCGCACCTGGCCGCGCGCGCCGGGCAGATCGCCTTCGACCACCGCCTCGATCCGCCGCAATTCGGCAATGCAGGCGGCGGCGTCGGAGTAGCGCCCGTCGGGATTTTTTTCCATCATGATCGCAATCGCGTGCGCCAGTTCTTCCGGCACATCGGGGCGGTAGGAGCGGATCGGCGGCGCAAATTCGTCGCGGTGCATTTTCATGATCTGGAGCGGATTGTCGCCGTCGAAGGGGCGGTGGCCGGTCAGCAGAAAATACGCGACGCAGCCGAGCGAATACAGGTCGCTGCGCGGATCCAGTTCCAAGCCGTTGCACTGCTCCGGCGACATGTACTGCGGAGTGCCCAGCACATAGCCGGGTTCGGTGCGCGCTTCGTTGTCGGCGGCCAGAAATTTGGCCAGCCCGAAATCCATCAGGATCACCTTGCCGGTGGCGTCGAGCATGAAATTGGCCGGCTTCACATCGCGGTGCACCATGCCGGCATGGTGGACCGCCGCGAGACCGTCCAACGCGCCCAGCAGAATCTTGCGCACCTGCTCAGCCGGCAGACCCTTGGGGCGGTCTTCGACCAGTTCTTCGAGGTTGTGTCCCTCCACGTAGCGCGTCTGCAGGTAGTGGTAGGCGCCGTCCTGACCGCAGTCGTGGATGGTGAGCACATTGGGATGTTCGATTTTCGCCAGCGTCCGGGCTTCCTGGAAAAATCGCTCGATCCCGGCCGGATTGCGCCGGATGACATCTTCAGGCAGAATTTTCAGGGCAATCGTGCGGCTCAGCCGCAGGTGCTCGGCACGGTACACCTGGCCCATGCCGCCGCCACCGATGCAATCGACGATCCGGCAGCCGCCGACCACCGTTCCGGGCGGTATCGTGTCAATGTCGCTCATGTCCGGCTTCGCGTCTCCGGCAGCCACCGCCTCGGCGCGCATCCGGCGGCCGATTGAATCGCTTGGAATTATAGCACCCGCAGGCGGAGACCGATACGCCCGTTCGCCCGGCTACCAGCTCAGGTCGGTCCGCACCGCGCCGCGCGACAGCACCGGCGTGTGAAAGGGAGCATCGGCCGGCAGCGGCTGGCAGACGATGGTGCCCAGCAGTTCGTAGTTGCGGATCGCGCCCAGGAAGGCGTTGAAACGCTTCCACTGCTCGGGCGTCAGGTCCTGCTTGGGCACGACGAACCCGCGATGAACTTCGAGGCGGCGGCCCAGCACCTGGTAGTCGCAGTAGTACCATCCGAATTCGGTGTCGAGGATCAGATCTTCCGGAACGGAACTCCAGCCCCATCCGGCCGGCGCCTCGTACACGATCGCCTGCGGCATGAAGTAGGCCTGGGTGCTGTCGAGGTGCTGGTCGAGCAGGAAATCGTAGTCGCGGTCGGTCTTGCCCATGAGCCCGAGAATCGAACTGAGGCTGCCGCGTCCGGGTGCGCGCAACGCGGGAATCGCGATGCCGTCCTGCGGCCCGACCGCATCGGTCTGGCCGATGCGTCCGATCGTGCCGGCGGCGGCGATTTCCAGCGGCGCCTCCGGCGCGCCGGCGTCAAAGTAGCTCAGTTGGCGGCTGGCCAGTTGCGGCCAGAACCACTGCGCGATGCGGTCGTCGAGAATCTCGCGGTTGCGCGCGTCGGTGCGCTGTTCGCGGACCTGCCCGGCCGAGGGGCCGTAGACGAAGGCGCGCCCGGTCAGCGCGGCGGTGTTGTCGGCGCCGACCTGCACGGCCATCTCCAGCGACAGCCCGGCTCCCGACTGGTGCACGCCTTGGAAGCGCCGCAGCGTTTCGCCCATGGGCGTGGCCAGAGCCACGTAATTGCACAACGGTGTGCCGTCGTTCAGCGAGGGATCCACCGACGGAACGCTCGGATACAGTTGCGCCTGCTGGCCCATCACGGTGCGGTAGTGCAGATCGCCGTTGGGATCTTCCAGCGCCAGCATGCCGGCATCGCCGACCTGGAGCAGTTCGCCCTGCGGATAGACGAAGCGCCGCACTTTCGCCAGGATGTCGCGGTAGGGATTGTAGGTCGCGACCTGCATCACCGCGCGGACCGGCAGCCCCACGCTGATGGCCAATGCCTGCGCGAGTTCCTGGCGCGTCGGATGGTTGCCGGCGACTTTCATGGCGATCATGTCGTCGAAGGTCGCCGCGCCCTCGCCGGGCCGGAGCGCCGTCTTCACCCACTGCAGAATGGCGTCGAATTTCTGCAGGCGGGTGGCGTCGGCCGGCAGCGGTTTCAGGATCGTTTCCGCCGTCTCGCGCACCAGTTGCGAGGGGTAGCCGGGCGTGACGGTGAGGCTCAGGTCGGTGCCGTGGTACAGGTCGGTCGGGTCGGAGTACAGCGTCAGCCGCGCCATCAGGTCCTGCATGGGCATCGCGTCTTCCTGATGCAGCGGAGCGTGGGTCGTATTTTCGAAAACGTGAATGATCTCGTCCCCCTGCACCGTGCGGGTGTGTTTGATATCATCCGGCAGGTTTTCGAAGATGTGCAGCTTGGCGTCGAGGTCCTTGGGCAGGATCATCACCAGCCGCCGCAGGCCGGTTGGATCGTCCACCGTCCGGAACTGCTCGTTCCACTGAAGCGACGGCTGGTCCTCGTTGGCCGGATGGAACTCGACGTTTTCAGTGCTCACCCGCGTCCCGACCTGGACGTTGTACATTTCGGCGGTGTTGCCGTTGATGTAGTCGGGCACGTAGCTGTCGCCGTTGGGGTTCAGGCTGGAGACGGTCAGAGCGTCCTTGAGCGCGCCGATCTGCTGATGGCTGACCTGATCGACGGCGTCGGTCACCAGCGGCACGATCACGCTCTTGTGGTACACCCACGCGGTGGTATCGGGGAAGACCCGCACCACCTGCAAATCGATCAGGTCGGCCGTGCTGGCGCTCTTGTATTTGTCGGTGGTGTAGTCGGCCACCGGCACCGCGTCGATGGCCACCGCGTAGGGCTTGTACCACGCCAGCGGGTCGCGGTGTTCAAGATCGGCCTGCAAGCGCAGCAGCGATTCGTCTTCGCCGAAACGCCCGAGGTAGGTGGCAATGTCGGCCAGGGCTTCCTTGGTCAGCCCCTGCCGCACCGACAGGTGAATCCGACTTCCCAGCAGGTCGGAATCGTACGGATTGCGTTCGATGCGGGCATCCAGCGCCGAGCGGAAGGCTTCGAGGTTGCCCTGCTGCTTCTGGAAGCGCGCGATTTCCCAGGTGATCCGACGCTTGTACACCGGCCAGGTTTCGAGGTCGTTCTGCAGCAGCTTCAGCCCGTCGTCGGCCTGGCCGATGTCCTGCAAATGGAGCGCCCACTGCAGCGTGGTGTCCTGGCCGGCCTGGTGCGTTTCGCTCAGCAGTTGCAGGTAGGTCGACTGCCGGCCGTGATGCTGGTGGAAATCGGCCGCGAACTGGTGCGCCGGCCCGGGCACCGACGAACGGTAGGCGTTCTGCCCCGCATCCGCGCCGCCGAGGCTGTACAGGTTGAGGTAGTCGTCGATCTGCGTTTCGGCTTCCGGTTCCCATTTGCGGTCGCGGTAGACCTCCGCCAGCAGGTAGTGACTCAACGGCAGGTCGGCGAATTTGGCGGTCAGGCCGCGAGCCAGGGTGAGCACCTGTTCGGAGTCGCTGCGCTCCTGGGCGATTTCCAGTTCCGCCTGCTGCACGGCGAACAGTTGCGGGTTGGCCTTGGACAGTGCGTCGATCGCCGCACGGGCGGGGACGCCGTAGCGGCCGTCGGCCGCCAGGTGCGAAGCCACCGCGCTGCGTTCCAGCGCGGCTTCGGTGAACTGCGCCGCCACCGACTTCGGGTAGGCCGCGCGAAAACTGCCCGCCAGGGCCACGGCACCGAGGTAGTCGCCGTGCTGCAAAAGCTGACGGCAGAAAAAGGCCACCTGCGTCACATCGGTTTTGGCGGCGGCGGCGGTCAAGTCCCCCAGCCCCTTGCAAAGCTGGCGGCCGTCCTTCGACCCGACCAGCCAGGCCAGGTCGTAGCTGAGCACCGGCTCGGAGGCCACCGTGCCGCGCAACGGCGTGACCTTCACCGCCGCCAGTTCGGCGGGGGTGAGCGGCTTGTACACGAGGCCGGCGATCGGTTGGAAATCGGCGCCGGTGACACGAATCGAAAAATCGGCGTCCTGCGCATCGTGCTTGACCAGGATCGGGTTGTTGCCCGCCACCAGGTGGACCTTCAGCAGGGAACGGCCGCCGAGCATGTACAGGTTGCGGTCGTAGGAGGCCGCCAGATCGGGGGTGTAGATCGGCTCCCCGTTCAGGTACACGACCGCCTGGGCCAGGCCGGTCAGCATCACGACCGCGTCGGTGGGCTGATCGCAGTGCAGGTTGGTTAACGTGTAGAAGATGGCGGGGCGGTCGTAGCTGGGCAGGCGGTCATGCACGTCCAGCTGGCCGTAGATGCAATCCGGGTTCAGGATGACCACGCGCGGCCAGCCGGCCGCCAGGGGCGCAATCGCCGGCGGCGGTGTGGGCACCGGGTCGGTGAACTGCAGGTTGCCCAAGCCGTTTTCGGGCGGAAACGGCCGCATCAAAAGGTTGCGCTGCATGTCGCCGCCGGAAAAATCGTTGTCGTACAGCCCGAACGGACCGAACACCGCCTGGTAGCCGGTGACGAGGCCGGTCAGCGGAAGCAGCTTGTCGGCCTTGGCGCCGCTCAGCAGGCTGTTGTCGCGCGGGTCGTTCAGCAGCGCGTTGGCCAGGATGGTGCGCACGCCGCCGTCGGTCTGCGGGTCGTTGACGAGGTCCAATTCCAACTGCGCGATGCGGGTGGAGGCATCGAGCGGCAAATCGTCGCGGCTGCCCAGCAGATTCATCGCCACCAGCGCCTGCGGCGAAGCCGCCGTGTGGCGGACTTCGGCCAGAATCATATCCAGCACCTGGCTGCCCTGGCCTTCAAGGCTGTCGAGCAGCATCATGCCGTGCACGGCCGACGGCTGACCGGGAGTGGCGGCCAGCACCTTGGCGAAACTCGCCCGCGCCGATTTGAAATCGTTGGCCAGCAGCTGCTGCCAGCCGGTTTTGGCGTCGTCCTCGGGTAGCGCCGGCGTGAGCCCCTCCAGCGTGTGGTAGGAAGGCTCGGGCTGGCTGCCGTATTCCAGCGTCACGCGCCCGTTGAACAGGTGGTCGAGTTCAGTCGGGGACAGCGCCGGCGCCGGTGCGGCCGCCGGTGCAGCCGCCGGTGC